>JAVBRG010000014.1:0-16818 GCA_031548195.1 Planctomycetota bacterium | reverse complement strand
CTAAAAATTGCTATTTTGCCCGCAGACGAGGAAGGGCGTAGCGGCAGCGTTTTGTAACACGCGGTGGTGGTTTGTGTTACAAAACGCGAGAGCGAAGCCCTGACGAAGTATCCGGGCAAAAGAGCATTTTTAGAGCTGCCCCTTATTGATAAGTTGCCCCGGCTCAAGCGTCGTCCCGCAGCAAACGCATGATTTCTTCCATGTCCAGAGCCGCCGACTGATCCGCCCCCGACAACAGGTTGTCGGCCAAATCCCGCTTGTTCCGGTGCAGCTGGACGATCTTCTCCTCGATGGTCCCGGCCGCCACCAGACGGTACACCGTAACCGGTTTGTCCTGGCCGATGCGGTGCGCCCGGTCGGAGGCCTGGTCCTCCACCGCCGGGTTCCACCACGGGTCCATGTGGATGACATAATCCGCCGCGGTCAAATTGAGGCCGAGGCCGCCGGCTTTCAAACTGATGAGGAAGACATCGCCGATCCCGGCCTGGAAATCCTCCACCGCCTTCTTCCGCTGCCGGGTCGGGGTCGAGCCGTCCAGATACTGGTAGCGGTAGCCCTCCTTTTCGAGGTGGGCGCGGATAATTGACAGGTGATCCACAAACTGGCTGAAAACCAGCACTTTGTGCTTGTTCTCGACCAGTTCCCCCAGGGTGGTTTTGAACTGTTCCTGCTTGGCGGACGTTATCCCCTCGCCTCCGTTTACCAGTTGCGGCGCGCAGCAGGCGCGCCGGAGACGCATAATCTCGGCGAGAATCTGGAAGCGCTTCTTCTCCGCCGCCGCCGGTTCCGCCTCCAGGCGCTCCAGGGCGCTACGCCGCAAGGATTCGTAAAACGCCCGTTCCTTCGGCGCCAATTCGACCGACAGGGTAATTTCCGTCTTCGGGGGCAGGGAATCCAGAACCTGCTGTTTGGTCCGGCGAAGTATGAAGGGGCGGATGATCCGCCGCAAACGTTCCGACGCCTCGCCGTCGTGCTCGCGCTCGATGGGGGCGGCGAAGCGTTCCTGGAATTTCCGCCAGGAACCGAGCAAATGCGGATTGATGAAACGGAACAGGTTCCACAATTCGCCCAGGTGGTTCTCAATCGGCGTGCCGGTGGTGATGAGCCTGAAGCCGGCCTCCAAACTCATCGCCGCCTTCGAGCGCTTCGCCGAAACGTTCTTTATCGCCTGCGCCTCGTCCAGCACCACCGTCGCCCATTTCACCCCCGACAAGGCCTCGTCCTCCTGCCGGAGCAGACTGTAACTGAGGATCAACACGTCCCCGGCGCCCAGCTGCCTCACCTGATCGCCGCGGTTCCCTTCGCGGAAGGTGGACATCCTTAAACCGGGGGCGAAGCGGGCCGTCTCCGCCATCCAGTTGTGGCAGACGCTCGTCGGCGCCACCACCAACGCCGGCCCCAAATCGCCCCGGCGCACCAGCAAGGCCAGCGTCTGCACCGTTTTCCCCAAGCCCATGTCGTCGGCCAAACAGGCGCCCGCGCCCCATTCCGCCAAACGGGCCATCCAGCGGTAGCCGTCCAGCTGGTATTCGCGAAGTTCGCCGTTGAAAGCGCCCGGCAGCTCCGGCTGGAATCCGGCCAAATCCCGCCGCAAAGCGAGCTGACGCCGCCATTCCGAATCCGCCTCGACCTGCGCCCCCGATTCTTCCAAAGCCTCCACCGCCGAGCCGGCCAAATCGCTCAGCCGGAAACGGCCGTTGTGGAATTCGCCCAAGGACTCCAAATCCCCCAATTGCCGGCGGAGTTCGTTCGTCAGGGCCAGATATTCGCCTTCGCCGATTTCCACGAATTTCCCGCCCGAGTGGCGCATCGAGGCGAGAAGGCGGCCGATGTCCACCACCAGGTTTTCGTCGACCTCCAGGCCCCCTTCCAGTTCAAACCAGTCGGCGGAACTTTTTACCCTGAGCTTCAAGCCGCCAAAACCGCGCAGCCGCCTGACCCGGTACCTTCCCCCTTTCGGCCACAGGAAAACCGCCCTCCCCTTCAAATCCTCCGTCTCCGCCAGAAAACCCAAAGCCGCCTCGGGATCCTCCAGCCGCCACGACAAATCGCCGTCCTCGCGGCCGGACAAGGACTGGCACGCCGCCACCACTTCCGCCGCCGCCGCCTTCTCGGCCTGGGCGTCCCGCCGGGTTTTCAGAAGCCGGCCGTCGACGTTCGCGGTCAGCATCCTGCCCCCCCGGCCGGGCCGGTAGGCGGGACCGTCGTCACCCAGGGGATGCGCCCACACTTCGACCCTGACCCCGACGGTCTGGGGGGTGATGTGGAAACGCGGCCGGCTGTCGGCGGCGATCATCTCGCCTTCGCCGGCCAGTTCCGGGAGGTCGGAATGCAGGTGAATTATCCCGGATAATTTCCCCAGGGTGTGGAGCGCCTCCTCGCGGCCGCGAACCGGTATCGTCAGGCCGTCCCCCACCACCCGCGCCAATTGCCGCTCCCGTTCCCGCAGGGGGTAAACCCGGAGCCGGGTCGGCGTTTCCAGCCGCGCCAGGGTACCCGCCAGGCCGTCACCCTTCGCCGCGTCCAGGAGTTCCTCGCCGGAATGGCCCTCCGGCACGAAGTCAGCCAGGGCCGGTTCCAGGGTAATTTCGCAGCCGCCGTTCTGGTCCGTCACCGACAGTTCGAAGCGGCCGGGTTCGATGTCCAGCCGCGCGCCGCTGTCGTCGCCGCGAAAGACCAGGGGGTGGCCGATGAGGTGGGCGAGGGCGGTCCCGGTGTCGAAACGGAACCCCTGGGAGACGCCGTCGAAATCGTAGCGGAGAGTCGCGAACACCATGCGGTCGGCGTCGGTGATGTAGTCGAAATCCGGCGCGTGCTGGAAAATGCGGCGTAGGGCCACGTTCCTCCCCTTCGACCACTGGCCGTCCTTGCCGAGGCTTTGTTCGATGGGCTGGATTTCAAAAGGCATGAAAATGTCTTCGGGATGAGCCGGGAAATTGACGAGCCAGGCGAGGCGTTTCCCGGCTTGCGCCGTTTCCTCGCCGGGGTCCCGGGCCAAATCCTCCAAAGCCTTCAGCCCCCGCCGCCAGGCGTCCTCCTCCTTGAAGAAACGGGTCAGGAGGGGCCAGCGCCCTTCCGCCGCCGGCTTGCTTTCTGCCGCCGCCGCCAGCGCCTCGAGCTGGAGGCCGAACCATTGATAACCCGATTTGCCGGCCCGGTCGGCCTGTTCGGACAATTCCGGCCGGAGTTTCTCCAGACGCGAGGGGTCGATCCGGAGTAGCGCCAGGGCGTGACAGAACAGGCTCAGGGATTTACGGTCGGCCGGGGCGTCCCCCAATAGCCGCGCGGCCGTGGCCTGTCCGGCCATGAACAGGAACGCGTGCCGCAAAGCCGACAAGGCGCCGGCGTCGGGGTGGTTCTGCATGCTTCCGGCGCTCATGCGGCGGATCATCCCTTCGACCGCGTCGGCGAGGTCGCCGGTCATGATGGCGAGGGCAATCCACACCGCGCCGCTGTCCTGGGGCAGGACCCCGCCCTGGTGGCTCCGGCGTTTGGCCATGGCGTTCTCCGCCAGTTCCGGAGCGTCGGCCCGGCCTTCGGCCAGGGCCGGGGGCAGGGTCGCGAGGGGGGTGTTCTCGGGGGCGGCCAGATTGGCGATTTTGTAGGCGTCCTTGAGCTTCCCCCGCATGGTGAGGCTTTCGACCAGGGCGAAAGGCAGGTCGCCCGTTTCGGCGGGATTCTTCGCCTCCCTTTCGAGAATCTCGGCGGCCAGGGGCAGCATGGGGCCGGGATCGGCCAGGCCGTTGGCGGCGTCCCGTATGGCGGCGGCCAGGACCGGGCCGAAGGCGGCCGGCGAGGCGGTGCGCCGCCAGGAATCGTCGGGTTGAATCCGCAGTAGATTGGCAAGGAACAGCCCGCCGGAACCGGTCTCCGCCTGGGACATTAAACCCGCCGCCTGGGCGGCGAGGCGCCAGTCGCCGGCGTGGAAGGCGAGGTGGAGGCGGCGCAGCTGGCTGTCGTCCGCCCCTTCCCCTTTCCAGTCGCGGCCGTGCGTTTCGGCGAGGGCGGCTTTGGCGATGGGGAGGAAGCGGCCGTCCCGGACGGCGTGGCGGATGGCGACTTCCCCCACATCGGTGCGGCAGCGCCAGAGGAGGATTTTCTGGGCCCGGTTTTCGACGCTTTGCTCCTGCACGAAACCGGCTTTGGCAAGGCGGGACAGGCGGGTGGCGACGATTTGCGGCGAGAAGGCCCGAAGGGGCGATTCGCGGCAGCCGGCGCCGGCGAGGCAGGAGGCGACGACCGGGGCGGCCGCCGGTTCGTAGAGGGCGGACAAAGCCTGGAGGATGGTCTGGTCCGGCACGGTCAGGGCGTTGTATTTATCAATCATCGTCAAAATTGCGGTTTTACTGGACATTTTCGCATGGCTTTCTTGAAGGCTTGCTGGCGGGGGGGCACTGTCCCGCGCGGCCGAGGGGCGGCCGAATCCAAACCCTGCATTATATTGTTCGCATGGGGGGTTGGTCGAGAGGTTTGTTTCAGGAAATATGACTTTGCGCCGATAGTATTACTGTGAACGCCCGGGGCGAGGTCGCGGCGCGGCGAGGCTGCGCCGTTTGGAAAGGCCGGTTTATGAAAAAATCCCTGTCAATGGAAACGCTGTTCGGCGAAGAGGCCTTTTACGATCGCTTTCGCCGCGCCGGCCAGGCCGGTCACGGCTATGTGGAGTTCGGCCGGTGGACGGAACTGGATTTGACCCGCGTGAAAGATGCCTTGGCCGAAAACAAACTGCGTCTCGCCAGTCTCGAAGGTGGGATGGAACCGGCTTTGGGTGACGCGGCCAGGCAAGGGTTTTTTCTGGAACATTTGTCGCAAAGCATCGCCGTGGGGATATTCCTGTCCTGCAGCAACGTCATGCTGGAAGGGGGCTTCGCCCTGCCGCCCGGGGCGACGGGCGCCGGGGAGGGACTGGAAAACGCGAAGCGCCTCCTGCAGTCCGCCGCCGAGAAGGCGGCCCGCAGCGGTGTGACCCTGTACCTGAAACCGCATCCCGACCGGGGCGGCGACGGGAGCGCCGCCACGCTTGCCGCCGCTTTCGCCGCCGCCGCCGGCAAGGCCGCGGAGCTCCTGCGCGCGGTCGCGACGCCCGCGTTGCGGCTGGCCCTGGACTTTGGCCATTTGCCCGCCGTATCGCCCGCGGACGCCGACGCCCTGGTGAAAATGGCGGAGCGGTTCCGGGACATTCTCGGTTACATCCAGCTGGGGGACGCGAACCTGCCCTGCCTCGGCGATTTGGGGCGCGGCCTCCGCGAGCGCCTGGGCTATGACGGCTTCGTGGGCTTTTGTCTGCACGGGGGCGAGGGGACGCCGGAGCGCTTGCAGGCGATGCGGGATTTTTGACCACGCCGTAGCAAAGGATAACCATATGCCGGGACAGTTCCGGACCGTGCAGGACATCATCGACGCCATCGACGCCATAGCCCCGCCGAAGCTCGCCCTTGAAAAGGACCCGATTGGACTTCACGCCGGCGATCGGAAAAATCCGGTGCGGCGCCTCGCCCTCGCCCTCGACGCTTCCCTCCCCACCATCGCCGCCGCGCGAAAAATATCCGCCGATATGCTTGTCGTCCATCATCCCCGCTTTTACGGCGGCCTGCGCACCCTAGCCAGCGACGATCCGAACGGACGCCGCGCCGCCGCCATTCTCGAAGCCGGCCTGGCGGTCTATTCCGCCCATACCAATCTGGACATGGCGCCGGGGGGCACGAACGATCTCCTCGCCACCGCCGCCGGTCTGGTCGAGCCCCGGGTCGTCAAACCTGAACGCGAAGAGCGCCTGCTGAAGCTGGCCGTATTTGTTCCGTCAAGCCATTTCGAGACGGTTCGTTCCGCCCTCGGCGCCGCCGGCGCGGGGGCTATCGGCAATTACTCCGACTGCAGCTTCGCTTGCCGGGGAGTGGGGACGTTCAGGGGCGGCCGGGGCGCGAAGCCGTTCATCGGCAAACCCGGCCGGCTGGAGGAAGTGGAGGAGTACCGGCTGGAGACGGTGTTCGGGGACTGGTCGCGGGAGCGGATGGTCGCCGCCATGCTGGCGGCGCATCCCTACGAGGAGGTGGCTTACGATCTTTATGTCCTGGCGCGGCCGGCCCGGGTGTTCGGGTTTGGCAGGGCGGGGGATTTGCCGGCGCCGGAGAGTCTGGCGGCTTTGGCGGCCAGAATGGCCCGGGCGGTGGGAAGCGGGATGACCCAGTATTCCGGCGACGGCAAAAAGAAGGTGCGCCGGGCGGCGGTTTGGGCCGGCGCCGGGGTCGAGGCGGGGGACTTTCTCCACTCCGGCGCGGAGGCGGTGGTGGCGGGGGAAGTGGGTTATCACCAGGTGGAAACGTTCCGTGACGCGGGGGTGGCGGTGGTGACCCTGGGGCACGGTTATTCCGAGGAATTGGTGTTGACGTCCCTGGCGGGGCGCTTGAAGGCCCTGCTTCCCGGGCTGGTTTGCAAAGTGGTGTCGCGGGGATTGTACGGGATGGTGAATGTCGGGGGATGAAGGATCAAACTGAAGTTTTGCAAAGTGGCGACTAAACCGCCGACGCATTGAAATTGTGAATTTAACCACAGAGACCCAGAGGGCACAGAGAACCGCTTCATTATTGGTGGCTAAATGCAATCGTGGTTCTCTGTGTCCTCTGTGTCTCTGTGGTGAATTAAACTTTTCGCAATTTAAATATGCGTTCGGTATAGTGGGACCACCGAGCGATGGAGCGACGTTTTGCCGGCCTGGATTCCGGCGAGTTACGCTTCCCCCCGGTTCAATGTTTATGGCGCCGGAATGACGTGTGGGGTGGTGTCCAGGGTAACAGGATGCGGCTTGACGTAACAGAGTTGAGATGCGCCCTTTGTGTCTCTGTGGTTAAATATGCGTTTCACAATTTCACTCCGCTGTCGGTATATCAGGGATTTTTGCTTTTACAAAAGTCCGGAGCTAATACGCCTTCGCGAACGGCACCCGCCCCGGTGACTCCTTGCCGCACACCACGCATTTCCCCGGCCCGGATTTCTCGCGGTCGAAGGGGAGGCAGCGAATCGTCACCGACAGGTCGTTCGTGATTTTTTCCTCGCAGGCGGCGTCCCCGCACCAGTGGCTCATGGCATAGCCGCCGTGGATTTCCGGCTTCTCGGCGTTCTTTGGGGTGAAAAAGCTGTAGAATTCCTTCGGGTCGTCGATATCCCTGGTGTTCGCGGCGCGGTGGGCCTCCGCCTTGGCGTAGAGGTTCGCCTGCATTTCGGCCAGAACCGCCGGCACGGCGGCGATGAAATCCTCGCGCCCCTGACCGTACTTTTCCTTCGGCCCCTTGTCCCGCCGGGCGACGAAGACCGCGTTCTTTTCAATGTCCCGCGGACCCACTTCGACCCGGATTGGCGCGCCTTTCTTTACCCAATCCCAGCCTTTCTCGCCGGCGTTCAGGTCGCGGCGGTCGACCGTCGCCTCGACTTTCCCCCCCCAGACGGTGTCCACCTTCCGGAGTCCGGCGGCGATTTTCTCGGCGTATTCCAATGAAGCCGCGCGTTCCTCCTCCTTCCGGTAAATCGGCAGGATGACGACGTGGGTCGGGGCGAGGCGGGGCGGCATGACCATGCCGTCGTCGTCGGCGTGGGTCATGATGGCGCCGCCGATGAGGCGGGTCGACGTGCCCCAGGAGGTGGTCCAGGCGTATTCCTCGCGGCCTTCCCGGGACTGGTAGATGATGCCGGAGGCTTTGGCGAAGTTTTGCCCGAGGAAGTGGCTGGTGCCGGCCTGGAGGGATTTGCGGTCCTGCATCAACGCTTCGATGCAGAGCGTCTCCACGGCGCCGGGGAAGCGTTGATTGGGCGTCTTCACCCCGGTCAGGACCGGCATGGCCAGGTAATCCTGGGCGAAGTCCCGGTAGACGCGCAGCATTTGCCGCGTTTCCTCCCAGGCTTCCTCGGAGGTTTCATGGGCGGTGTGGCCTTCCTGCCAGAGGAACTCGGCGGTGCGGAGAAACAGCCGGGTGCGGAGTTCCCAGCGCACCACATTGGCCCACTGGTTGATGAGGATGGGTAAATCGCGGTAGGACTGCACCCATTTGGCGTAGAGGGCGCCGATGATCGTTTCCGACGTCGGCCTGACCACCAGCGGCTCCTCCAGTTCACCGGCCGGGACTAGTCCGCCGTCCGGTCCGGCTTCGAGGCGGTGGTGGGTGACGACGGCGCATTCCTTGGCGAAGCCCTCGACGTGCTCCGCTTCCTTTTCCAGAAAGCTTTTCGGGATGAAGAGGGGGAAGTAGGCGTTCTGGTTGCCCGTTTCCTTGAACATGGCGTCCATGTTCTTCTGGATGTTTTCCCAGAAGGAATAGCCCCAGGGCTTGATGACCATGCAGCCGCGGACCGGGGACGTTTCCGCCATGTCGGCGGCGCGGACCACCTGTTGATACCATTCGGCGTAATCTTCCTCGCGGGTGGGGCTGATGGCGTTTTGCGGAACTTTTGCCACGTATTTCTCCTTTATACGGTTTGCTTGCAATCCTGTTTTCAGGGCAATTCCAATTCCTCGACCACCTCGAAAGCCATGGCCAGGCGCTCCTCGGTGCAGGAGCGGATGAGTTTGTCGGCCGCGAGCTGGTGCGGATGTTTCAGGAAATCCTCGTAAGCCTCGCTATCCTCGAAGAGGCACTGCATGAAGATGTCGGCGCCTTCGGCATGGTCGGCGGAGGCATCGACCGGTTCGATGCACACCTCGACTTCAAGGAGTCCGTGGACTTCGTAGACCAGTTCCTCCAGGGCGGTTTTGATGTTTATGGCCTTTACCCGGTTTCCGCCCGGGTCGTTGTCGTCGGCGAATTTCCACATGGCGACGTGTTTGAACATTCCCCCTCCTTTTGGCAGGATCGTCATGGCCGGATCGTCGAGGCTCGATTGGTGTTATCATGCCACAAAGATGGGGATGGCGCAAGGAGCTTGCGTAATCCGTAAAAACTATTACTCTCGGTCTTTTCATCCCGAGGCCCAAACGTGATTCTGCAAACCCGCGAACTGACCAAACGCTACGGCCCCCTTACCGCCGTCGACCAATTGAACCTGTCGGTGGCGGAGGGGGAAATCTACGCCTTTCTCGGCCCGAACGGCGCCGGCAAAACCACCACCATCCGCATCCTGAACGGCCTTACCCAAACCACTTCCGGACAAGCCGAAATCGCCGGCGCCGACATTGTCCTGAATCCCCTGGCGGTGAAGCGCCTGTGCGGGCTGGCGGCACAGAACCTCAACCTGGACGGCGAACTCACCGTGGGGCAGAACCTGGATTTCCACGGCCGGCTTTACGGCATGGACGGCCGCCGCCGCCGCGCGCGGGCCGACGAACTCCTGGCCTATGTCGAACTGGCGGAACGGCGGGACAGCCTGGTGAAGACCCTGTCCGGCGGCATGAAGCGCCGGCTGATGCTGGCCCGAGCCCTCCTCCACCAGCCGCGTTTATTGTTTCTCGACGAGCCGACCAGCGGTTTGGACCCGGGCGTAAGAAGGCGTTTATGGAACCTGATTCGCAAGGTGCGGCAGGACGGAACGGCGGTTTTTTTAACCACCCATTACATCGAGGAAGCCGAGTTTTTGGCGGACCGGGTCGGGTTCATAAACCAGGGCCGGATGGTCGGGGAGGGAACGCCGGAGGCCCTGAAAGCGAAATTGGGGGAATGGGCGGTGGACCGGGTGGGCGACACCGACATGGAGACGAGTTTTTGGCCCGACCGCGAGTCGGCCGGAAGATACATGGATCAAGTGGGGGACGCCTGCGTGGTGCGGCGGGTGAACCTGGAAGACGCTTTCATCAGAATCACCGGTGAACGGGTCAACACCTAAGGCATGCCCCACAGGGGCGCATCTCAAGTTTGTGTAAACATAACTCTTTGTCCTGTCACATCGGACCTAATCCCACACGTCATTCCGGCGTCGCAAGCGTTCAACCGGGGTGAGGCGTAGCTCGCCGGAATCCAGGCCGATAGACAATCGCTACCGTGGCGTTTACTCCTTGTCTTACGGATGTGTAAGTTCCGACACTCATAGGGAGTTTAGTGGAACCACCCAGCGACGTTTTATCGGCCTGGATTCCGGCGAGCTACGCTTCCCCCCGGTTCAATTTTTGTTTATGGCGCCGGAATGACGTGTGGGGTGGTGTCAGGCGTAACGGGATGCGGATTGACGTAACAGAGTTGAGATGCGCCCTTTTGCCGGGACCGGGCGGTTTAGCCTGGCGCATCTCAAAAAACCAGGGCAATTCTGGCAAAAACGAATTTTGCACGTGCCGATTGGCGGTCCAATCGACACATGCAAAACTTCAGCCACCGTGTCGGTACACGCCAATCCGCATCTCGGGCGCCGCTAAAACGCCAAACCCCGCAAAAACGGATTCGTCCCCAATTCGTCCCGCACCCGGGTCTCCGGACCGTGCCCGGGATAAATCACCCCCTCGCCGGGCAAACCCTCCAA
Source organism: Planctomycetota bacterium (assembly GCA_031548195.1). Classification (GTDB taxonomy): domain Bacteria; phylum Planctomycetota; class SZUA-567; order SZUA-567; family SZUA-567; genus JAJBSZ01. The sequence continues at coordinate 6,384 of JAVBRG010000014.1, read as the reverse complement.
AAGCGCCCGCGCCCCCTGCACCAAGGCCTGCATGTCGCCGCCGGGGAAGTCGCTCCTGCCAATCGAACCCTGAAACAGGACGTCCCCGGTAAACACGGTCCGGCCGTCCCCGAGTATATACACCATCTCCCCCGGGTCGTGCCCGGGAATCTCCACCGCCCGCCATTTCAGGCCGGCCGCCGAAAACTCCTCGCCGTCACCGAGCGTCCGCCCCGCCGGACCCGCCGTGATCCCCCCGCCGAAATAGACGCTCAGGTTCAAGCGGGGGTCGCCGGCGCGCCGGGACGTCTCGGCCGAGCAATGCAAAACCGCCCCCGGCCATTCCTTCAGGATCGCGTCCGCCCCCCCGATGTGGTCGACGTGCGCGTGGGTTAAAAACACCGCCTCCACCCGCAAGTCCCGCTTCTTCACCTCGCGGGTTATCCGCGCCGGCTCGGCGCCGGGGTCGATTACAACACAAGGCGCCGGATGCTCCACCGCATCAGGCGCCGAGACAATGTAACAGCAGGCCGCCATCTCGCCCACTTCCAGCCGCACGACCCCCATCATTTTGCCTTTCTCCTGAGGGACAGCTTGCTGTCCGTGACCACATTCAGCACCACCTCGACGCAGTTCGCCATGTCGGTCAAATTCGCCCGCTCGTACTGGCCATGCGCCCCATACATCCCGCACCCCAAAACCACCGACTCCAAACCCCGCCGGTTGAAAATGTTCGCGTCCGAACCGCCCTGCGCCGTCACCAGCTGCGGCTCCAAACCCGCCTTCGCCACCGCCGCCCTGACCTTCTCGACCAGGCGCGAGGACTCGTCCACCCGGTACCCCTCGTACCCCACTTCGACGTCCACGTCGACCTGGGAATAACGGATGCGGATGGCGTCGTCCGCCGCGTCCACGCCATGCGCGTCCTCGCCCATTCCGGATACGCCCGTGCCCAGCGCGAAGACCCGGTTCTCCCGCACCACTCCCTCTATCGTGCCGATGACCCGCTTGACATGGAAATCCAGGACGTCCTTCCGGTGGCTGCGAAGTTCGTACTCGGCGTAGGCGGTGCCGGGGATGACGTTGATGGCCGTCCCCGAGTGCATAATCCCCAGATTGGCGGTGGAGAATTCGTCCAGCCGCCCCATGGGAAGCCGCGCCAGGGTCTGGGCCATGACGTGGGCGGCGTTGATTTTCCGTTCGGGGAAGGCGGCGTGCCCGGCGATGCCGTGCACGGTTATCCGGAAAGACACCTTGGTGGGGGCGGCGACGACAATCTCCGAGGGCCGCGAATAGTCGAGGACGATTCCGCCGTCGAGGCCGAGGTAAATCTCCTGGTCGAGTTCCGACGCCCCCAGGCACTCCATTTCCTCCGCCACCGTGAAGGCGAAAACCAAATCGCCGTGCTTCTTGTCCCCTTTGGCCAAACGGGACATCACCTCCAGGAGGACCGCCACCGCCGACTTGTCGTCCGCCCCGAGGATGCCGCCGCCTTCCCTCGACACCCACTCGCCTTCGACCACCGGCTTGGCGGGAACGGCGCCGGGCTTTTCCACCGTGTCCACGTGCGCGGACAGGAGGAGGCGGGCGCCCTTGCCGGTTCCGGGCACCTTGACGATGATGTTGCCGCAGTCGCCGCCAAGCGCCTGGGCGGCGTCGTCCTCGAGGGGCTCGAAACCGATTTCCCGGATCTTTTTGGCCAATACCTTGACCACTTCCCTTTCGCGCAGGGACGGCGAGGGCACCCGGCAAAGGTCTTGCAAATTTTCCGACAGGGAGTTCTTTTTATTTGGCATGGAAACCTATCCTTTTGTGCGGGGCGGTCAAGGCGGATACAGCTTGCCCGGGTTCGCCGGGCCGGGCGGCAAGTAAGGGCGGCAAGTACAGGAAAACGGCATTTTTTCGGTAAATAATCGGCGTTTCCCCCGGGTCTGCCGGCGCTCCCCGCCGCCCGAATCAACGTCCACCGGATTTTACCGTTTCCGTCCCGAATTGGCAAGGGTCCACGCACCGACAAACGACGTCGGCAGAAATTTTCCTCCCGCATGGGGAATTTTCCGTATACAATATGGAAATAGGGAATCGGGACGGGCGTTGGCGCCGTCCCGGCGGCGGAGGCCGATTGCCCTCGCCGGCCGAATCCAGGGACCTGGTTTCAGACAGGGCTATCATGAAGAAAATGGTCGATGCGTTAACCATCGTCAAGGAAACGTTGGGAACTTTCGAACACCGCCAGCCGTTCACTCCCGGCATGTTCGAACCGCTTACCGCCCTTTTCCGCAACCTCGGCTACGATTCGGTCGCGCTTTACATCGTCGAGGATTACCCCGACCGCATGAACCGCGTGGCCGGGTACGGGGGCGACAGGCATTTTCCCGAGGTGGTGGTGTTGAACAGGAAGAAGAGCCTGCAGGAGGAAATGCGGGAACTTCTTAAGGACGTGCCGAACCTGATGGCGCAGCGGCTCTTCAGCCACGAACGCGAACTCGGCGCCATCGCCGTAACCTGCAAAAACGCCAGGACGCCGCAGGCGGAGAAGGATTTCGCCATACTGGCCGGCAGCCTGTCGGTGATGGCCTTCGTGGAGAGAATCCGCAAAAACGACGTCCGCGAGAGGGTGGAAAGGGACATCTTCTTCGCCCAATCCCTCACCAGCCGCCTGCTGGTCCGGACCCCGCCGAAGGTGCGGCACCTTCGCCTCGGCTGCGAATTCATCCGCTCCCTCGAAGCCAGCGGCGACTTCTTCGACTTCGTGCCCAAGCGCGACGGCTCGCTTTTGGGAATGGTCGGTTGCTGCAGCGGCCAGGGCCTGCGGACGGTCCTCGAAATGACCAGCATCATGAAGATGGTGCACGTGGCCATGCACGACATGCACGATCTCGGCGAAATACTTTGCGAAGTCAATCAGCTGCTGGTCAAGGAAAGGCGCCGGGCGCACCAGGCCAGTCTGGCCCTGTTCCATGTCGACATCAACGAGTCCAAGCTGCGGATTGCCAAGGCCGGCCGGCTGGGGCTGCTCATTTGCGGCCCGGGTTCAAGCACCGAGCACATCACCGCCTCCGGTTCGACCTTCCTTGGCATAGTGGACAAACCGGACATCCGCGAGGAGGAATACCCCTTCAATCCCGGCCAGGCCCTCTTCTGCGTCACCGAAGGCTTTTATCACGCCAAGAACATGATGGGGGTGGCGCCGTCGCCGCACTGGTTTTTGCGTTCCCTCGAGGAGATCCTGGAAAGGAAGAAGCGCCCGACCTCCCTTGCCAAGGTCATTTTCGATTGCGTGAACCGCGAGAACGATCACACCGTGCGGCCGGAAAACTCCATGCTCGCCCTGTCGGTGGAATTCATGTCCAGGCCGAAACCCCGGGCCGGGGACCGGGAAAGAGGATAGACCTCCTTGCGCCGACGGCGGCCTTTTGCTATGCTCAAAACTTCGCGCGTCCCTCGGCTCCCCCGGGTCTTTCCCTCCCGGGTCGGAGCGGGCCTTGGGCGCGGCGCCGGGCGGTCCTTCGCCCGCTTTCCCTTTTTCTAAAAAATTCCCCGGAACAACTGCAAAGGAAACCAGGCATGGCTGAAAAAATCATCCTCCTCTATTCGGGCGGTCTCGACACCTCGGTAATCTGCCGCTGGCTCGCCGACCAGGGCGCGGAAATCGTCTGCTTCGCCGCCGACGTCGGGCAGCGGGAGGACTTCGCCGCCCTCAAGAAAAAAGCCCTGCAAAGCGGCGCCAGGAAGGCGATCGTCCAGGACGTCCGCGAACATTTCGTCAGGGATTTCGTCTTCCCGGCCATCCGCATGTCCGCCGTCTACGAAGGCCGCTACCACCTCGGCACCAGCCTCGCCCGCCCCTGCATCGCCGAAGCGATGGTGAAGGCGGCCAAGGAGGAGAAGTGCACTGTCTTCGCCCACGGCGCCACCGGCAAGGGTAACGACCAGGTCCGCTTCGAACTCACCGCCGCCGCCCTGGCGCCCAATATGAAGGTCATCGCCCCCTGGCGGGACAAATCCTTCACCTCGCTCATCAAGGGCCGCGCCGAAGCGATAGCCTACGCGAAGGAACACGGCATTCCCGTCAAGGCGACGGTGAAGAAGCCCTGGTCGTCGGACGAGAACCTGCTGCACATTTCCTTCGAGGCGGGGATGCTTGAAGACCCCAACGCCCGGCCGCAGGCCGACATGTTTGAACTCACCGCCGATCCCCTGAAGGCCCCGGCCAAACCGGAACAGGTGGCCGTCGACTTCGAGCAGGGCGTCCCGGTGGCGCTGGACGGCAAGAAAATGGCCCCGGTGAAATTATTGGAAACGTTGAACCGTCTCGGCGGCAAGCACGGCGTCGGCCGGGTGGACATGGTGGAGAGCCGTTACGTCGGCATGAAGAGCCGCGGCGTGTACGAGACGCCGGGCGGAAGCATCCTCCTCGCCGCGCACCGCGATTTGGAGGGGATGACCATGGATCGTGAGGTGATGAGCCTGCGCGACTCCCTGATTCCCCGCATGGCCGGCCTGATCTACAACGGCTACTGGTTCTCCGACGAAATGGCGGTCCTGAAGGCGATGGTGGAGGAAAGCCAGCGTTACGTCACCGGTAAAATCACGGTCGAACTGTACAAGGGGAACATCACCATCGTCGGCCGGACCAGCCCGGCGAGTTTGTACGATCCGATGGTGGCCAGCATGGACGACGACCGCGGCGCCTACGACCAGACTCTGGCGACCGGTTTCGTGCATCTTCACGGCCTGCCCTTGCGGGCGCAGGCGCGCCGGGCCGCCAAGGCCGGCAAGAAAGGGCGATAAGCATTGATCGCCAAACCCGTCTCCCCCCTGATTCAGGAGCTGGACGCCAAATCCTTCACCGTCATCGGCAGTCCCTGCTCCGACGGATATGGCGCCAACGCCCTTCAGAACTTCCAGCACGCCCTCTCCGGGGCGAAAGGCGACTTTATCGCGATTCTCGGGGACATCTCGCCCCTGGGGCGGGATCCCTATTACCTTCGCATCGCCCGTTTCATCGACCGTTACTCCGAGCGCCCCGTGCACGTCATGCGGGGGAACCACGACGGCCCCGATTTTTCGGCCTATTTCGGCCACGCCGACCGGGCGATAATCGCCGACGAATTCGCGGTGATCATGCTGGACAATTCCGAGCGGCGCTTTTCGGACGAGACCCTGCGTTTTTTCTGGGAGACGATGGCCCTAAGCGAAAAGCGCCCGATTATCCTCTCCTTCCACATCCCCCCCCCGAACCGGATTTCCGGCGATTCCCTTTCGGATGAGGAATGGGCCCGCTTCGAGGAGGTGGTGGGGATATGGCGTAGCCGCATCTCGCTTCTTCTCTGTGGCCACGCCCACAGCTATTTCGAGGACGACATCGACGGCCTCAGGCTGGTGGTCACCGGCGGGGGCGGGGCGAACATCCGCACGGTGGAGAGGGTCTCCACCCCCCAGCATCACGCCCTGGAAATTTCCATCGCTTCCGACGGCCGGCCGCGGATTGAAATGCGCCACCTGGACATCAGCCATGGCCGGGCGGAGACGGGTGAGCTGCAGGACATGCTGGAGCAAATTTACCGGGTGCAGTGCCGGAACTACACGACGATGAAACTGCGTTCGGAAGAGGAGGAATCGGCGGCGGGGCGGCCGGAGATGTCCCGGCTCCTCAGGGCGGGGGCGGAATGCTGCCTTGCCCAGGCGCGGATTCTCTACCGCCTTTTGGAAAAGGATCCGGCGACGATTCTGTCCTTCGAGGACGGCGACGGCAAGGAAATCCTCACCAAGCGGGTGGCGGCGGCGGACGCGGCGAACGATCTCCTGATGATGCGGGTGATGGTGGGGGTGGCGGGGGCGGAGAAGGTGTTCGCCGGTCTCCTCGCCAAAGCGGAAAAGGAGCTTGAGGACGGGGCCGAGGACATCCGGGCGACGGGCTATTTCCTGTGCGGCTCGTGCGGGGTGACCTTCGCCGGCACCGACATGCCCAATTACTGTGCGACTTGCGGCGCGCCGGGCTACTCGTTCGCGGAAGTGCATTGACAACCCGGTAACAAAATCCCTTACCGCCGCTTTCGAACCTACCGGGTTGTTACGTCAATCCGCAGCCTCTGACGCCGGACACCCCCCCACTCGTCATTCCGGCGCCGCAAGCGTTCAACCGGGGAGCGGCGTAACTCGCCGGAATCCAGGCCGATGGACAATCGCTACAGTGGCGTTTGCTCCTGGTCTTACGGAGGTGTAAGTTCCGACACTGAGGGGGAGGCACATCTCAACGCTGTTACGTCAATCCGCATCCTCGTACGCCGGACACCCCCCCACTCGTCATTCCGGCGCCGCAAGCGTTCAACCGGGGTGCGGCGTAACTCGCCGGAATCCAGGCCGATGGACAATCGCTACAGTGGCGTTTGCTCCTGGTCT
>JAVBRG010000184.1:0-4228 GCA_031548195.1 Planctomycetota bacterium | reverse complement strand
TTCTTTTATCCCTGCAAACGCCCATACTTTTCAAACGCGCTGCTGGCGCATCATGACAAGGGGTTGACATCTTTCATAGGAGGAAGCGTTCGCTTCTTTTATCCCTGCAAACGCCCATACTTTTCAAACGCGCTGCTGGCGCATCATGACAAGGGGTTGACATCTTTCATAGGAGGAAGCGTTCGCTTCTTTTATCCCTGCAAACGCCCATGCTTTTCAAACGCGCTGCTGGCGCATCATGACAAGGGGTTGACATCTTTCATAGGAGAAACAATGCGTAAACTTGCCCTTACCCTCTTGACGCTCGGACTCATCACCGTCACCGCCGCCGCCACCGACTTCACCCAAATCCCCAACCGCCTCCCCCAAGCCAAAGTGGGCGAATGGGTCCTCATGCAGAACGTCTCCGGCGACAACCAGGGCGACACGGTGAAAATCACCGTCACCAAGGTGGAAAACGGCGCCGTGACGGTAAAACGCGAGCACCTCGACGCCGACGGCAATGTCACCAGCGTCAAGGAACACGACATGAACCTGGCTAAAATCAACGCCCGCGTCGCCGACCTCCAGAAGAAGGCGAAATTCATCGGCGAGGAAACGCTCTACATCAAGGACCAGCCCTTCGAAACGGTCGCGGTGGCCTGGGACGGCGACGAAAATGACGACAAGAAGGCCGGCCGCCAGTTCAAACTCTGGGTCTCCCCGAAATTACCGATTGGGGGCATGGCCAAGAGCTGGTCGTCGGACAGCAAATTCCCCTCCTACGAAGTGCTTGATTACGGGTTCTAGGCCGGGCACATGTACGAGAAATACTGGAAGCTCCAGGACAATCCGTTCCGGAACACTCCCGACCCGCATTACTTCTACTTCGCGCGCCAGTACGAGGAAGCACTGGCGCGCGCCTTGTACGTGGTGACGGAAGGTCAGGGCGCCATGCTCCTGACCGGCAGCTGCGGTTGCGGCAAGACCCTCCTCACCCGGGTGCTCGTGGACGAACTCGACCCGGCCCGCTTCGAAGTGGCCCTGATTCCCTATCCGAACCTCGAACCACAGGAACTTTTGGGGGAAATCCTCCGCCAGTTCGGCTTCAACATCGCCGGGCTCACGAAACCGGAAATGGTGGAGCGAATGGAAGGTTTCCTCCTCGCCAATCATCAGCGCGGCGCCCGGACCCTGGTGATTGTCGACGAGGGCCAGGCGGTTCACAACGACCTGACCCTGGAGGAAATACGCCTCCTCCTCAATTTCCAGCAGGACCGGAGTTTTTTCCTCAGCCTCATCCTGGTGGGTCAATCGGAACTGCGGCAGCGGATTGAAACTTTGCCGCAACTTTCCCAGCGGCTCACCGTCAAGTATCACTTGCGTGAACTGTCCCAGGATGAATCGCGGAACTACCTCCGCCACCGTCTCGCCGTCGCCGGCGGCAACAATGAAATCTTCACCTCCGGCGCCGAAAACCTGATTATCGAATCCGCCCGCGGCGTCCCCCGAAACCTCAATTTGATGTCGGATTTGGCCCTGCTCACCGGCTTCGGCAAGGCCGCGCCGCTGGTCGACGAAGACGTCGTCGAAGAAGTCCTCTATGATCGTAAAATGGCGGAGGAAAGCCCGTGAGGGCCGGGGCAGGCCGCCGCCGAATGACAGGCCAGTAATGAAAGACATTCAATCACAGGAGGACACCCGGGACATCCCCATCGATCTCGTCGGCGTCCATGGACTGCAATACCCCATAACCGTGCGGGATAGAGAGCGGCAGCGGCAGAGAACCATCGCCGAACTTTCCCTGTCCGTTTCCCTCCCCCGGCATTACAAAGGGACGCACATGTCCCGTTTCATCGAAGTCGTGCACGAACATCACGACCACATCGAAATGGAGACCCTCCCTTCCCTGGTGGCCATACTCCGGCAACGCCTCGAAGCCGAACGCGCCCGGGTGGAAATCCGCTTCCCCTACTTCATTCCCCGCGCCGCCCCCGTCTCCGGGCAAACCTCCCTCATGTCCTACCAATGCCGATATTTCGCCGAAGCGAGCGAGACCCGGGACGACTACCTGGTCGGCGTCCGGGTTCCCGTCACCACCCTCTGCCCCTGTTCCAAGGCCATTTCCGACTACGGCGCCCACAATCAGCGAGGCTACGTGGATCTGGAAATCCGCACCGGCCGCACCCACCGGGGCCTCCCCAAAATGGTCTGGATAGAGGAACTCATCGACGTGGCGGAACGGGCCGGTTCCGCCCCGGTGCGGCCGCTCCTCAAGCGCGAGGACGAACGCGCCCTCACCATGATGGCTTACGAGAATCCGGCGTTTGTCGAGGATGTGGTGCGCTCGGTCGCGGCGGAATTGCGGGCGGACGAGCGGGTGGTGTGGCTGAAGGTCCGGGCCGAGACCCTGGAGAGCATCCACGATCACAGCGCTTTCGCCCTAATCGAATGGCCGGCCTTATCCCGGGAGACCCACAATGGACAACAAGATTAAGGACCCCGCCGGCGAGAAGGCGGAACGCCGCCCGCATTTGGGGATTCATTTCCGCTGCTGCCATGTTTACAGTTACATTTACAAAAACAAGGACGGCTCGGCCTATGTCGGGCGCTGTCCCCGCTGCGGCAAGGTTTTGAAAGTGAAGGTATCGGAAGACGGCACCGGCAGCGGACAGCGGGTTTTCCAAACCAACGGCTGATGGTTTAGGGCCGGATTATTGGGGGTTACCGCATGGCTGAAGTGTGGCAGGTGGCGAGAAGCAGCCGGGTTTGCGCGGCTGGGGGGGGCGAAATCCCTCCCGAAGTGCCGTTTTATTCGGCGCTTCTGGAGGGCGAGAACGGTTTCGAGCGGCGGGATTATTCGGCCGGCGCCTGGCCGGAAGTGGATCGGACGCCCTTTTTTTCCTATTGGAAGAACAAGGGCTGGTCGCCGAACCCCGACCGCCGGCCGCCGGTGGATTACGAGCGTCTCCTGGCCTTTTTCGACCGTCTGGAAGGGGCGGAGGAGGACGGCAAGCGGCTGCTCCGCTACGTCCTGGCTTTGGTATTGGTACGCCGTCGCCGGCTCCGCCTGGACGACATGAAGCGTGAGGACGACGGCGACCGGCTGGTTTTGTTCGACCGCCGGAACGGCGGGAAAACGGTCGGGGTGCTGGCGCCGCCGGCAAGTGAAGAGGATTTAAAACACGCGCAGGATCAACTGCAACAGCTCTTCGACGCCGATCTGGGCGAGTGAGGTTATACTGAACAATACTGCAAAACGCTTTGGCATTCACGGATGCCGGACAAGGGGACGAGATGACCATTGCATTTAGATACAAACCGGTCAAAGCCCGGCAATTGGCGGCCGGTTTCCTCCGGCTCACCCCAAATCACAGCATGAACTACACCAAGCTTTTGAGATTGATGTACATGGCGGACCGCGAACGTTTGCTGGAAACGGGGTCGACCATTACCGGCGACCGGTTTTTCTCTTTGCCTTATGGCCCGGTATTGGCGAATGTTTTGGATTGCATCAGGGGGCAGGTGCGGGATCAGGACTGGCTGGAGCATTTTCGTAAACATGAAAACGACATTCGCATGTTTATCGATCCCGGCGATGCTGAATTATGCCGCCTCGATGCAGAAATCATTGCAGCTCTTTTTCATAACTTCCAGAATTTGGATTGGCAGGCGATGATCGAGTATTGCCGTAAAAACCTGCCCGAGTGGCGGGAATCCGCTTCTTGCAACCATCCAATTGAGTATAGGGATATTTTGATATTGGCTGGAAAATCCGGCGACGAAATCCGGGCAATCGAAGAACTGGCAGCGGAAAACCTCTCCATCGACTATTGCCTGGAAGCGGAAGAAGTCGCCTGTGTTTGAACAGGGCACGGTATATCGCCTCGGCGGCGGGCATTATTATTTTGTCATCTCGGATCCTGCCGCCGACTCCGAGCACATCGTTGTCGTAAACATGACAACACTCAGAGGATTTTCGACCGAAGACGCGTCATGCGTACTGAATCCCGGCGAGCACCCGGTTGTCCAGCATGCGTCGTGGATCAAGTACGAAAAAGCCGAAGTGGTTTCGCTGCGCCTCCTCAACCAGCGCTACAACACAAGTGGGCAGCTCTAAAAATGCTCTTTTGCCCGGATACTTCGTCAGGGCTTCGTTCTCGCGTTTTGTAACACAAACCACCACCGCGTGTTACAAAACGCTGCCACTACGCCCTTCCTCGTCTGCGGGCAAAATAGCAATTTTTAG
>JAVBRG010000062.1:0-20936 GCA_031548195.1 Planctomycetota bacterium | reverse complement strand
CGTCCGAAATGCGCCAACTGTCATCGTGAATTATGGCTTTAATGGCATGCATGGCAGTCTCCTGAATTTAAAGCAAGCTCTCAGAAGACTTACTGTATCCGGCGCAAGTTGATCATGCGCCTATTCGGATAGGCTCTTAATCGCCACTTTGCAAAAGTTCAGTTAATTAATATTTTATCAACTTCTGTGCGTTTCATGGTCCCCCCCATTTATGAGTGATAGATTTGTTAATCCCAATTCCCAAATTCTAAACGTTCATATCTATTTTCTTTAATAAAGTTTCCCCTTTTGGTGTTAGTCTGTATCGCTGGTTGGGGCTACGTGGGGACTCAGGATGAGCACGTTCAACCCATCCGTCTTCCAAAGATGGGGTTAGATAATTTTTTCTAAAGGTTGGTTTATGCGATAGTTCCAATAGTTGCATCAATTCCGTCGCACGGAATTCACCACCACGTAGCGTCATGATCAATGATTTTACTTGGTCGCTTACTTGAACGGTTACTTGGTCGCTTGTCGGTAGTTCTGTCAATGTGGCGGATAAGGATTGCAGCATAAATTCGATAAAGGCAGTGGAATTGCCGTCCTTGTCCGATTGTGCGAGGACCTGGTAATAATCGGATTGACGTTTCTTGATAACCGTTTCAACAGGTAGCCAGGCGAAAACAGGTTTCCATTTCTGCAATATCAGGGTTTGCCATAGCCTACCCATCCGGCCATTACCGTCCGCAAAGGGATGAATGAACTCCAATTCGTAGTGGAAAACACAACTTGCCACCAAGGGGTGTTCATCTGTTTTGTTTAACCAACCGAGTAGGTCAGCCATGAGTTGTGGAACCCGCTTTGCTGGTGGGGCCATATGCACTACCTTATCCCCGGAGAACACGCCAACCCCACCTTTACGTAGTTTCCCGGCTTCATCTGCTAATCCCCCCATAAGCAAGGCGTGTGCTTTCAGTAAATCGACAATGGAAGCGGGGTTCCAGGCATTCAAAGCCTCATACGCGGCAAAGGCATTGCGGACCTCCTGGATTTCCCGAGGATTGCCTAGTACCCTCTTGCCGGCAATGACGTCCGTTACCTGCTCTACGGTCAGAGAGTTGTTTTCAATTGCCAATGACGCCTGGATGGTTTTGATGCGGTTTTCCCTGCGGAGTTTTGGGGGAAGCGGTGTTTCCGTAAAGGCGGTTATCCTGCCAATGCCCTCGCCAATGTCGGCGACGCAATGCGTGATGGCCTTTGTGACCGTGTAGGGTGGGTTGTGGGGCTGTTTACTTGACATAGACCATCCAGAGTACGAGACAATGAACTAAATGCGTAGCGGTGTGAATTTGGGCGCGGATGCCCATCTCCCATAATAATAATGATTATACCGTTTCGTGTCACGTCTTTGTTTGAATCAGTAACCCGGCAATTTGTCAGTCTGAAAAAAGGGTGGAGGCAGGACTTCCCCCACCCTCACGATACAGGCTCCTGCTACCTTCACGACCGACCTATGCATTATTTAGGCTAGTCACCTTGGTCGATTTTTCGAGTAACTGGGTGACCTTTTGATTTGATTATTCCATATAATCATCGTCATCAACGTCTTCTTCAGGTTGACGGGTTTGTGAATTCACACACATCGTACACAATTCACAAGCCTCGCATTCTGATACTTTGTAAGCACTACCGCACCAAACGACATCATGAACCAGGTAATACCGGAGCATCCACTCCTGGTAGAAAGTCTCAAGCCACGCTTCAAAAAGAACCCTTATATAATTATTATATTCACAGATCGGGAGTGCAAAAGACTTGAACGTTACCCTCGAGTAGTCAGAAAATAAAATATAAAAATGTTGACCAACAACACTGTCGCGCTTCAACTCCTCAATATCAACAGCAGTATATTCGATTTTGTTATGAAATTTTTCATATAACATTGTCCGAACATAAAGCATGTCCTTGAAATCAGCAGAGCGTATCCACTTGACGGCACCACCACTGCCAATGTCATGCAGCTCGTTTAAGAAAGCGGAATATCCCTGGTAATAACGTGATATCTCCGCCTTTGTATCGGAATCATACTTTTGTGCATAAGCATCACCCAAATATAAAATAAATCCATTACAATTCATTCTTATCTCCATACCAATAGAATTGTTATGCATAGTACCGCTATAGCCGGGTGAAGCAACTGACTCCACCCGGCGTGGTTTGGTGGTTCTAATGCCTGAAGCGGTGATTGTTAAATGTCCACAATTGTGGAAGGATGATTTATGCAGCACTCTCGTTTTCTTTGACGCTATCGCCTTCCATAGATTCATGAATTATGCCTTTCTTGCAGTTAACTGAATTATCTTCCTTCGCAATATCGCAATGCTGAAGATGCGCAATCATTTTTTTCAATTCATCGATTAATTTGATTTTATCTTCTGCGAATATGTCGATTTTATCTATATTTTTAATAGCTTGCCATAATGTTTTAGCAACTTGCATAGGTGTTGTTTTCTGAGGCGGTATTTTGACGGAGGGTGATTCATCATCCGACGGTTCTCTTTTTTTATCATATCCAAGTTTAATCATTGCCTCTTTCACATGAGAGATTTTCACCCGCTCGCTCCCTGCAAGGGATAATGCTCTGGTATATGCCTTGCTCCGCTTGTTTTCCGTTAGCTTGTAAAGCAACTCCAATGTCTTTGCTGATTCCGGCATTTTGTCTTCACTAAATTCACCCGCTAATGAGTCCCACACGATCGAGGCATTGATCAGGAGGTATAGGTATTTTGATTTATACTCAAAGGTTTTCTCGCCATATTCACCTAAGTTATCAAACCCTGCCTCGAGATAAAGTCTCTCATCTTTGATTTTTCTCAAATGTTTGCCGATAATATGGTATCCGCGTCTCACACGGCGGATATTATTTTCATATTTATTCAGCAAGGCAAGTCTGTTTTCATGGTCTTCCAGTTGTCCTTTTTGTTTGTTGTCGGCAACCGTCGGGTGAGCAGATTCAATTTTACTAGCGAAGCTGGGAGTATCTTTGTCTTTAACTGAAGGTTTGAATTGTTGGGTGACTTTTTGGTCGGGAGATTTCATTTTTCCACTCTTAGTTTTGCCATTTTCTTTAGTAGCCATTTTTTCCCTTTCGAGGAAATGGTTGTAAATTGCGAATTATTGCATACGATAGAGTGTTAACTTTGCCAATGCGCTGGCAGGCGCGTCAGCAGTCGAACCAGTGGGTATTTGGCGACAGTCAAGATGAAGACTTCCCGTTACTTGGCCGATCTGTCGCAATCCACCCCCAAACCGTGATGTGGTGTTCGTAGCTATTCACTTGTCAAAGAGCAACGCCTAACCGGCTGCGGATGCCGGAGCGTGAACGTGCCAAGGGCCGGCTTGTCCGTATTTCACAATCCAGACAATGAACCGAACCAGGGCAACAAATCCCCCTGCCTCGCGCGGCGAGATTGTAACCACGAGCAGGAAGGGGGATTAGGCTATTTTGGATGAGGTTACGACGGTGGGTTTCGGGTCCAATGGCTTAAACCATGAATCCGAATTTGTTGTACTGAAATTGTACCGTTTGTTTGGTTGGCGTTTGACGCCAACATGACGGGGTCTGTCGTTTTGGATAGGCTCCATAATATGCTAACCACATCGAAATAGGCATGATGTGACGCAAAGAGTCCTGTTTTGTCGCCAATTAGGTGGATACTGTCTAATACGCCAAATAGCTCGCGCGCGGGTTCGATTCCCGCCGCCTCCACCATTGCATTTTTGATGCAACCCGCTGACAATAAGCGGGTTGCATCTTTTTTGCCTGTGAGAATAGACATTGATTGGCCACGGATTGGGCAAGAGGTGGGGGTCTGAAAGTTACTGTTCATCATCATCGTCGTGCCCATATCTGTTAGTTGGCGCCCAATATTGAGTCGGCGATCACATTAACCGCCGTCCTCATCCGCTCTTCATTACCGCGCCCATAAACCTTCAATGTCGTATTGACATCCTCATGCCGGGCGAGTTCCTGGGTAGTCTTGGCGTCGGTAATCGGAATCAGGTAGTTTATGTAGGTGGTCCGCATTGCATGAAAGTCAATTTTACCATTGGTATTCAACTGCGCGACGCCCGCCTTCTCCGCTAACTCCTTAACCATACGCGAGGCGTGCGAGGTACGAACAACAACGGCTTATCCGGCACCTCGGCGGTACAATCCTTCCGGCTATAATACCTATCGTACAACCGCTTGGCCTCACCGGATGTTATGAATTGTTGCAAGGAGTCGACCAACCGATCCGGAACAACCTGGAGTCGACCTTTCCGTCCTTTATCAGCAGCGGGGTCAATACGCAGCACTCTCATCGCGGAATCGAAATGGTTAACCGTCAAACCGCGTAACTCATCCAGACGCAGTCCTGTTAAAAGTGCCACTTCTAGCAAAGTTCGTTGGGCAAGAGTAGCAACCGCGAACAGAGCCAGAATTTCCTCGACCGTCAAGCAACGCCGAATAACTTCAGGGTCGGAATTTATGTTGTTTGCCCCTTCAACAGGGTTTTTGGTAAGATATTCCCGGGTCACACACCATTCAAAAAAAGCGTTTAACACACTGAACAAATTTTTGAGGGTCTTCCGGGTGACTCGACGAGAGCGACGATTCGGTTTATCCACCGGCCGGCCATTCTTCTCGGTATCACTCAGGATTCTCTCGACTTTCGACAGACAACCAACCGCATCACCTATCGCGCCGAGTTTGAGTTCCTGCCCCCACCAAGGAAGAATCGACTGAACATCCTTTTCATGTTTTTCCGACCAGGGATGCCCGCGTCTTCCGCCGTTCAGTCTTCCGGCGGCATAATACTCACCAAGAAGGTCGGAGAAAGCTCTGCGGCTCGCTTTATTTTCAGGTGTGGGTAGCGCGCGCAATCCTTTAGCAATTTCTCGTTCGCGGTTTTCCAGGATATCCGCCTGTTCCTGGGCCTTTTTGCGATCGTTACCTTGATAAGGAAGGATCATGCGTTTACGGTTGTTATTATGAGGTGGCCCGTGTTGTCAAGACAAAATAAACGCAAGTTTATTGTGCAATCCATTACAGCATATTCCGCTTTTGAACGAAAAGGCGGATCGGCGGGTTGAGCGGCACGCTTATACGGTTGAGGAATTAGGGCTCTTGTTGGCAGCGGCTGAGACTGGACGGACGCATCATAGTTTGACCGGCCACGAGCGGGCGCTATTGTATCGACTGGCGGTGGAGACTGGCTTACGCTGGAGCGAATTGCGGAGCCTCAGCAGAGCGTCGTTTGACTTCAACGCGGAGCCGGCGACCGTAACCATCGCGGCAGCATATGCGAAAAATGGGGAGGACGACACCCTTCCGTTACGTAACGCGCTGGCGGTAGACCTCAAAGAGTACATGGCTTTATTTCTGCCTGGAGCGCTGGCATTCGCCAAAATGGGGACGGACTGCGGGGCTGAGATGATTCGCGACGATTTGGAAACGGCGGGCGTTATCACGCGTGATGAAAACGGGGAAATGATTATTTCTGACCAGTACGGGTTGGTGTATGACTTCCACGGCCTTCGTCACACTTTCGCCACGTTGTTGAACAGATCCCGGGTTCCGCTGGCGACGGCGCAGAAGCTGATGCGGCATTCAGACCCGAAATTGACGGCGGAAATTTATACCCATGTTTTGGTCGACGACAAGGCTGACGAGTTGGCGAAGCTACCGGAAATCGCGGCGATTGCTCCAAAAAATGAAGTGGTAGCCAAAACCGGGACCATCGGCGACCAACCGGGACCGTTCTTGCAAGTCCGAAACAGTGCGGACAGGCCGGGGGACAGTTTCGCTACCGACTCCGACCGACAAATAACGACTTACAGCGACGCTGACCTTGCGTGCAAAACGCCAAATAATAGTGCCACACAACAAAGCGTAAAAAGTTCCAGAAACTTAAAAGCCCCTGCAACCATTGAGGTTGCAGGGGCAAGTAAAAACTGGTGGGAAGAGATGGATTCGAACCATCGTAGGGCGGGGCCCGACAGATTTACAGTCTGTTCCCTTTGGCCACTCGGGCATCTTCCCAACCGAAATAATTAAGCGCTCGCAAGTAATTGATTTCGTTACCGGCCCCGCGGTTGTTACATCCGTGAAGCGGAACAGTATAGGGATTATCACCCGTTTGTCAAGGGGAAATCCACTCACCAAATACTTCCACACCGGATAGGCGGCAACGGGACACACAGACCCTGCTGGGAAAAAGTGCCCTGCAACCCCGGGAATCAACCCCGTTTTAAGCCACGACGCAAAATCTGCACCTGCGGGCTCAGAAATTTGCCGGGACAAGCCGTGCTGCAGAAATCGTTGTGGCCGTAAATGTCCGTCGCCGGATTCAGACCGTATTTGCGGACCAGCGACCCCACCAGGTTGCTCAGGGACAACAGTTGCGCCGGGGTCGGCTGTTGGAATTCGAAATTGCCCAGAAGCATCACCCCCATGTTGTTCGGGTTCGCCCCCGAGGTGTGCGCCCCTTGGTAAAGCCAATCCCGACCCTGCCAGATCATACCCGTGCGATCGATGATGAAATGGTAGCCGATGTCGCCAGCGCCCAGGCGTTTGTAATGCTGGTTCTGAATCATCCGCAAAGTCTCGGCAACCTGCAGGGGCGAGGTATCGTTATTGGCGTTCTGGCCGCCTTCGTGATGGATGGTGATCTTGGTGACCCGGCCCATCGGGGTCATCTTGCCGGGTATCGGCGGTTGCGCCGCCCACATTTTTCGCGACAACGCGCTCACTTTGCCGCCTGCCGCCGGGGTTTTCTGCACTACCCCATTGCCGGCCGGGGTATAGGTCGGCTGAGCCGGAACGCGGCTGGAGGGGGCGTTGTAGCTGGCCGGGACGGTGGTGTAGGACGCGGGCGCACTGGCATAGGCGGCTTGGCTGTAAGAGACGTGGTTATATGAAGCCAGATCGTAGGCGGGCGAGCTGTAGGCGCTGTAGCTGCTCACCGGCTGGGAATAAGCCGGGGAATTGTAGGAAGCGTAGGAAACGCTCGAGGTGGCACTGTTGATGATAGGGGGAGGCGGATCGGGGAAATTGATGATGTCCCCGCCCGATAAAGGCGTTCCATAACTGATTGGCGGTCCGTAACTCGGCGATCCGTAACTAGGCGGTCCGTAACTCGGCGGTCCGTAGGGAGGGTAATTCGGCGGCGGTCCGTAGGACCGGGGCGGGGGATAGTTGCGATACGGCGTACCGGCGTGGAGGACTCCCTCACGTCCCGGCACCAAGAGCGCCGCCGCCGCCACCGCCAGCAAGCGCAGAAACTCCCGCCGGTCTACCCGCTCGTTTGCTCCAGCATCCATCTTATCGTCAGAATCCATACCGCCCCGCTCCTCCCGGTTGTGAATCGATTGTGGGTGTGTCGGTGGGCTCTTAAAGGGAAGCGAGCAGAGGTTTACTCGATTTTCTTTAATAGTCGACCGTTTGACTCTAGCCAAACCAACGACAATGTCAAGATCCGGCGCCGAAAAAAAGCGCCTTTATACTCAATAAGTATAAAAACGCACTGGAATTTCCGATTGCGGTGGACAAATCGAAAAAATCAAACAGACCGCCCCTCTAGTGCCCCGTAAAGTCTCCACGGCTGATAATGCAATATTATAGGAATTGGCCGGCGAATCCAATTCCTTTCAATAATTCCGCGATTTTTTGAATAAATCTTCTTCAGGCGAGTTTTTCGAACGAATTCTGTGCATTCCCCCAGGTTTTCTGATAAAAAAGTCCATGTTGCAGCCACTTCCTATCTTTATCGGTTGATTTCCCGGCCACGCTCCTCAATTTCTGCCAAAATCATGCCCTTGCCGCCAAGAAATCCCAGGATCGCCCGACAGAATCCGCGCCCTTCACGACAGTCAAAAGTAAAGGCAAGCGTTAATTTAACCCGATAAATTTATTACTACATCATGCATTAACTCACTATTACGCACTCTACAGCAACTCTATATCAACAAAGGAGAGCCGTATGCTACGCAATCTACCACGCCACCATACCCGGCGCGAGACGATGGACAGTCCTTTCGACCTCTTCAACCGTTTTATCGGCCAGCATGATTTCGCCAGCGAATTCCCTTCCATCAACCTCTGGGCCGATGACGACGGCGCCGTGCTGACCAGCGAACTCCCCGGGGTCGACATGGCGGATTTGGAACTGACCGTTTCCGGCAAGCAGATCACGGTCAAAGGTTGCCGCTCCACTCCGGATTTGGAGGTATCGAACGCCCAATTGGTACGGCAGGAACGGATGCAGGGCGCTTTCGAGCGGGCCATACAGCTGCCCTTCAACATTGAGGCCGGTAAAGTCAGCGCCAAACTCCTGAACGGCGTGCTCGAGGTTTCCATCCCCCGGGCGGAGAACGATAAACCCCGGAAAATCAGTATCGGCGTCTGAACGAGGGATCTTTTTTTACCCCCCCTCCGGCTGCGCGGCGGGCGGCCGGATTGCCCAGCGAGGAAAACAGCATGGAAACAATGGAGAAAGAAACCATGGAAAAAGCACTGGTGTCGTCCGGGGAAGAGGCGGCCCAACACCCCGAGGTACGGGAAGCGCCGGCCGGCGGCGATACGGAAGCGGGCAAGCGTTCCTATATGCCGGCGGTGGATTTACTGGAGACGGATCAGGAGGTGACGCTGATTGTCGACGTGCCCGGCGTGAACGAAAACGGGGTTAACCTGGCGATTGAGAAGAACATCCTGTCTCTTACCGCCATGCCTGCTTCCTGCGAAGTCCCGAACAAGCGTTTGGCTTATTCGGAATATGGTGTGGGCGAGTACAAGCGCTCCTTCGCCTTGTCGGAAGAAGTGGATCGGGATCATGTCACGGCGACTTTGAAGAACGGCGTCATGAAAATCGTGCTGCCGAAAATGGCGCCGGTGACCAAGAAGATCAGTTTGTCGACGACGTGACGGGGACTATTCCCCCAGCGCCGGGATTTTGTAATCCTTTCACCCACAAGTCATTCCGGTGTTGCCTGCAGCCGCTTCCCCCGAGCGGGCGGTTACCGGTCCTGAATAAAGCCCAGATGCCCCCTTTTTACGTGCTACCACCGCGCCTTTCGAAACGTCTGCGTTCGAAAGGCGTTGCCTTTGGGTTTGACCAGTGGGGGCTTTATCTTTATATGTGGGGAGGAAAAATTGGAGGCGGCGACCAGAATCGAACTGGTGAATGATGGTTTTGCAAACCATTGCCTTACCGCTTGGCTACGCCGCCTCGTGAGGGTGGGACCCGGATGGGAGCCGGCAAAGAGCCGGAAAGAGAATACGCTTGACTTTACCGCCGGAAACGTGGAATAAATATAATACTCATTCGGATAACGAGGTCAAGGAAAAAGCGTGCACGATAACCTAACCAGCTTCGAGCGCCGCCACGGCGGCTACGACAACAACGAAAAAGGTTTTCAAAAACGCGATCTCATCCGTTTTTTCCTGGTCGACCTCATTCTGGTCGTCGCCGTCCGACTGATGCTCGGGCTGGGAATCCTCCCCAATCTCGACGTTTACGTTCTGGCCATCCTGGCCGGAAAGGTCATTCTCGCCGGCTACCTCCTCTGGTTGATACGCGCCCACCGGCAAGCCTGGCCGGAAACGGGCGCCGCCAGCGCCGGGCGCTGGTGGGCCTGGCCGGCGGCACTCGGCTTTTACGCCTTGTGTTATCCCCTACTCCTCTACCTGGACCGCCTGAACCGGTTGATCATGGCCATCGTCTACAACCAATTGGGCTGGATCTATCAGCCCAAAATTCAGGAAGTCCTGCTGCTGATTTTCGAGGATCTCCTCTCCCAACCGATTCGTCTACTCCTACTGATTTTCACCGTGCTGGTAGGACCCATCATGGAGGAATTCGCCTTTCGCGGCATCGGCCTCGACGCCTATACCCGCCGGGACGGCGCGGTTTGGGCGGTCGCCGTGACCAGCCTCCTGTTCGGCCTCTTCCACTTCAGCCTGCAATTCCTCATCCCCCTGTCGGTTCTGGGCGCCCTGTTCGCGGCGGTCAGGATTTTTTCCCGCAGCCTCTGGTGCGCCATAATGGTGCATTGCCTGCACAACGCCATCGCCCTCTCGGTGGTGGCGGAGGACCTGGGGGTGTGGCAGCCGGGGTTATGAAAAATTTCCTCCGGTTTTCTACCGATTTTGTTCTGGGAATGACCATCCGGACCAAATCCAAACGGCGGCGGACACAGGTCTTGCCGCCGACCCGCTTTTGCAGTAGACAATTCCCCCCGCCTTGGATACCATATGACGTTTTATCCGCCGCCATCCCATTAATCGTGGGAAGGCGGATGTGTTTTCGCACGGCTCCAGGTCCGCTGGTCAAGCGAACCGCAAGCGCCCGCATGCGGCAGTTTTTTTGGGCAAGGAAATTTGGGGCACACCAAGCAAACCCCGGCCGCCATCCAAAACGGTGAAGGGAAGATTATGAACCTGAACACGCTGCGCCATGTCAATATAACCGGTACCGGACGCTATGTTCCGGAAAAAGTAATTACCAACGCCTATCTCGAGAAAATCGTCGACACCAACGACGAATGGATTCAGCAGCGCACGGGAATTGTCGAACGCCGCATGGCCGCGCCGGATCAGGCCACCTCGGATCTTTGCTGCGAAGCATCCAAAATAGCCATCGCCGACGCCGGCCTGAAACCCACCGACATCGACCAAATCATCGTCGCCACCGTCACCCCCGACACCATTTTCCCGGCCACCGCCTGCCGTCTGCAGGACAAACTCGGCTGCCGCCAAGTCCCGGCCTTCGACCTCGCCGCCGCCTGTTCCGGCTTCATTTACGGCCTCGCCGTCGCCCACACCAC
Source organism: Planctomycetota bacterium (assembly GCA_031548195.1). Taxonomy (GTDB): domain Bacteria; phylum Planctomycetota; class SZUA-567; order SZUA-567; family SZUA-567; genus JAJBSZ01. The sequence goes on along the minus strand of JAVBRG010000062.1, from coordinate 10,091 downwards.
CATCGCCGCCGGAGCGGCAAACCACATCCTGGTCGTCGGCGCCGAAACCTTGACCCGCATCACCGACTACACCGACCGCGGCACCTGCATCCTCTTCGGGGACGGCGCCGGGGCCTGCGTCCTTTCCGCCGTGCCGAATTCCGAACCGGGCATCATCGACACCCACCTCGCCTCGGACGGCTCGGGTGGCGACCTGATGATCCTCCCCGCCGGCGGCTCCCTCCACCCGGCCAGCCACGAGACGGTGGACCAGAAGATGCACTACACCCGGCTGCAGGGCCGGGCGGTTTACAAAAACGCGATTTCGAAAATCGTCCTGCTGGTCAACGAATCGCTGGAGCGCTGCAACCTGACCCTCGACGACATCAAGCTCATCATCCCCCACCAGATGAACGCGCGGATTATCGAAAGCGCGGCGAAGCATCTGTCGATTCCGATAGACAAGATATTCGTGAACCTGAACCAGTACGGCAACACTTCCGCCGCCACCGTGCCGATGGCCATCGATCAGGCCAAGCGCGAAGGTAAAATCCAAAAGGGTGATTTGGTGTGCCTGGTGGCGTTCGGCGGCGGCATGACCTGGGCGTCGGCGCTGATTCGCTGGTGAGGATTCGCCGGTAATTTTGGCTGGCGCCCTTTGAGCGGCGCTTGACTGGTGCCATATGACTAAAGACCGCCAATTCGAAACCGGAGCGGAGACGCTGGAGTTGAAGGCGCTCCTCCGGCTGGTCAACGACAAGGTCGACCCCGCCCTCCTGGAATACATCCTCCGCGAGGGAACGGATTTCCTCAGGGGCGTCGGAACTTCGCAGCCCGAGACCCGGCCCGAGGGGGCGACCGATGTTTGGCCGTCCGACCACGCCCAGGAACGCCACGGGAAAAACCGCTGGCAGGACGCGGTCATCGACGGGGAGATTCCGGACGGGGCGTCGATTCTCGATCTCGGTTGCGGCGAGGGACACCTCCTCACCCGCATGGCCCGCGAGAAAAAAGCCCGCGTGCAGGGAGTGGAAATCGACCCGGCCCAGGTCGAACTGTGCCTGGGGAAAGGGGTGCCGGTCATCCAGACCGATTTGGACAATGGCCTCCGGGTCTTCCCCGACTCCTGCTTCGACTATGTGATCCTCGAGGAAACGCTCCAGACCCTGCGCCACCCCAACACGATTATTTCCGAAATGCGCCGGGTCGGTAAGCGGGGCATCGTCAGCTTTCCCAATTTCGGTTACTGGAAGGTGCGGATGGATCTGGCCGTGCGCGGCCGGATGCCCGTCACCCCCTGGCTGCCCTACCGCTGGTACCAGACCCCGAACATCCACCTGTTCACGCTTCTGGATTTCATCGACTACGCCCGCGAGATCAAGATGGATTTGATCAGCATCCACGTGCTGAAAAACGGCGCGTGCGCCCCCTTCCGTCACGGGGACAATTTGTACGCCGAAGAGGCGCTGGTGGTGTTCGAATAGCGGCTGGGGTAATGCCGTTTTTTTGTAATTACGATAACGGACAAGGGTCTCCAATGCGAATATACCTGGCGGCGGCGTTATTCACCCAAATCGAGCGGAAATGGAACCGCATGCTGGCGCACGCCCTTACGGAGTGCCTGCCGGGCCTGGAGGTCATCCTGCCGCAGGACTTCAAGCCGTCCGGCAAATACAATGACGAAAAGCAGTACGGCGCCCTGTTTCGGATGTGCGTGGCGGGAATCGACGCCACGGACGCGGTGGTGGCGATTCTCGACGGGGCGGAGGTCGATTCGGGGACGGCCTTCGAAGTGGGCTATGCCTACGCGCGGGGAAAGCCGGTCATCGGGGTGAGGACGGATTTCCGGCCCGGCGCCGAACACGGCCTCAACATCATGCTGTCCCGTTCGTGCACCTATCTGGTGCGGGAGTTTTCCTTTCAGGAGGACGTTAACCTGCTGGCGAAGGGGATTGCCAGAAGGTTGAAAAAGATTGTCAAGAAATAGTGGTTTTTCAAACAACGCGCTTTTACCGGAAACGCGTTTTGACACGAAGTAGAGGATTTTATGGAAATCAGCGAAATTCGCGCCGCCATCGAGGACATCGCCGAACGCGTTTCGGCCCTGGAGAAATCCCTGGACGCCGCCGCCAAGGCGGGGCGGATGGCGGAAATCGAACAGCGCATGTCCGCCCCTGACTTCTGGAACAACCAGGAAACGGCCCTGAAGGACGTCGAGGAATTGAAGGCCCTGAAGGCGATTGTCGAGCCCTTAGGCACCTTGCAGGGCAAAGCCGCCGATTGCCGCGACCTCTTCGAGATGGTCGAGGCGGAGGGTGACGCCGCCGGTCTCGAGGAGGTGGGGAGGGACGCCAAAGGGCTTCAGGCCGATCTGGCCGAAGTGGAACTCATGGCGCTCCTCTCAAGGCCGCACGATCGCGAGCCTTGTTTTTTCAGCATACACACCGGCGCCGGCGGCGCCGACGCCTGCGAATGGGCGGAGATGCTGCTACGCATGTACCTCCGATTCTTCGAGGACCGCGGCTGGAAGGTGCAGGAACTCGACTTCCAGCCCGGCGACGAAGCCGGCATCAAGGGGGTCGAACTGCGGGTCGCCGGTCCTTTCGCCTTCGGTTATCTCCGGGGCGAAATGGGTGTGCACCGTCTGGTCCGCATCAGCCCCTTCTCGGGGAAGCGGGAGACCTCCTTCGCCGCCGTCGATGTGGTTCCGGATTATCAGGAGGAAATCAACATCGTCATCGACGACAAGGATTTGAAAATCGACACCTACCGCGCCGGCGGCAAAGGCGGCCAGCACGTCAACAAGACCGATTCGGCGGTGCGCATCACCCACTTGCCGTCGGGGATTGTCGTGGCGGTCCAGAACGAACGTTCGCAGCACGCCAACAAGGACACCGCCCTGAAGATTCTCAAATCCCGCCTGAAAGCGCGCGAGGAAGCCGCCCGCGCCGCCGCCACCAGCGCCCACAACGCCGACAAAAACCAGAACGCCTGGGGCAGCCAAATCCGCAATTACGTGATGAACCCCTATCAATTGGTCAAGGACGTCCGGACCGGGGTCGAGACGGGGGATATCGGCAAAGTCCTCGACGGGGATTTGGACGATTTCGTGACGGCGTATTTACGCTGGGCGGTGGAGTAGGGGAACGGAAAGTTTTAAGGTGCCAGATTGGCACCTTAAAACATAGCTTTGAGTTTCAAGGTCACAATTTGTGACCCCAAAGTTGAATTTGCAAACTTGAGATCACATTCTGTGATCTCAAAATGATGGTTCTCCACCGGGTTTTTACCGTGTTCTTCATTGTGTTTTGCGCTTGGGGGGGCAAAGAGGATGAATGATAACCCAGTATCTGAAAAGGTTCAGTTTGATTTCCGCATTTACACGGTTCGCGGTGAAAAGGTGATGCTGGACAGCGATTTGGCGGAAGTATATGGCGTACTCACGAAAGCCCTCAACCAAGCTGTTGACCGCAATGAGCGCCGCTTTCCTCTCGAATTCGCCTTTAGGTTGACGCAGGATGAATGGGAAATCTTGAAGTCACAATCTGTGACTTCAAGATTGATGTGGGGCGGTCGCCGAAAATTACCCCGAGTCTTCACCGAACACGGCGCCATCATGTTGGCGTCGGTCTTGAATTCCGACCGTGCCGTCGCCGCCAGCATTCAAGTCGTCCAAGCCTTTGTGCGCCTCCGTCATCTTATGGAGACCTATATGGAACTATCCCGCCGCATCGATGAATTGAACGCCAAATTCGAGAAACATACCGGCGAGGATCAGGTTCGCTTTGCCGCGATATTTCAGGAACTGAAACGTCTGGCGCTGGGGTTCGAGACGGCGGAAGCCAAGCCGAAAGGGCGGATCGGTTTCAGGACCAGCAAGGATCAGCACGAAATCGCCAAGGCAGGGAAAAAAAGGAAAACGCAATCCGCCGTTAAAACCAAACGCTCCAGTGGGATGGGGAGCAAGTAAAATGAACAACCGGTACTTATTGTTGTACCAATTTGGCACAACAAGTTTGAAGCTTGGCGGACGGTGGCGAAGGAGCAGGCAGAATGGACTGCAATGTGGTGACTGAAAACAAGCCGCAGGATTTCCGCATCTTCACCATTCGAGGTGAAAGAGTGATGTTGGATAGCGATCTTGCTGAAGTGTACGAGGTGGAGACCAAGGCACTGAACCAGGCGGTCAACAGAAATGAAAAACGTTTTCCACCGGCATTTTCATTCCAACTCACGAAAGATGAATGGGATGCTTTGAGGTCACAAACTGTTACCTCAAACGTTGGCCGAGGAGGGAGGCGTTATCCTCCCCGTGCCTTCACCGAGAGTGGAGCTGTTGCGCTGGCAATGGTGTTAAACTCCGACCGGGCCGTTGCCGCCAGTATTCATGTCGTCCAGGCTTTTGTCCGCCTCCGCCAACTTATGGAGACCTATATGGAACTATCCCGCCGCATCGACGAATTGAACGCCAAATTCGAGAAACATACCGGCGAAGACCAGGTCCGTTTCGCGGCGATTTTCCAGGAACTGAAACGTTTGGCGCTGGGGTTCGAGACGGCGGAAGCCAAGCCGAAAGGGCGGATCGGTTTTCGAACCGGCAAAGAAACGGACGCATCCGCCAAGGCCGGCGGAAAACGCCGGACGGCACCCGCCACCTCAAAAACGAAACGCTCCAAGTAGCAAATTTTTTGGGAAAATTGAACAATCGGAGGAGCCAACCCATGAACGAACACCTGAAGAAAACCGACCCGGAAATCGCCCGTATCCTCGACGCCGAACTCGCCCGCCAGCGGGACGGCATCGAACTCATCGCCTCCGAGAACTTCCCCTCCCCGGCGGTCCTCGAAGCGCAGGGTTCGGTATTGACCAACAAATATGCCGAAGGGTATCCGGGCCGGCGCTACTACGGCGGCTGCATCGAGGTGGACAAGGCGGAAACGCTCGCCATCGAACGCGCCAAGAAAATCTTCGGCGCCGAACACGCCAACGTCCAGCCCCACGCCGGCTGCCAGGCCAATATGGCCGCGTATCTGGCGCTAATCAATCCCGGCGACAAGATTCTCGGGATGGACCTGTCGCAGGGCGGCCACCTCACCCACGGTTACAAAATCAATTTCTCCGGCCGGCTCTTCCAGGTCGCCTCCTACGGCGTCAAGAAAGACACCGAACAAATCGACTACGACGCCCTCGCCCAAACCGCCCGCGAATTCCAGCCGAAAATGATCATCGCCGGCGCCAGCGCCTATCCCCGGATTATCGACTTCAAGCGCTTCTCGGAAATCGCCAAGGAAGTGGGCGCCTTCCTGGTCGTGGACATGGCCCACATCGCCGGCCTGGTCGCCGTGGGTCTCCACCCGAATCCGGTGCCTTACGCCGACATCGTCACTTCCACGACCCACAAAACGCTGCGGGGACCACGCTCCGGCCTGATTCTCTGCAAAGCCGAATATGCGAAAAAGGTCGATTCCTCCGTATTCCCCGGGCTTCAGGGCGGTCCCCTCATGCACGTCATCGCCGCCAAGGCGGTTGCCTTCAAGGAGGCGCTGGAGCCGGACTTCAGGAAGTACCAGGAGCAGGTCCTCAAGAACGCCCAGGCCATGGCCGCCCGCTTCCAGAAGAATGGCTTGCGCATCGTCTCCGGCGGCACCGACAATCACCTGATGCTGGTGGACGTTTTCTCCAAGGGGATTAACGGGCAAATCGCCGAGGACACCCTGTCGAAAGTGGACATCACCGTCAACAAGAACCAAATCCCCTTCGACACCCAGCCGCCCCTGAAGGCGTCCGGCATCCGGGTCGGCACGCCGGCGGCAACGACCCGCGGCATGGACGAGGCGGCCATGACCGAAGTCGCGGACATCATCTGCGACGCCCTGGCGAAGCCGAACGACGCCGCGGCCCTGTTTGAATTGAAGGAACGGGTCGGGCTGCTTTGCAAGAAGTTTCCGCTGTATCCGACGTTGAAGTAATTTCCCCTCATCGACACGAATTATTGACAACACCGTTTTGTGAAAGAGCCACTACCATGGGCACGTACCGAATAGTCGCCGCCGACAACATCAAGGGAAGCGGCCTGGAACTTCTGCAAAAATATTTCGGCAAGGACAACGTCGTCGTCAGGGGCAAATTCGACGAGGCGGAACTGGTCGAGAAAATCGCCGGCATGGACGCCCTCCTGATCCGCTCCGGCACCACCGTGACCCGGAAAGCCATCGAGGCCGCCGGCGGCAAGCTGAAATTAATCGGCCGCGCCGGGGTCGGCACCGACAATATCGACAAGGTCGCGGCCACGGAACGCGGCATCGTGGTCATGAACACCCCCTTCGGGAACACCGTCTCGGCGGCGGAACAGACCATAGCGCTCCTGTTCGCCACGGCAAGGAACGTCGCCCGCGCCGACCACCTCATGCAAAAGGGGCAATGGGAAAAGAAAACCCTGGTCGGCACCGAAGTCTTCGACAAGACGCTCGGCGTGGTCGGCATGGGTAAAATCGGCCAGCACGTGGTGAAGGTGATGCAGGCGGCCGGCATGCGGGTCGTGGCCTACGATCCGTACTTCCCGGCCGAACGCGCCCGCGAACTGCAGGTCGAACTCTACCAGAACGTCGACGACGTCCTGAAGCAGGCCGACTTCGTCACCTTCCACGTGCCGCTTACCGAACAAACGCGCAACCTCCTGAACGCCGAACGCATCGCCATGATGAAGAAGGGCGCCCGGGTGGTGAATTGCGCCCGCGGGGGCATCATCGACGAAGCGGCTCTGGCCGCCGCCGTGAAGGCGGGGCAAATCGCCGCCGCCGGCCTGGACGTTTTCGCCAAGGAACCGCTGGAGGCGGCAAGCCAGCTTTTAGGCGTCAAGGACGTCACCCTGACCCCGCACTTGGGCGCATCGACCGAGGAGGCGGAGGAGCGCTGCGGCCTGCAAATGGCGGAGCAGGTCATCGCCTATTTCCACGAGGGTAAAATCCAGAACGCGGTGAACGTGACTTTCTCCCCGGACGAGAGCCTCAGGGCCTACGCCGAACTCGCCGCGTCGATGGGCCGCATCGCCGCGTTCCTGGTGAACGCGCCGGTTCGCGAGGTCGAGGTCAGGGTCGGGGGCAAGATGTTCGCCGACAAGGATTGCGGCATACTCCGTTCCGCCACGGTGAAGGGGATTCTCGAGCGTTACGGCCTGGAAGGGGTGAACGACATCAACGCCATGTATTTGGCCGGTGAACGCGGCATCAAGGCGGATTTGATTTTGTCCTCGAACGGCAACGGCGGGACGCTCCGGGTTGACCACGTGGACATTTACGTGCGCGGTCACCAGGAGGGGGTGAACAAGGAAACGCACCTGGCCGGGACGGTCTACCAGGACGGCCGCAAGCGCCTGATTCAGATTGACGACGCCGACATCGAGGTGCGCTTGGACGATCACATGCTGTTTTTGCGTTATCCGGATCAACCTGGGGTGATTGGCCGGGTCGGCACGATTCTCGGGGACGTGCGGGTGAATATCGAGAACATGCAGGTGGGGATTTTGAAGAAGCTCGGGAAGGCGTCCATGGTAATCGGCACTGAGGCGCCGGTTCCCCCCGAGGTGGTGGAGAAGATTCGCCGCGACGAGTTCCTCCGCGTCGAACGGATTTACAGCGTGGATTTGGTGCAGTAGGGAAGGCTGGTTTCACGAAAACGCGGGTTCGCAAACAGGCGTTCGCTTCCGGCGAACGCCTGTCCATTGTAATTTGGAGTAGTCCTGCTCATATCCCCCCTCATGCGTCGCCAGCTTTAAGCGGAATCCGCTTACGTTTTGGCGCCGCCTTATGAGCCGGGTTGGGAGTGACGCTAAGCGAGACGCCAAGCGCTTTGGTTATTTTCACGATAGTATCGAAATGCGGTTTTTTCCCTGATGAGAAGGTTCTGTACAAACTTTCACGCGGCAGCCCTGCATCTTTCGCCAATTGTGCGATGCCGCGCGCTTTGGCGACATCACCGAGGGCGGCGAGAAAAACCTCCGGATTGGGATCTTCCAGACAGGCGGCGAGATACTCCGCCATATCCTCCTCGTCCTCAAGGTATCGCGCGGCATCGAATTCACGTATGGTAATTGTCTCGTTCATCACCGCCCCTTTATATGTTCTTTCCAGATGGCTTTGGCTCGGCGGATGTCTCGCTCCTGCGAGTCTTTGTCGCCGGCAAGGATCAATAAATAAATATGCGCCTCTTCCCTGGCGAAATAAATCCGATAGCCTGGACCGTAATTCACCCGCATTTCCGACACACCATCTCCCACCGATTTGCAATCACCGAAATTACCGTATGTGGCTGAACGTATACGCGCCATGATGCGTATCTTTCCCTGCCTATCCCTCAGCTTTTTCAACCAAGACGTGAAGGTATTGGTTTCGTGAATGGTGTTCATTTATTTATTGTATCCTATAGCGATACCAACATCCTATGATTACTTCAGGCACCCAAAGAAAATCACTCCCCAAACGCCCCGCCCCGATCCGCCGACGCCGCGTGCTGCACGTAACGCGCCAGCCAGCCACGTTTCACGGGGGATTTGAACGCCGGCAAGGCCGTCCGCCGCCGGGCGATTTCCTTCGCCGGTACTTCCAGGCGGAGTATGCCGCCCGGAACATCAATAGTGATTTCCTCCCCTTCCCGCACCACCGCCAAAGCTCCCCCCGCCGCCGCTTCCGGACTCACGTGCCCCACGCATAAACCCCGCGTCGCGCCGCTGAAACGGCCGTCCGTCACCAGGGCGACCTTCAGGCCCATTCCCTGAATCGCCGCCGTCGGGCTTAACATTTCCCGCATCCCCGGGCCGCCACGCGGGCCTTCGTAACGCACCACCACCACCTCGCCGTCCTTGACTTTGCCGGTTAAAATTCCGTCCCGCGCCGCTTCCTCGGAATCGAACACCCGCGCCGCGCCGCGAAATTTCCCCATCCCTTCGGGTATCGCCACCGTCTTCAGGACCGCTCCGTCCGGCGCGAGGTTTCCAAACAGGACCGCCAGCCCGCCTTCGGGGGAAAACGCGGCGGCTACGGATTTAATCACCGTCCCGTCGGGCCGGGGGGCTTTACGGACGGCGTCGGCCAAAGTGCCGCCGACGCCCGGCAGCGTCAGGTCGAGGCCGGTTTCAGCCCCCTTCGCCAGCTCCCGCAGAAGCACCGGAATCCCCCCGGCCCGGTCGACGTCCTCGATGTGGACCTCCGGTCGCGACGGCGAGACTTTGCATAGACAGGGGGTCTTTTTGGACAAGGCCCCGATGCGGCGCAAATCATAGGCAATCCCGGCTTCGTGGGCGAGGGCAAGGGTGTGGAGAATGGTGTTTGTCGATCCCCCCATTGCCATGTCGCAAATGAAAGCGTTGTCCAGGGACGACAAGGTTACGATGTCCGCCGGCCGCAGGTCCAGGTCGAAAACTCGCCGCAGCGCCCGGGCCGACGCTTTTGCCAGTTCCAAACGGCGCGGATTCGTGCGGCGTTTCGTCTTCTTCTTGTCGACCCAAACCTCCGCCGGAACGGTTCCGTTCCCGGGCAAGGCGAGGCCGATTACTTCGCCGAGACAGTTCATGGAATTGGCGGTGAACATCCCCGCGCACGAACCGCAGCCGGGACAGGCCGTCGCCGCCAGCCGCTCCATGCTGGTCCGGGACATTTTCCCGGCCGCGTGCGCCCCCACCGCCTCGAATATGGAAATCAGATCCGTCCCCTCGCGTCCCGCCAGCATGGCTCCGCCCCCGAGGTAAACGGCGGGGAGATTCACCCGCACCATCGCGTTGTAGAAGGCCGGCACGCTTTTGTCGCAGTTCCCGATGCCAATCCAGGCGTCCGGGGGATGGGCCATGAGAATCGTTTCGATCTGATCCGCGATGAGTTCCCGCGACGGCAGCGAATATTGCATGCCCGCGTGCCCCATGGCGATGCCGTCGCAGACCACCGCCCCGACGTTCGCCACCCACACGGTGAAGCCGAGGCGCTTAAGTTCCTTCTCGACCACCGCCTCCAGTTCACGGAGGTGCGCGTGCCCGGGCGCCTGATTGGAGTATGAATTGATAATGGTGGCGACGGGTTTGCGCCGGGCCGCCAGGTTGGGCAGGACCCCGGCCGCGCACATCA
>JAVBRG010000169.1:0-12795 GCA_031548195.1 Planctomycetota bacterium | reverse complement strand
CGTCCGAAATGCGCCAACTGTCATCGTGAATTATGGCTTTAATGGCATGCATGGCAGTCTCCTGAATTTAAAGCAAGCTCTCAGAAGACTTACTGTATCCGGCGCAAGTTGATCATGCGCCTATTCGGATAGGCTCTTATGGGGTATATAGTCAAGAAACATATTTTCAGGTGAATATTTATGGCGAAAACCAAGTGGAATTAACCTATTATTTCTCATAACTCTTGTGGGGTATTATATAAATTAATGATAATCTTTGGGCCGCTTTTATGGTTTTGTCATGCAATCCAAATTGATTGTCTCTCTTTTTTTTGGGGAATAGTTAAAGCCGTAATGGAGGGCGGAAATTCGGCAGCGCCGCGCACCGGAAGCTCTTCCAGATATGGCTACCCATAAAAAGGAGATTTTTTTATGGCGAAAGGAAAAAATGAGCGGTTGGTGGAAGGGCAGCAGTATTTGGGACGGTTGGTTGAATGGTGCTCTGGTTCTCATCTGAATTTGGAAGCCGACGAAAAAAAGGTCTTTGGGGGAACGGTTCCGACACCATCAAAGCTATTCTGGAATCTGGAGGAGACGGCGGCCAAATTGGGCATATCCGTCCGCACCTTCCGCGATATTCGGGAATTGCACCCATTTTATTCTCCTGACAGCAGCCGGGTTATAGTCGAAAACCCCAAGAAGGATATGCCGCTCTGGAGCGAAAGCTTGGTGCAATTAATCGCCTTTGCCAGAACCCTCACTGAACAGGGGGTCAGACAGTTGACCGATGACGAAGGGTTAAAAATACGCAAAGGGATGAATGAGCAAAAAAGGGCGGCTTACCTTTCATATATAGACGGATAATGTCACGGTCAAAGGACTTTGTCGATTTCATCGTCCCATCTATCCCTGGGCACAAACTGGGTATAATGTTTTCGGCAAACCTCCGGGGTATTGCCCATCCAGGCGGTAATTTTATCTAAGCTGACCCCATCTTGGGCTAACAGCGAACCGAAGGTATGGCGGAATGAGTTCCAGCCTATGCGGACGAGGTGTGACTGCAATAGCTCCTTCCTGTTGGCGAGCTGGGTATGGTAATCCCTTTTGGCCTTTCGGTAGTCGCTCTTCATTTTTTTCCACTGCTCAAGCGTTAGGGAGCGGGGCTTGCTGGTGTATAGTTGAGGCTTGGTTATCTGCCATTCCTTCATAAGACGCGCCTCTTTTTCGCGTCTTAGGTGTATTTTCAGGTCGGTGAGCCGATTGGGGCGGGTGATTTCGTCAACCTCCTTTTGGCCAGTGTCTCCCGGCATTTTAACCACATAGCCGAACCGTTCGGATTCTGGAGTTTTGTCCAATAAAATGAGGAGATCCGTTGCCATAGGGATATCCCGCGCCTTGCCGGTTTTACTTTTTCTGATTTTGATGCGCTTCACCGGGAAAAGTAAATCCCGCCATTGTAACCGGCATATTTCCTCGCGTCTCATACCGGAATAAAAGGCGATGGGCACAGCTGCCCAGTCCGGCCAACCGCTGGCTTCCGCCATGGCAATGATTTCCTGCCGTTCGTCTCTGGTGCAATAGACGAGCTCCTCAATATCCGGTTCGGGGAGAAGTTCAATTCCTTCGAAAGGGTTCCGTTTAGTCCGTTTGGTACGGATTGCCCATTTGAAAAACTTACTGCAGGCGGCCAAGGTCCGATTTCGGGTTCCAGGCGCATTGCCCGCTATGATAATCGAGTTGAGAAACTCTTGGGCTTGGGCGTTGGTCGTCATACGGATATCGCCGCCGCTGAACTCTTGCAATTTTTTCAAGTAGCGCAGGGAATGAGTCGCCCAACCCTTTGATTTCTCGCTAAACAGGGTTGTCGGGTAATCACCCAGCCAATCCGGGCTTGTGGGCATGTCTGATTGGGTGTTCCGGCTGTAGCGGTCCAGCATATACCGTAGAACGGCGGGGGATTCGGCGTAGGATTCCGGAAAGTCCGGTTCATCCATTGCCAAGGCGGCGGAAATCAAGCGCAGGTCGGAGTTCACCGAAGCGATTTTTTTGGGTTCCAAGTATCGGGTGGGAATGGAATATTGTTTACCGTTCCATTTCCAATAAATCCGCCAGCGGCCACCGTGAAAGCGGGTTTTAGGAACAGGTTTTTCGCTGAGCCGAGGCATGGAGGATCCTCCTATTGGTGCGGGAAAGGGTGCGGGGGCTTCTTTTTTGGCATTATACGCCATAAAAAAGAAACCCGCAACCTTTTACGGTTGCGGGTTTTGTAATATTGGTTACCCCGCCAGGACTCGAACCTGGAACAAGAGAACCAAAATCTCTTGTGTTGCCAATTACACCACGGGGTATTATATCTGGGCTCGACGATGGACCGGGCGGCGAATTCTGAACATCTTACCCATGACGCGGGAAAATGCAAGAGGGTACGGCATTTGGGGGGAAATTTTCTCCGCCGCGGGACTCAATGGAAATTCAGGCGTCGTCCAGCGCTTCCACGCCGGGAAGTTTCTTGCCTTCCAGGAATTCCAGGCTGGCGCCGCCGCCGGTCGAGATGTGGGTCATCTTCGCCGACAGACCCGATTTGTTCACCGCCGCCACCGAATCGCCGCCGCCGATTATCGACACGCAGTTCGCGTTGTCCGCTATCGCTTGGCAAACCGCGAACGTACCCTTGGCAAAGGCCGGCTTTTCGAAGACGCCCATCGGACCGTTCCAGACAATCGTCCGCGCCTTCGCCACTTCCGCCTGGAAAAGTTCAATCGACTTCGGGCCGATGTCCAGGCCCATCATGTCGTCGGGGATATCGTCGAAGGTGCCGTCCGCCGCCGTGACGTCGAACTTCCGCGCACACACATGATCCACCGGCAGAAGGATTTTCACCCCCTTCGTTTTCGCCTTGGCGAACACTTCCTTCGCCACCTCCAGCTTGTCCTCCTCCACCCGCGAGATGCCGACCTTGCGGCCCTCCGCTTTCATCAGGGTATAGGCCATGGCGCCGCCGATGATGAGGCTGTTCACCTTTTCCAGGAGATTCGTTATGACCAGAACCTTGTCCGACACTTTCGCGCCGCCGAGAATGGCCAGGAAGGGTTTGTCAGGGGCGGCCAAAGTGTCACCAAAATACTTCACCTCCTTTTCCATCAGGAAGCCGGCGACCTTCACCGGAATGTATTTCGTGACCCCTTCCGTCGAGGCGTGGGCCCGGTGGGCGGTGCCGAAGGCGTCGTTGACGTAGACGTCGCCGTAGCTGGCGAGTTCCTTGGTGAAGGCGTCGATTTTCGCCTTGGTGGCGTCGTCCTGCTTTTTGTCTTTGTTGAGGAGTTCCTCTTCCGGATGGAAGCGGACGTTCTCGAGCATCATGACTTCGCCGGGCTTGAGGCGGTCGACCATTTTCTTGACTTCCGGCCCGACGCAATCCGGCGCCAGGGGGCAGGGAATGCCGAGGAATTCCGCCAGCTTCACCGCCGCCGGCTTGAGGGAAAATTCCGGCTTCGCTTCACCGTCCGGACGGCCGAGGTGGGACATGAGAATCAGTGTGCCGCCACGTTCGAGGATGTAACGAATGGTGGGAAGGGCGGCTTCAATACGGGTGGCGTCGGCGGTTTTGCCGTCCTTCAGGGGGACGTTGAAATCGACCCGCATGAGGACGCGCTTATCCTTGACGTCGATGTCGCGAACGGTTTTCTTGGGCATGGGTGAGGTCTCCTGGGTGGACTTTTTTATGAAAGCAAACGGACCGCAGCGCGATTTACGCAAACATTCTCACACGTCATTCCGGCGCCATTAACATTGAACCGGGGTGAGGCGTGACTCGCCGGAATCCAGGCCGATAAACCGTCGCTCCGTCGCTCGGTGGTTCCACTAAACGCCCTATCAGGGTAGGAACTTACACCTCCGTAAGACAAGAAGCAAACGCCACGGTAGCGATTGTCCATCGGCCTGGATTCCGGCGAGTTACGCTTCCCCCCGGTTGAACGCTTGCGACGCCGGAATGACGTGTGGGGAGGGAACAACGTTACAGCGTACGGAATTACGTAACAAAGTTGAGATGCGCCCTGTGGTGAATTAAACTTCTCACAATTTCATTCCGCTGGCAGTATACATTCAGCGTTTCGCCATTTCGTTGTCGAGGAACAGGACCCCGTGGCTGCCTTCCTTGACGTAAGTGAACTTGTCCAGAATGGCCTGGAAGGTCGCTTCCTCCTCAATCTGTTCCGAGACAAACCATTGCAGGAAAATGCAGGTGGCGTGATCCTTTTCGGCGCAGCCGATTTCGACCAGGTTATGGATTAACCCGGTGACCTTCTGTTCGTGGGCGAGGGATTTTTGCATCACGTCGACAACCCCGCCCCATTCTTTCGGCGGCGCGCCGATAGGGAGCAGTTCGACCCGGTTGCCGCGTTCCTCGATGTATTTGTATATCTTCTTCGCGTGGCCCATTTCCTCCCCGGCCTGTTTCCGCATCCAGTGCGCGAAGCCGGGCAATTTCTTGTCGTTCAGAAACGCCGCCATCCCAAGGTACAGATACCCCGACTCCATTTCCCATTTCACCTGTTCGTTCAGCGCTTTCCACATTTTATCTGAGAGCATGTTTTCTCCTTATCGACATTATCAGATTACCCCTCTGTTTATATTGTAACGCGCCGCGATTTTTCACGCAAGGCGCCGGGACGAGGTCATATTGACAGCACGTTCTGCAAAAACTGCTTGGTCTTGGGATTAGTGGGATGATTGAAAATCACCTCCGGCGTGTCGTACTCCACCACCTGCCCTTCACTGAGGAACATCACCCGGTGCGCCGCCTCCTTCGCGAAGCCCATCTCGTGCGTCACCACCATCATCGTCATCCCCTCTTCCGACAATTGCCGCATGACCTTCAGGACTTCGCCGGTCATCTCCGGGTCCAGGGCCGATGTGGCTTCGTCGAACAAGAGCACTTCCGGCCGCATCGCCATCGCCCGGGCGATCGCCACCCGTTGCTGCTGGCCGCCGGACAACTGCCGGGGGTAGGCGGTCGCCTTGTCGAGAAGCCCCACTTTGGTCAAGAGGCTGATCGCCGTCGCCTCCGCCTCTTCGGGGAGGACGCCCCGCACCTTCATGGGCGCGATCATCAGGTTCTTCAGGACCGTCATGTGGGGGAACAGGTTGAAATGCTGGAACACCATGCCCGTCTCCCGCCTGACGTCCCGCATGGTGACCCCGGGTTTGGTGATTTCCAGGCCGTCAATCCAAATTTTCCCCGAAGTGGGCACTTCCAGCAAATTCAGACAGCGTAGGAGGGTCGTCTTGCCTGAACCCGAGGAGCCAATCAGGCACACCATTTCGCCCTGATTGACCTTGACCGAAACGCCCTTCAGGACTTCCAGGCTGCCGAAATACTTGTGCAGGTTTTCGATGCTGATTTTCGTCTTGCTGTTCGGCAGGATGCGTTGGGAACCTTGCGTTGTGGGTGAGGAGTTTTGGCTGGCAGTCATTTGTAGCCTATCCGCATTTTCTTTTCGAGCCGCGCCAGATAGCGCGACAGCGAGAAGCAGATGACGAAATACATCAGGCCAATGCCGATGTACATGGTAAAATATTCAAACTTCCTGCCGCCCACCAATTGCGCCCGGTAAGTCAACTCGGCGACGGAAATAACCGACAGCAGGGACGAATCCTTTATGAGGGTCACAAATTCGTTCCCCAGGGCCGGCAAGGCGTTCGTCAGGGCCTGCGGCAAAACCACGAAGCGCATCGACTGGTATTCGCTCATGCCAAGGGACAGCGCGGCTTCGCGCTGCCCCTTGTCAATCGACAAAATTCCGCCCCGGAAAATCTCCCCGAGGTAGGCGGCGGAGTTCAGCCCCAGGGCAATGATGCCGACGATGATCGCGTCAACGTGGCTTAGGCCCAGCAAGGGAAAAACGCCGTAATACAGGAGGAGAATCTGCACCAGCATCGGGGTGTTGCGGAAAGCTTCCAGGTAAATCGTCGACGGATAATACAGGCACCAGCGGGGGCTCAGGCGCAGAATCGCATTCGCGAGACCCAGGATAATCCCAAAAATCACCGCGCAAAACGATATTCCCACCGTATACAAGGCGCCAATCGACAAATTGCCGAACTCGTGCTGAATCAGCCCCCAGTTAATCATGTCTCGCCTTTCACGTCACGCTTATTCGAACCACTTCCGGGTAATCTGGTCGTATTCACCGTTGGCGCGGATAATTTTCAGGCCGGCGTTCATTTTGTCCAGAAGCGCCTTGTTCCCCTTCTTCACCACGATGCCGTACTGTTCCTCCGACATCGGGGGGCTGGAAATCCTCAGGCCGTCGACCTGCTTCAGGTAGGCTTCGGCGACGGGTTTGTCGACGACCACGGCGTCGATGCGGCTCAGCTTCAGTTCCGAAAAAACCATGTTGTATTTACGGAGCTGCTTGAGGTCGGGGTTGTTCTCGCCCATGGCCTCTTCCGCCATCAGGGCGCCGGTGGTGCCGAGTTGGACGCCGACTTTCTTGCCGACGATGTCCTCGATTTTCGTGTAGCCGGGGGTGTTTTCCCGCACGACAATGACCTGCGCGGCGTTATAGTAGGGGTCGGAAAAGTCGACCTTTTCCTTGCGGGCTTCGGTAATGGTCATGCCGGAAATCGCGGCGGCGATTTTGCCGGTTTCCAGGCCTTCAATCAGGGTGTCGAAGGACTGGTTGTGCATCTTCACCGCCAGGCCCTGGGTTTTGGCGACGGCGTTGATGATGTCGATGTCGAAGCCGATGATGTTGTTCGCTTCGTCGGTGAATTCGAAGGGCATGAATTCGGCGTTGGTGCCGACGAGAATTTCCTTGTCGGCGGCGGTCGCCGCAGCGGCACAGGCGAAAACCAGGCAGGACAAGAGGAGGAACAGTTTTTGCATGAATAAGTCTCCTAATGGCAAAGGACAATGCGCCCACGGCGCTGAAATAACGGTTTGTAAAACCCCACACCCGGTTCCCATCCAAAAACTACCGTGCTTAAAACCGCTGGAAAACCCCTACCCTAATTCCCCGACCCTGTGTTCCCACCTCTCGCCGGGTCCGGCCCGGCCGGCGCTTCGCGGCGGCGAAACGCCCACACCCCCTCGACCCGCTTCGATCGGCCGATTACCGCTAACTCGGGCCTTCGCGCCACGACGACCCGCCTCCTTTCCGCCGGCGCGCCTCCTCACCCCGGTTCCCATCGGCCGATCTAATGCGAATTTTACTCGCTAAGACTGCTCCGCAATTCCTCCAGTTCCTTAATCTGCCGCGCCAGTTCCAGCCGCCGCGCCTTTTCCTGTTCCACCACCTTCTCCGGCGCCCGGCTGAGGAAATCCTGGTTGTGCAGCTTCAAATTGAGGTTGTCGAGCCCGGTCGTCTTGTTGGCCAGCTCCTTTTCGATGCGTTTCTTCTCCACCTCGACATTCATCAAACTCGCCAATGGCGCGTAAACCTGCGCCCCCGGCAGAACCTCCGACGCCGCCTGGTGCGGCTTGGCCAAACCCACCCCGAGGTCCAAACCTTCCAAACCCGCCTGACTCTTGATCAGGGCCAAGAGCGGCTTCAGGGATTCGGCGTAGTCCGCTTCGGCCGCGCTCACCGCCACCGACAAAGTGGTCTTCGGCGGCAGGTTGAATTTGGCCCGAATATTCCGGATCGCCCGGATCACGTCCATCGCCCGCGCCATGTCCCGTTCCACCCTCTCGTCCCGCCGCGCCGCCATCGCCTTCGCGTCCGGCCAGACGGCCCGGATTAGCATCGGACTCGGGGTCTCGGGCACCCCCAAACCGCGCTTCGGAACCACCTCCCCCACCAATCCCCACACCTCTTCCGTAAAGAACGGCGCCACCGGATGCAGCAGGCGAAGGATATTGTCCAGGACCAAGGCCAGCACCCGGGCCGTCGTCCGCGCTTCGGCCCCGCCGGCGTTCAGAACCGGCTTCGCCAGTTCCACATACCAGTCGCAGAAGTCGCCCCACGAGAATTCATAGAGGGTTTTCGCGTAGTCGTGGAAGCGGTACGATTCAAGCTGCCGGCCGGCGTCGTCCAGGACCGCCGCCAAACGGGACAGGATCCAGCGGTCCGGCATGGACAGCGTGCTTTCGTCGATAGGCTCCTCGCCCGCCTCGATTTCCGACAGGCGGATCAGGACAAAGCGGCTGGCGTTCCACATCTTATTGATAAAGTTGCGCCCCATTTCGAAGCGGGTCGGGGCGAGCTTGATGTCCTGGCCGTCGGTCGTCAGGGTGCAGAGGGTGTAGCGGACCGCGTCGGCGCCGTAGCCTTCGTAGGTGAATTCGCGGCCGAAGCGGCGCTGTTTGCCGCCTTGAATCATGACAATCGGGTCGATGCCGTTTTCCCGCGACTTCGACATGCGGGCGCCGTTTTCATCCAGTATGGTACCGTTGATATAGACCGATCGGAAGGGGACCTCGCCCATGAATTGAAGCCCCATCATCACCATTCGCGCGACCCAGAAATAGATGATGTCCCGGGCCGTGACCAGCACGGTGGTGGGGTAATAAAATTCCAGCTCCGGCGTTTTTTCCGGCCAGCCCATGGTAGAGAAGGGCCACAAGGCGGAGGAGAACCAGGTGTCCAGGACGTCGGGGTCCTGGTGGATGTTCTTGCCACCGCATTTGCCGCACTGTTCGGGATCGGTGATGGCGACGGTCATTTCCTTGCAGTCGTCGCAGTACCAGACGGGAATGCGGTGCCCCCACCAGATCTGCCGGGAGATGCACCAGTCGCGGACATTCTCAAGCCACGAGAGGTAAACCCTTTCCCAGCGGGCCGGGTTGAACTTGATCTTGCCTTCCTTCGAAGCCTGAATCGCCTTGTCGGCCAGGGGCCGCATGCGGACAAACCACTGTTCCGACAAATAAGGCTCGACCACCGAATCGCAGCGGTAGCATTGCCCGACCGCGTGGCGGTGCTCCTCGACTTTTTCCAGGGCTCCCGTTTCCTGCAATTCCTCGACCACTTTCTCGCGGGCCCGAAAGCGGTCCAGGCCGGCGAACTTCCCGGCGTCGACGGTCATCATGCCGTCGGTGCCGATGACCGTGATCTGCGGCAGGTCGTGCCTGAGGCCGCATTCGAAGTCGTTGGGGTCGTGGGAAGGGGTGATTTTCACCACCCCGGTGCCGAATTTCGGATCCACCATGTCGTCGGCGATGATGGGGATTTCCCGGTTCATGATCGGCAAAATCGCCGTCATGCCGATTAAATCCTTGTACCGCTTGTCCTCCGGATGCACCGCCAGAGCGGTGTCCCCGAGCATCGTTTCGGGGCGGGTCGTCGCCACCACCAGATGTCCCCGCCGGCCCTTCAGGGGATAACGGACATGCCAGAGCCGGCCGTCCTTTTCCTCGTGCTCGATTTCGTCGTCGGCCAAGGCGGTGTGGCAGCGGACGCACCAGTTGATGAGCCGCCGGCCCCGGTAAATCAGGCCTTCATGGTAAAGCCGGACAAATACTTCCCGGACCGCTTTGGAGAGGCCCTGGTCCATGGTGAAGCGTTCCCGGTCCCAGTCGCAGGAACAGCCGAGTTTCTTCAGCTGGTTGACAATGGTCGAACCGTACTTCTCCTTCCACTCCCAAACCCGCTCGATGAATTTCTCGCGGCCGAGCTGGTCGCGGTGTTTGCCCTCGTCGGCCAAAGCCCGTTCCACCACGTTCTGGGTGGCGATGCCGGCGTGGTCGGTGCCGGGCATCCACAATGTTTCCATTCCCTTCATCCGCGCGTGGCGGATAAGGATATCCTGGAGCGTGTTGTTCAGGGCGTGGCCCATGTGGAGGATGCCGGTCACGTTCGGCGGCGGAATGACGATGGCATAGGGCTGTTTGGCCGAATCCGGTTCGGAATGAAAGGCCTTGGCGTCGAGCCAGGCCTGGAGGAGTTTGGGCTCCACATCGCCGGGCACATAATGTTTCGGCAAACGGTCGGCGACGTTTGCCTTGGGAATTACCTTAGACATTTTTCGTTATCCTTGGGAAAATACGGCAACCAACCCTGGTTCCGGGCAATGGGAGGCGTAAAAATAGCCCTTTTGGAGAAGCCCATAAACCGATTCAATCGGAACCAGGATTCGATTTTGCGGTAAGCGGGCTTTTTTTGCAATAGGCATGTCCCCCCTTCCGGCATTTTCCTTTATCCCAAAGGGGAGTTGGGGTATACTGTGAAAGTTGGACAGATTATTACGATGGTTTTGCCTGGTGAAGACTGGCGTTTCCAACGCCATTGGGCAAAATTTTCGGTAAATAAGGGGAGAGGAGAAGAGCAGAATGTCCGCAGTCAGCGAATTAAGTCCCAACGAACCGGATGTGGTTCCCGATTATATCGACGATTTGCCTGGGAGTCCAGAGATGGGAAAAACTGTTGCGGCAAGGAAAACCATTCAGGATAGGGATAACCGTTCCGCCCCGCCGGTTGAAAATGTCCTGAAAATCAAACCCGCTTCGGAGCCGGCGGCGGCGGCTCCGGTTCCGGTTCGAACTCCCGTTCCCACGCTGGATTCCCCCCACATCGCCAACGCCGCCGCCGCGAACAACGCCGCCGACCCCGGCCCGGCGGCGAAGCGCGCCGCCGCCGCCGCACATCGCGAAAACGAATGCGTGCCGAACGTCCCCGACATCACCCCGGATTTTCTGTCCGACGCCGAAGCCGGGGCGGCGGTAGGCGCCCGGCGGCCTCCGGAAAGCCGCCCCGATCCGCAAACCGGCGACGCCCCGGTTTGGCTCCGCTGGCGGATGCTCGGGCTGGTTTTGCTGTCGGGCTGTTTGGGGCTGGTCCTGATTAGTCAGGCGATTAGCGCTTTCGCCCTGGCGGCGAGCCTGCCGGTGTGGGCGCGTTATCTCCTGCTGATTCCGCTGGCGTTGTGCGGTCTGGCGGTGGTCTTTGTCGGGGTGAGGCTAGGCGAGGCCTGGTTGAGGTTGCGGGCCATTCACCAGGTCGACATGGAGAGTCTGGAAGAATTGCGGCGGCGGGCCGAAAGCCGTCAGGACGGCATTGAACACCTGCAAAACGCCCGCACCCATTTGGAAAATTACCTGAAACATTACCCGGTGGCGTCGGCCGCCGCCTTGCGGGCCGCGGGTTTGGCCAATCCGGCCCTTGAAAAATTGGCGGCCGGACGGGAGCGTCTAATCGGCCGCGCCCTCGACAGCCGCTCGTGGCTGGAGGATTACCGCGCCAGTTTCCAGACCCACCTGGACGCCGCGGCGATGGCCCGGGTCAACGCCTGGTCCCTGAAGGCCGCCGGTTGCGTCATCGCTTCGCCCCTGCCCCTGTTGGACGCGGCCCTGATCCTGGGGATTTCCCTGAAGATGCTGAAGGATCTTTGCGTTCTTTACAATGTCCGGACCAGCAAATCCGGCAGCCTCCTCCTTCTCAAACGGACGATTGCCGCCGCCTTCATCGCCGGGGTGGCGTCGGACGGCATGGAAATCGCCGGCGGCTGGGCCGGCGAGGAACTGGGGGGCTTTTTGGGGGAAAGCACCCTGAATTCGCTGGGCGCCCGGGTGGCGGGGGTGGTGACCCCGAAGCTGGGCGAAGGGGCGATTAACGCCTTCTTCATCCGCCGGCTCGGCAAGGCGGCGATTTGTCTACTGCAGCCGCTCAGGGCGAAGTGAGACTGCGGCATATGCGCATATATTTGGACACCTGTTGCCTGATGCGTTTCTATGATGATTCTTCGCAACCGCGCATTCGATTGGAAACGCAGGCAGTCGGTGTAGTTCTGAAATGGATAAAAACCGGAAAAATGTTCTGGGTGGTCGGCGAAACATTGTTTTTCGAGGTTTCCGTTTGTCAAAGTGACGAGCGGCGTTACACAACAACGGCATTGCTTAAAGAGGCTCACGAAATACGCGTTTCTACTCCAACCACGGATCATCTGGCAAAACTGTACATGAAGCATGGATTGAACAAGGCCGATGCATCTCATTTGGCCATTGCGGAAATAGCAGGTTGTGATTGGTTATTAACCACCGATGACCTTTTTCTAAAGCGGTCAAAAGGGATCAAACCGGAACTTTCCGTGCGAGTGGCAAATCCAGTGGAATTCATCAAGGAGTATTCCCCATGTCCCCCCAACCTATTCCCACGGCAGTTATAGACCGTGCTGTTTTTGATTTTATACTGGATAAATTCGGCATTGATGAGGCATGCCGTTATATAGCCAGAACCCACAAATCGGACGGAATCGACTATACCAGAGATCGCCATAAGTGGTTGCCAAAAGATCCCGGTGAATTCGATCGCAGGCTCAAAGCCAATAGACCCGCTTTTGAAAAATTCGTTGCCGAGTGGAAAAGTCGTAAATCCGAGCCTGGAAGGAAAACTGAATCCCCGGAAGAAATAATTGCCGAACACATTGATTACACCAGGGATCGCCACAAATGGCTGCCGCAGGATCCCGGCGAAATCGATCGCCCGCTTGCCGCAGAAAATCCCGATCATGATAGTTTGGCCGCCAAATCTATGGGTAGGAAGCGGCAGTCCCGCCATCGAGTCAAGACGACTGTCCCGAAAAAGTCCAAGATGAAAGTTAAGTAACCGGACTTTTGGCGCATCTCAACGCTGTTACGTCAATCCGCATCCTGTTACCCTGGACACCACCCCACACGTCATTCCGGCGCCATGAACATTGAACCGGGGGGAAGCGTAGCTCGCCGGAATCCAGGCCGATAGACAGTTGCTACAGTGGCGGTTACTTCTTGCCTTACGGATGTGTAAGTTCCGACACTCATAGGGAGTTTAGTGGAACCACGGAGCGAAGGTTTATCGTCCTGGATTCCGGCGAGCTACGCTTCCCCCCGGTTCAATG
>JAVBRG010000145.1:0-11371 GCA_031548195.1 Planctomycetota bacterium | reverse complement strand
ATTGGGGAGGTGAGTTCGGAAGTGGTGACGGGTGAATTGCTGGCCAAGGGCTGGACGGTCGAGGAGGCGGCGGCGGAGCGGGGTTTAAGGCCGGAGACGATAGTGACGCACATGGAGCGTTTGTCGGAAGCGGGAACCAGGGTCACGGCGGAAAATTTTTTGCCGGCGGAGAAGCTGGATCTGCTGCGTCGGCTTTTCAAGGATAGTGGGGGGAAATTGCTGAAGCCGGTGGTGGAGGCGTCGGGCGGCGGTTTGAGTTATCTGGAAGCGCGGCTGGGCCGGGTTCTCCTATGGGATGAATTGCCCTGAAATTGTACATGGATGCGGGTCATTTTTACTAGCCTTGCCCGCCGCTGTTATGTAAACTATACGGCCGCTGCGATTAACAGCCGGTCTGAGTTTGCGGGAATGGCGGAATGGCAGACGCGCAAGATTTAGGATCTTGTGGTTAATACCGTGGGGGTTCGAGTCCCCCTTCCCGCACCATTTAAAATTTATTGCATATCCTTTAATGTCAATAGATGCATTTTCGGTTTTAGTTGTGAGATTTTTCTGTTCTGTGAATATTCTGTTTTTTTTGTGTCCGACATCCGGCAATTTCTGACTTTAATCTTCCGCATAAAGCATACTCGCGACCGCTTCCACCGTTTCCCGCATTTTTACGTCCCGCGCCTGTCCGTAAATATTCATGGTCATTTCCAGAGTCTGATGCCTCGCCAGTTCCTGCGCCGTTATCACGTTCGCGCCTGCATCGATAACAAAGTTGATGTGAGCCGTCCTGAACGCATGGAAATCCAAACTCCCTTTCTCAGTCACCACCGGAATCCCCGCCACTTCGAGGTTATCTTTAACATCGTCGCCGGATTATGTGGTACATAAAGGAGCGGATTGGTTGGAGGCGACTTTTTCCCGACCCGGTTTCCTTGTTGGCGGTAAGCCTTGTTGTAATGTGAATGCATTTCCCCCGATTCCACAAACTGAGGTGGCCCGTGTTGTCAACTGAACTTTTGCAAAGTGGCGATTAAACCGCCAATCGCCACTTTGCAAAAATCGTTTTTGCCCGAATTTCAAGGGTTTTTGATTTTACAAAATCGCCATTCGGCGGTTTGAATGGTGATTTTGCAAAAGTCCAGTTGTCAAGACAAAATAAACTTGCGTTTATTTTGTCTTGACAACACGGGCCACCTCAGTGACATGACTCTCTCCTCGCAACGGAAGAGGTCGCCAAGAAATCAAGGCGGAATCAGGCACATGGGGTTGGGGAACAGCACGAACACGTTGAAAAGGACTGAACAGCAATGGATTATCTCAATTGTCCTGTGTGCGGAGAGAGACTTTTCATTTCCGCACAGGAAGTTTTTTGTGATAATAATCATCGCTTTGACAGAGCGAAACAAGGATATATAAATCTGCTTCTTAATCAGCAGAGTTCAAGCAAGCGTCACGGCGATGACCGGATGATGATTAATGCCAGACATGATTTTCTATCAAAGGGCTTTTACTTTAAGCTTGCGGACGCAGTAACTGAAGCGGTAGGTAATTGGACAAAAGATCGTTGCACCATCGTTGACGTGGGCTGCGGAGAAGGGTATTACACCGAAGCGGTATATGAAAAGCTTCGTTCACAGAACAAGATGTGCGACATGATCTGTTTGGATATCTCGAAGGAAGCGGTAAAAGCTGTGAGTCGGCGTTCGTTTCCCAAGACAGCCATTGTTGCGAGTGCGTTACGGCTTCCGATTATGGCGCAGAGCGTAGATGTTATTATGAGCATTTTTTCAGCTGTTTACAGTGGCGAGTTTCACAGAGTCCTCAAACCCGGTGGACTTCTCCTGCGTGTGGTGCCAAAAGAGCGACATCTGATTGAGCTGAAGAAATCCATATACAATCAGACCTACGAAAATCCTGCGGTGGAGCAGAATTTGGACGGTTTTGAACCGTTTAAATTTATTAGTCTGGATTATGAAATTGAGCTTACCGAACAAGCTGATATTGACGCGCTGTTCAGAATGACACCATATTATTACAAGTCATCCAAGAGTGATCAAGAAAAGTTGGATAACATCCAATCGCTAAAAACACAAGCCTCGTTCGCGATTCTACTAGATAAAAAAGTATAGACGTTCTGTCCAGCTCTCATATGAATAATGGGCACCTCTGACGTCGGCCATCACTGTCCCTCACCAACACAGTTTATTTTTCAAGTAGAACTTGTCAAGAAGCGACAAGCGGAAGCCCGTAACTCGCTAGCCCTGTCTTTGCGCTACCCCGCCTTTGACCAGGCGTAACGACATGATGTCCGAGGCTGGGCGGCCATTGGTAATCAGGGTCGCGATAATCTTCAGGTAGGGCGGCAGGTGGGAGAAGAAGTGTTTGAAGCCGGCGCAAAGGTAATTGTGACCCGCTTCGCCGTCGTCACTCAAGGCGAAACGGTGTTTCATGCAGCCGCCCTGGCAGCCGGGCAAAACCGGACACTCCCGGCACTGCCTGGTCAAGCCCTTTCGCTTGTGGGTGCCGAAGCCAATTTGCCCAGGCGAATCCAGCATTTCGGCAAAGGAATTTTCCAGAACGTTCCCCAAACGGTATTCGGGATAAACATAGTGATCGCACGCGTAGACGTCGCCGTTATGCTCCACCACCACCGACCTCCCGCATACCGCCTGGTGACTGCAAACCGTCCCCGGCCTCCCCAGGAAATTCGCCAGAGCCCATTCGAAATTCATGACAAAAACCTTGCCGACGTCCCGCTTGACCCACAGGTCGAAAATGTCGGTGAGAAAACGCCCGTACTCCAAACCACCCACCGACCATTCCGTCACCCGACCCGGATCCGCCGCTTCACCATCGCCAGCCGGCACCACCCACGGCGGCCGGTGCAGGGTCAAACCCTCGCCGTCGTCCCGGGACGAAGGAGTGCGCTCCACCACCGGCAGGAACTGGATGTATTCCCCGCCGGCTTCGCGGAGAAATTCGTAAACCCGTAAGGGCATCCGCGCACTCTGCCGGTTCACCGCCGCCATGATATTGAACCTGACGCCGCGGTTCTTCAGAAGATGCAAGGTGCGCATGACCGGGGCGTGGCTGTCGCCGTCGCCGGCGGTGCGGCGAAACTGATCGTGTATATGATCCGGACCGTCCAGGGATAAACCGACCAGAAAATCATTCTCGCGGAAAAAATCGCACCAGGCTTCATCCAGCAAGGTGCCGTTGGTTTGAAAACTGTTGCCAATCGCCCGTCCCGCCCCGTGACGCTTCTGCAATTCCACCGCCCGGCGGTAGAAATCCAGCCCCAGCAAGGCCGGCTCCCCACCCTGCCAGACAAACTCGACCGGCTGGTCGGGGGGGTTCTCGGCGATATACTTTCGCACATACCCTTCCAGCACCTCCTGATTCATACGGAGCGGCACCTTGGCCGGGTAAAAGGCTTTCTTCTCCAGATAAAAGCAGTACGCACAGCGCAAATTACAGTTGGAACCGCTGGGCTTGGCCATGACGTGAAACGGTTTGGTGGACATGGCGAATTCCTCCCGGCTGACAACTGGCATATACAGCGAAAGTCTAACTCTACAACGCGGCATTTGCGGGATCCGCATCCGCAAATGCCGCATGAAGTCAGGGTTATCGGCGACTCAAGGGGCGGTGGCGAAAAACCACTCGCAATTCCCTTTACCAGGCAACCTTTTGATCACACGACTGTTGTGGAGGCGGTTCCCACATCAGTCGCGTTGTAGAACTAACGGTGCATCGTTAATGCGTCGCTATAATATTAACATATTTTAGCGGGCAGTCAATGTAATAAACGCTAAAAAAGGATGATTATTAATCCCTCATCACTATTATTAGCGCATGGCGTTTATGATGCTTCAGGGTTGTAGGATTGCTTTTTGCCAATAAAAAAGCCTGGCGGTATAGCCAAGCTCGGTAGATTAACAGGGGAGTTTAAAAATCGGGGCGAGGTCAGACCTGGGCTTCGGCGGCTGGCTCAGGCACTTGCTCTTCAGGTTCGTCGCTGGAAGCAAGGCAAACCTGGAGAGAAAAACTATGCCCGGCCCCTTCAAACACCACGACAATATTAGGCGTTCCAGGTAGATGTGCGATCTCGTGCCCCGGACCCGTGACCACCTTGGGAATGGAAATGGTAAAATGATATTTGGTTTTGACCAAGGACGCCTTGGCTTGCCCGGAAATCATATTGATTATTTCGCCCACCGCATCCTGTACATCCTGGGAAAGCTCCTTGGCCGGCGGCTCCCCCAACATGTTGCCGACCACCAAGCAGGCCAATTGCGAGGACATGCTGATAACCACGCTGCCGGAAGCGGTGCCGGACAACTGCATTACCCCGGATATGTCCCCCAACATTTTGTAGTCAGGTTTGATGAAAATATTTTTTCTGGCTACCTCGACCATGCACATCGAGGAAAAGACACTGCGGGTGGCGTCAATGAAAGGATTGATGAATTCGACGTTGACGGTGGGACGGGTATGGTGTTTTTTGATGGTTTCGGCGATGGATACCAGGAGGTCGTCGGGGTTTAGCGGTTTGTTGATTACTCCCGCGGCACCAGCCTTGATGCCGGAAAAAGTGGAGCCGGCGTTAAGTTTTGATGACAACAATAAAACCGGCGCCTTGGGGACGCGTTCTTTGGCGGCGTAAACGAATTCGGCGCAGTGCAACGGCTCGCCTTCCCAGTCAACCAAAACCACCGATTGCTCGTCAAGAACGGACAGCAATTGAGCCTTCGTGGTTACCGGGAAAATATTGATATTGGGTATTTTTCTGGAAACGAAAATGCCTTTGACCATATTGGGTGTCGACGGCGTTCCGGATACGATTATAACTTTCATGGTTCATCCCGTTAACAGCGGCGCTGATAAGCGGAGCGGGCAGGGGAAACGTTACAACGCCTCGGATCCGGTTCAGGCAGGCTTGGTAAAGAATGGCTCAAGCTTGGTTTTTACGATTTCAGGTGTGAACGGTTTGACGATATAATTGTTCGCACCCGCCTTGATTGCCGCCACCACATTGGCTTTTTCCGCTTCGGTGGTGACCATGATGACCGGGAGCTGCGTACCCGGTGTGGTCTCACGGATTTTGGAGAGAAAATCCAGGCCGTTCATATTGGGCATGTTCCAGTCGGTCAACACCATGGCGACATCGGGATTGGCCTTGAGTTGATTCAAACCTTCAATCCCATCGGCGGCTTCGACGATGTTTTCGAATCCGCTGGATTTGAGGATATTGGAGATAATACGCCGCATTGTCGATGAGTCGTCAACAACCAGGATCTTCATTTTTCCTGTCTCCACCCTACTAACGGTACTAACGCCGGCGGTAAAACGCTGCAACCGGCAACAATACCCACCGTTGGTTTCCGTTCCTACCCAAAGTTATGGCCGAAACCAGCTAGCATGCCTCTACAAGAAAGATAGCACCGAGTCGGTCACCATGTCAAGGGGAACAATTTTTTCCACCGCCCCAGTCTTGATCGCTTCCTTGGGCATACCGAATACCACACAGGATTTCTCATCCTGGGCGATGCAATGCGCACCGGCGTCACGCATGTTTTTCATGGCGTCGGCGCCGTCGCGGCCCATACCGGTGAGCATAACGCCAATGGCGTTATTGCCAACATGCTTGGCAAATGAATTGAACAAAACTTCCACCGATGGTTTGTGCCTGCAAACCAGGGGGCCGTCCCGGGTCTCAGCCACCCACTTTCCGGCACCTTTCTTGATCAGCAGATGCAGGCTGCCATTGCCGATAATCGCCCGGCCCGGGATGACGTCCATGCCGTCCTCGGCTTCAAGGACCTCGATGGGGGTCTGGCGGTTGAGCCGTTCGGCAAAGGCTTTGGTGAACGTGCCAGGCATGTGCTGGACGATCATTATCGGGGGACAGTCGACCGGCATTTTTTCCAGCACCGTTTTAAGGGCTTCGGTTCCGCCGGTGGAGGCGCCGATGGCGATTAATTTATTGGTGCGCTTCCCCAATACCCGCCCTTGCGGCTTCGGCGCCCCGAGCTGTACGGTCTGGGTGCGTTTCGGCGCCGCCGCCGCCGGGGCCGAGGGCTTGCGGAAACGGACCAGGGACGCCGCCTTGACATTGTCAATCAGCCGGGTGGAGAAGTCGGCCAAGGCGCGTTCGTTGGTCAAGGAAGGTTTTTCGATAACTTCCACCGCCCCGATTTCCAAGGCTTCCAGGGAGAGGGAACAGCCCTTCGGGGTAAGGCCGGAAACAATGATGACCGGAATGGGGAACCATTCCATGAGCTTGCGCAAAAAGGTGATGCCGTCCATTTTCGGCATTTCGATGTCAAGGGTGATGACATCGGGGCGCATGGCAACAATCTTATCGCGAGCCACAAATGCGTCAGGCGCCGAGCCGATTACTTCGATTTCCGGATCTTTTGAAAGTTCCCTGGTTAGGACGTTTCTCACCACCGATGAATCGTCTACCACCAGCACTTTAATCGGAGCCATGGAAAGATCCTTTACGGCAAAACAAAACCCGGGCGGATGCAACCAATCATTCGAAGTAACGGCGAACAGGTGTAGCAAGGATTTGACGGCGCAAAATGGCAGTTAGCCAAAATGTCTATCTTTATAGATCTCTGTTATATAAGCCACGGCAACATTTGTAAAGAATAAATCTTGTCTCCATTACAGAAAAACATCCGGTCGGGGACCGGGCATTTCCCAAAAAAGTGGCGTCGTGGCAAAAAAAAAACCGCCCGTAAAAGGGCGGTGAATTTTTGTAAAAAAGACCTCCATCGCAATGCCGCAAGGATGATGGAATTCTGAACCCGCAGGCTCAGGTGGGAGCTGCACCGCTGTCCGGTATTATCTCTAAAAAAGAGAAAACCGTGGCAAGTGGTATTTTAGCCCCCTTCTAGAAATGGAGTCGGTTCGAGAATAATCTCCATTGCGAACATGACAGAGGTCACTATTATTTATACCTGATAATGATTCTATGTCAACATTTTTTTAGATTTTATTCTTGAATGGCTTACAAGATTTTAACCTAAAAAAACCATTCGCCGCTAGTGCCCCGTAAGGCCTAAATTTACGGGGCACTAGGCCTTTGTTACCCAGATCCGGCCGCCTGGTTAACTCCAGATATAATTGCCCGCCACCCCTGTCCGCAACCTTGTTCAATGTGCCAGCAACCTTAACAAGCCCACCAAGTATATTATCAAAGATCCCGCCGTGCCCAGCAGAAAAACCAAAACCCCCGTCACCACCCCCCCCCGGCTCAAACTCACCATCGCCAGCAACAGCGCTATAATGTTCAACGGCAATCCCAAGAGAACCGTAAAGGGAACTCGGGACCCCAAGAAAAACCAGGCTATTAATAAACAAAGCCACGTCGCCAGAAGCGGCGGTTTGGCCAAAGGCGCGAAGTCGGACGACCCGGACGCGTAATGGACGTGAATACCACCACTGTCAGAATCCCGGTGTCCGAACCGGTATTCGGCGTGGGCATAGCGGAAATCCCTGCCGCTATCCCCGCCGCCCTTGCCCAGCGAGCCCGCGTCCAGCGGCTCCGCATCAACCCGCTGCACTTCATCCGCCGCCGGCGGCGACACCACCGGGTTCACCCGGTCATCCCTGCCGCTATCGCCAGCGCCGTCAGCACGCTCATCAGCCATTTTCCCGCTCCTTGGCGATAATTGATCCTCACCATTGCAAGCCCTACACCATTTCCTGTCAGCTTATATCGTATAGCCCGTCTACAAGCTCGCCCGCGGGTCCAGCGCGTCACGAACCGCCTCCCCGACCAAATTGTAGGCCAGCACGCTGAAAAAGAGGACAATACCCGGAAATACCGCCAGCCACCAGGTCGCCAACGGCGAATCGCGCGTCTCCGACAAGAGCTGCCCCCAGGTCGGCGTCGGCGGCGTCACCCCGAAGCCGATGAAGGACAAACCCGCCTCGGTCAAAATAGCCCCGGTGATACCGAAGGATATCGACACCAGGACCGGCGCCATGGCATTGGGGAGAATATGCCGGAAAATGGTCCTGGTGTCCGAGGCCCCCAGGGCAATCGAGGCCGAGACATAGTCCATCTTTTTCTGCCTGAGCATCTCGCCGCGAATCAGCCGCGCCACTCCCGTCCAGCTGGTGAGGCCGATGACCAGCATGATGTTGATGATGCTGCGCCGGTCCAGGACGGCGATTACCGCGAGGATGAGGAAAAAAGTGGGAAAACAC
Organism: Planctomycetota bacterium; assembly: GCA_031548195.1. Lineage (GTDB taxonomy): Bacteria > Planctomycetota > SZUA-567 > SZUA-567 > SZUA-567 > JAJBSZ01. Next base: position 3,157 of record JAVBRG010000145.1, on the reverse strand, counting down.
ATCATTATTTCCATAAACCTGGAAATCAGCAAATCGACTTTCCCGCCGTAATAAGCCGCCAAAGACCCCAGGACCAGCCCAATCACCGTGGCGAGAAACACCGAGACAAACCCCACCGACAACGATACCCGCGCGCCATGGATGATTCGCACCAGGACGTCCCGGCCGCTTTCGTCGGTCCCCAGCAGGTGATAGCCCGGGGTATGGAGGGGCTTTTTCCAGCGCCCGGACGCCACGCTCTGGAAGGCGCCCGGCAGGGCTTTTTCCACAATCAACCGGTTCAGGCGCTGGACGTCCCGGTTCGACAGACCGCGCCCCTCCAGCATCTCGTTGACGTATGGCCGCAGGCCCTGATCCCGCCGGTAGGTCTCGCCGATTTTTGGGGTGTAGAGGTTTTCCTTTTCGATAATCCGGTTCAGTTCGGCTATCAGCGGTTTAAGGTCGCCGGCGCTTGGTCCGCCGGAACTTTGCGGCAATTCCCCGCCGTCCCGGGCGAGTGCCTCCCTGAGGCGCTCCGTGGCCGGATTGTCCAGGGTCTGGAGGTTTTTCAAGAGCAGCGCCGGCGAGGTCAGGCTAGCGTCGGCAAGGAGCGGCGACTCGACAAACCACGACGGCGGCAATTGCGGTCCGAAACCCTGTTCGTTCGGCCCGTAGGGAAGCAGGGGAAACACCCCCCGGCCTTTGCCGGCCGCGGCCAGCTCGCGGTACGGGGTATAATCGTGGCGGGGCGGCAGGGTGAAGAGTTGCGCCAGCAATAGCCCCGCCACGGCCAGAACCAGCCAGCGGGGGGTAAGGGAAAACTGCCAGGCGCCGGCCAGGCAGATGTAAGTCAACCCCAGGAGCGCCAGCAGGGTGATGCCGACAAGCAATAAAAAGCTGGTGCGGAATTGCCGCATGGGACTAAGCGTTTCCGGAAACATCTTTTCCAGGACCGCCCGGTTCCAGCGCGCCTTCTCGAAGCCGGCCGCTCCCCCGACCGTCCCGTCGCCGGCGGGGTCGGTGGCTTTTTCATAGCTTAATCCCGGCAAATCCGGCCGCTCCGCCCCCGACGCCGGGGTCAATGCCGGGCCTTCCACCGTTTCCTGCAAGGGGCGGATTAGGAGGCGGCGGAGGTCGTCGGGGCTGGCGGCCGGCAGATTGTCCTTTTCGGCTAGAACCACGGCGTGGAGCTTCGCCAATTGGGCTTGGGCATTCACTTCGGCGTCGCCGGATCCGGCGGTCGGCGCGTTTTTCAGGAGTTCCCCGATTAACCCCTCCGGCCGGAGGATGTCGTCCATTTCCGGCACCGGCGGCGCTTCCTGGTGGAACCAGTCCTTGCCGCCCCCCTGCATCACCATGCCGCCGATGGCCAGCCAGAGGGCGGCGGCGGCCACGAGACCGAAGAACAGGGCGATGAGGCGCGAGGACATCCTGCCAAGCGCGGGCAGGAAATGGCTCATCCCTTTCCACAGCAGGAGTGCCAGGGGAATGAACAGAAACAGAAAATTGATGCCGCGTTCGAGATTGGCCTCGGTGGTGTCGGCCGGAGCGAAAAACTCGTGGATAAGAGGCCAGGAGACGGCGCCGCCGGCCTGGTCCCGCCAAAATACCGGCAGGCGGTGGGCCAGGAAGGGGGCGAGGAAGGCCGCCAGGGTGAAGAGGGCGACCAGGGCCAGTCCGTAACGCCCGCCGGGGGATTTGACGAAACGCTTCCAGACCCGGGCGAGGCTGCCGGGGTTTTCCGTTACCTTTTGGGGAGGCGTGGCGTTGTTTGGCGCTTCCGCTTCAGGCAGATCCATTTCAGGCATGGTTCCGATCCTCCGCCCGATACAACTGCGTTTCCAGGGCCCGCGAGAAATCCGTCCAGTTCTTCTCCGGGTCCGTCAAGGCGTCCAGCAGCTTGTTCGAGGTCTCCACCTTCGCGTCCAGATTGTCCAGGTGGTGCAGGGCGAAGGCCTCGGGGATTTTCGGCAACACCGGCGCGCCCCATTCGTGGCGGCCGTGGTGGGAGAGAATCAGGTGCTGGACCAGGAGCAATTTTTCCACCGGGAATTTGTCGAGTTCCGCCGCCTTCTCCCCGACCATTTGGCTGCCGATGCAGATGTGCCCGAGGAGCTTCCCCTTGTCGGTGTATTCGATGGAAAATTTGGCGGAAAGCTCCTCGATTTTCCCGATGTCATGCAGCATCGCCCCCAATACCAGCAGATCCCGGTTCACCGCCGCCGTCCCGGCGAAGGCGTCCGCCATGCGGGTCACGGACAGGGTGTGTTCCAACAGCCCCCCCAGAAACGAGTGGTGCAGGTCCCGGGCCGCGGGGGATCGGGCGAAGCGGTCCATGAGTTTTCCGTCCAGAAAAAAACTCTCGGCCAGGGTTTTGTAATCCCGGTCCTTCAGGGAATCCATGAGCGCCAGAAAATCCCGCCGCATCGCCTCGACGTCGCGGCTGGTCTTGGGGAGGAAGTCCTCGAGATTCACCTCGCTGTCGTGGGCGGGACGGAAACGGGCGACCCGGACCTGGGTTTTACCCTTGTAGTTCTCCACCACCCCCTGAATCTTCGCGATGCTCCCGGCCGGACAGAGATTGAACAGATCCCGGTTCGCGTCCCAAATGTTCGCCATCAGGGAGGCGCTGGCATCGGCGATGGTCATGCGGATATAGTTTTTCCCGTTGACGGCGGTTTGGAAAGACGACTCCTTGATGACATAAAAGCCGTCGAACCCGGCGCCATCCTGAAGGGAGGCGAGGGGGGGAGAGGCGGGCGTTTTGTTGGACATGAGGTTTGGGTCTCCGCTTGCGGTATCCGGGTGAAGGGGCGAAAAGCGTCGCCCCGCAATGGTAAACAGGTCAATGATATGGCTTAAGCGTTTCGTTGGCAAGAGCCGCGTCGACGTCGGACCAAATCGGCAAAAAAAAGCCCGCCAAACCATGGCGGGCAAAAACAAAAAACAATCCCCGTTCTTTTGCCGCCCTCGCAGGCGCGCGCTTATTTCTTCAATTCCTGCCAGGTGTCCTTCGCCGCCTGCTTCGCGTCGGCGGCGGTCGACTTCACGGCGTCGGCGGCCCGGTCGGCGGCGTTCGCGGCGCCCTGGACCGCGTCGGAAGCGGTCGACTTCACCGCGTCGGCGGCTTTGCCGGCGGCATTGGCGGCGCCCTGGACCGCGTCGGAAGCGGTCGACG
>JAVBRG010000061.1:0-28803 GCA_031548195.1 Planctomycetota bacterium | reverse complement strand
CAGTCGTGTGATCAAAAGGTTGCATGGTAAAGGGAATTGCGAGTGGTTTTTCGCCACCGCCCCTTGAGTAGCCGATAACCCTAACTTCATGCGGCATTTGCGGATGCGGTTCCCGCAAATGTCGCGTTGTAGAGCTAATCCGCGTCCTGTTACGCCGGCCCCTCCCCCCACGTCATTCCGGCGCCGCAAGCGTTCAACCGGGGGGTAGGGTGGCTCGCCGGAATCCAGGCCGATAAACAAGCGCTACCGTGGCGTTTAAACCTGGTTACCCTGAACACCACCCCACACGTCATTCCGACGTGCCGCTTATCCACCCACATCTACGAGTATACTTCACTTTCCCCAAGGCCATACCTTCCATTTAACAAAAACTCGTCATTCCCGAACAAAGTTAACGAGATGAGTAGTATTGCCGCAAATATTCTGAAAAGAAACTATTTTATCTTTGCCGATGCGTGAACGAATTTATCCTGAGTGTAGCCGAGGCAGGGAAATGGTCCCCGCCGGGACGCCGGTAAAATTGGGTTTACCCGATCAACCATTAGGGTAAGTTATGTTACCGGTATCGGTATATGCAATTAAGTACGCTTCAAAATCTTCTCCAGACTCCCCACGCCATGTTGACGCCAAACCCGAAAGGGGAATAATGGAGTGGCTGTGTGGACTTTTCGACAGAATCAAGCGGTAGTGTATTCGACGGTTCGAAAACTCCATGCCGAGGTCGCCCTCAACCCTCTTTCCATAGGAGCCACTCCATGACCATCCCGAAACGCCATTTCGGCCAAACCGGTCTTTCCGCCTCCATTCTCGGTTTCGGCGGCATGCGCCTGCCCCTTGTGGATCCGACAGACAAAACCACAATCGACGTTCCCCTGGCCACGAAAATGCTCCACAACGCCATCGACCGTGGAGTGAACTACGTCGACACCGCCTATCCCTATCACACCAACGATTTTTCCAAACCGGGTTTTTCCGAACCCTTTTTCGGCAAAGCTCTCGCCGGCGGCTATCGGGAGAAGGTCATTCTCGCCAGCAAACTTCCCGTCTGGCAGGTGGAGACGCGCGCCGACCTGGACCGCATTCTCGACCATCAGCTTGAGCGTCTCGCCACCAATTGCCTCGACATCTACCTTGCCCACAACCTGAACTCCCACACCTGGCCGAGGATGAAGGAACTGGGGATCATCGCCTTTCTCGAAGAGGCGATCAAGGACGGCCGCATCCGCCACTTCGGTTTTTCCTTCCACGACAGCCTGGAACTTTACCGGGAGATCCTGGACGCCTACGATTGGGAAATCGCGCAAATCCAGTTCAATTATTTGGACACCGCCTATCAGGCCGGGGAGATCGGTTACCGTTTGGCGGCGGATCGGGGCATGGCGGTGGTGGTAATGGAGCCGGTGCGGGGCGGCTTCCTCATCAACAATATGCCGGAAAAGCTGCGGGACATGCTGAAGGAAATTCATCCTGACTGGTCCCTTGCCGATTGGGCTTTCCGTTGGGTCTACTCGCACGAAGGGGTGGGAACGGTCCTGTCGGGGATGAGCGATATGCGTCAAGTCGAGGAAAACCTCAGTATTGCCGCGACGCCGGCGTCTTTTGGCGTGGTTGAACTGGAGGCGGTGGCGAAGGTGAGGAAGTACTTTGCAGAGCACCAGGTGGTGAATTGCACTGCTTGCGGCTATTGCCTTCCTTGTCCCAGCGGGGTGATGATTCCGAAAGTTTTCACTTATTATAACGAATATCATATGGAGGACAGCCCGGATATGCATTGGCGTGCGGGGATGATGTATCAGCATGCGTTGCGGGCGGGGGAGCGGGCGGACAGTTGTGTGGGGTGTAGGGGGTGTGAGGAGCGGTGTCCGCAGCATATTCCGATTTCGGAGAAGATGGTGGAGGCGGCACGGACTTTCGCCGGCTCTTGAATATATACCGAACGCGTTTTCACATTTTCAATAGGCGTTCGGTATAACGGCGCTTCCCAATTTTGGCTGGTCAGAAATTGTTTAAAAACATCAAAAACCCGCTATTTTAGCTGTTTTTTAAGCCTATAGTAGTCGGGGTATGTTGATGCGGGTACAAGGCAAAAAATCCCTATATCAATAAGCGTTCGGTATATCAACGAAAGGGCGGCGCATGCTTGGCAATAGATTTTCACTATGGTTCGTTATCGCCCTCCCCCTGCTGTGTTCGGGTGGAATAGGCGCTTCCGATCCTGCCCCGAAAACGCCTGCTCCATCGCCGGACGCATGCCTCCGCATCCTAGAGGAAGGCAACCGCCGTTTCGTGTGGGGGGTGCGGCAGATCCCCGGCTCGGGTGATTTACGCAATAGACTTGCCAAAGACGGTCAACAACCGCTTGCCGCCGTGGTGGCCTGTTCAGACTCGCGTGAACCGGTGGAATACATTTTCGATCAACCCATCGGCGGCATCTTCACCATTCGCACCGCCGGAAATACCGACGGCCTGCAAACCCGCGGCAGCGTACAATACGCCGTCCGTCACCTGCAGGTGCCACTGGTCATCGTCATGGGCCATACCCAGTGCGGAGCGGTCCAGGCGGCGTTGTCGGGACAAAAGGAGGAAGGGGCGCTAGCCGACCTGATCGCCCCGTTGACGCGTATCGCCCAAACAGCGGAATTGGCGCAGAGTGACAACAAACAGCACGACGTCTGCATCGCCAACATCCGGGCAACCCTGTCCGCCCTGGAAAGCGAAGATTCCAGCCTGCGCCGGGCAATTGCCGACGGCACCACCAAACTGGTCGGCGCGATCTACGACATATCCACCGGTGAAGTATCCTGGCTGGACCATCAATAGCAGACCGGTGTTGGAAAGAAGCCCAAGATCTTTACCTGAGACAAGAAGCTGGCCGGACATGCCGACAGTAAATACCACCTTAGAGCTGCCCCATACGGCGCATATGCGAAAAACGCGCCGTGTGGAACTGAACGACGGCAAAAAAAAAGACCGCCTCTTGCGAAGGCGGTCGTGATGACGGTTGCCGATGGAGCATTTCACTCAAAAATCAATCTTCTTTCAGACGGTACAGCCCGCGTTCGATCTGTTCGAAGCTGCTCTTGTGCTGGGCGAGAATCACCGACACCCGCTTACGCATTTCCAAATCATCAGTGACTTTTATTCCCACTTTTGGTAGCAGGTCCACCACTTGCCGGGCGCGTAGAGGCTCCCCCGCCTGTTTAAACGCCTCACGCACCGCTCCCGCTACGTTCACTTTCCCCCCACGGGTTTGCCTGCCGCCCCGTTTGGCCGGTTTCCTGGCCGCCACTTCCTTGGTCGCGGCCTGGCGGGGTTTGCGACCGCCGCGTCGGGGCTTGCGTGCTACCGGGGCCTCCGGCTCGTCATCCGCCAGCTGCGCATCCAAATCGGCCAGATCCGCCGCCAATTTATCGCGCTTTTGCCGCAATTCAGCCAGCTTTTTGTCTTCCGACTTCTTGATGCGAAGCAGCTCCTGAATGTCCGATTCACTCAACTGTCTGGCAATAAGCTCCAAATTTTTGTTCATGACAACCCTTTCTTGACCATAAGGCGACGGAAAAATAGTTATTCTGCCGAACGAAGGAACGGGATTCCGGCGTAGCGATTATTACCCCCGGGAAGCGCGGGGTAAAATTTCACTGGCCGGGCGCGGTGACGGAAAGCACCGGTAAAAGCACATTTTACGAGACTCGAATTGAAATCACTTGCCTTGTCATCATAGCTAAAAACTTTTTCTGCATTGTGCAAAGAAACGAGAAAATTACCAGTAAAAATTTCTCCGCGCCGCTTCTTCTACGCGTGAGGATAGCCAAATAGCTCCGTAAAGATGATAATTGCCGCTGCTGCGGATTGCCTGTCCGCGGCGGCAAAACATGGGGAAATACGCGGATTATTGACAAGAAAGCGAAACGACATGACTGAATTTTTGAAGGACGGCTTCTCCGGCATACTGGGGGAATTAGCCGCCGTATCGGCCGCCATCGACGCCACCGCCGCCGAAAAATTATTGAATTCACTTCTTGCCGCGCCTGCCGTTTTCACCGCCGCCGCCGGTAGAAGCGGTCTTTTATTGCGTTGCGCGGCCATGCGCCTCATGCATATGGGAAGAACCACCTATGTGGTCGGAGAAGTGGTGACGCCGGCCATTCACGGGGGGGATCTACTATTGATCCTGTCGGGATCCGGGGAAACGGGCAGTCTGGTGGCCATGGCGAAAAAAGGGAAAGCGCTTGGGGCGAATTTGGCGGTGGTGACCGCCAATCCCCTGTCCACCCTGTCCGGCCTTGCCGACCTGACCCTGCACATCCCCGCGCCAACTCCCAAGGCGGCGGTGAGCGATTTCGTGCCCTCGGGTCAACCCATGGGCAGCCTTTTCGAAGAAAGCGCGTTTCTGTTGTTCGAGGCGATTATCATGGAGATGATGCGCCGGAGTGGGAAAACTTCGGACCTGATGTTCGAAAGACACGCCAACCTCGAATGAAGGAAGCGGCCGGGCGGTGCAGGAGGGGGGTGGACAGGCGAAACAATGGAAAACCGGTGAAGAAAATGGAAGAAACCGGAATCAAAACGGAAACAGCCGCGGCAGGGCGAACACCATCACCACCCCCATGAGAATCTGCATGGGAAGGCCAATGCGCATATAGTCGCCGAAAGTGTAGCGTCCGGCTGACATGACGAGCGCGTTCGCCGGGGTCGAAAAGGGACTCGCGAAAGACATCGACGCCGCCGTCGCCACCGCGAACAGGAACGGGAGCGGATGGTAGTTAAGGTTCTGGGCGATATTCATGGCGATCGGCGCCACCAATAACGCCACCGGGGTCGTCGACATGATAATGTTCAGGCCCGACGCCGCCGCGTAGATTACCGCCAAGGCCGCCTCCGGGCCGAACCGCGATCCCAAGGATATTATGGTCGACGATATGATGTCCACCAGTCCGGTTTTCTCCATCGCCAAGGCCATCGGGAGCAGGCAGGAGATCATCACCAGGTTCTCCCAGTTGATGGCCGCGTAGGCTTCGTCCATATTCTTGAAACACCCGCCCAGAACCAGGGCGATGGCCGCAAGAATCACCGCCGTGACCGTCGGGACAAGATTGAAGGCTAGAGTCAGAAGCATCGCCGCCAGAACCACCGCCACCAGGGGCATTTTCTCCCTCAGCCGCCCCACCCCGGCGTGTTCCTTCGGCCGGCCCACCACCACCCAGTCGTGGGTGAACTCGTCCAGCTTGGCCAAACTGCTCCACGACCCCTGCACCAGCAGGGCGTCCCCCGCCAGCATCTCCTGATCCCTGATATCCTCCCAAATATATTTGTCCCCCCGGTGGATGCTGAGGACGGTCAGTCCGAAGTGGTCGCGGAGACCGGATTCCCAGACCTTCCGGTTCACCAGCCGGGACGACGACATCAACACCAGTTCGCAAATCCCTATCGCCACGAAGCGGTCCTTGTCCTGATAGCGGCTTTCCTTTTCCGGCCCGACCAGTTCCAGCCGGCACTCCTCCACCATCGCCCTGACGCTGTGCCGACTGCCCCTGACCCTGAGGGTATCGCCGGGATAAAGGACCGTCCCCGGCCCGGGGGCGACCTGGACGGTTTTGGCCTGGCCAATCCCGAAATAGCCGGCCTGGCGCTCGACGCGGTCGATTTCCTGAATCATCACCCCGGATTTCTCCGGCAGGCGGAGGTCGAGAAGGCGCTCCCCCACCACCGGCGAGTCGCCGGGCACGGTCACCTTGAAGAGGTTCTCGGCCAGGTGATACTTTTCGGCCAGGTCCTTGAGGGACGGGCCGTGTTTCGCCTCGCCGGTTTGCTTGTCCTTTTTCCGCCTGACCAGGCGGGAGAGAAGAAGGGAAGTGACCGGGGTCAGGACCAGTATGCCGAAGAGGAAACAAATCAGCCCCACCGGAAAAAAGGAGAAGAGCTTCAAGGAGGGGTGGCCGGCCTTCACGTAGACATCGTTCACCACCATGTTCGGGGAATTGCCAATCAGGGTGAACATGCCGCCGATACTGGACATGTAGGCAAGGGGCATCAGAAAGCGGCTGGGACTTTGGTTTATGCCGATGGCGAGGCCGACGACAATCGGCATCATGATGGCGACGGTGCCGATGTTGGAGACCATGGAACCGGTCAGGGCGGCGATAATCATGACCAGGAAATAGAGGAGATGGGTGTTGGCGCCGGCGACCGCCAGGATTTTATTGGAAATAAAACCGGCCAGGCCGGTGCGGACGATGGCGGTGGAGATGACGAACATGCCGGCGGCGACGAAGATGATGGAATTGGCGAAGCCGCTGAAGGCCTCCTGCGGGGTGAGGATGCGGGTGACGATGAGGGTGAGGAGGGCGAGCAGGGCGACGAGATCGTTACGGATTTTACCGCTGACGAAACCAGCCACCGCCAGGGTGAGAACACCCAGGGTGACCGCCATGTGCAGTGAATTTGGCATGAAGGAAGGACCTCGAAAATGGAAAGGCGACCGTTCACGGCGGTCTGGCTTGGCGGCGGCGCGGTGGAAGGGGTCCACCCGGTCATTTCCCCGGCTTGTGGCGGCGGACCTCGGCGATTTCGGCGAAATGGTAGAGGCGGGTCTGGCCGTCGTCTTCCTGGACCAGAACGCCGGAGATGTCGATACGGAGAATCGTTTTGACCACCCGGCCGCCGTTTTTCAGGGTGATGTCGCAGGGGCGATTGATGAAGGTGGCGGGATTGGGCAGGGGCATGGGCAATCCTTTTCTGACGCGTCGAGGGGCGAATACCGTTACACGAAAATCTCTTCCACCTGTTTGGCGAAACGGTCGAACTTTTCCAGGAACACCGGCAGTATCTCCACGGCTCCGTCGTAATCCTCGTTCATGCCCATGTTCTCCAGTTCGAAGGCGAGATTGGCCAGTTCATTGGCGCCGAGATTCCGGAGGGAACCCTTCGCGCCGTGGGCCTCGACCCTGAAGTTGTAAAAATTCCGCGCCTCGAGGAACGAGGTCAGATTCGCCGGAATCGTCGCGGAAATGTCCTTCACCAATCCCAATACCTCCAGGTACAGGTCGGCGTCCCCCGCCACGTTCACCATCGCCTCGTCGACGTTAAGCCCCTCCACCTGGCGGGCCCGCTCCAACAAGGCCGTTCCGGAACCCGTGGCCGGCGTTGCGTCCGACAGGTCCAGCCGGGCGTCGCCGACCGCCGCCGAAACGTCCGGGGCAACCGGCTGGTCCGCGGCGGATTCCTCCTTCGCCTCGGCGTTGGCCGGCATATGCCGTATAAGCACCCGGGTGTGGAGTTCCCTGCCGTCCAGACCCTTCCGACGCGGCCGTTCGGGTTTGGGGTTGCCGAAAATGGTCACCGGGACCCGTTTCTCCACCGGCATCCACTTGTAGAGTATGGCCTGCAGGTTCGCCTTGACAATCGGTTTCGACAGGAAGTCGTTCATGCCGCACTTGAGGAACAGTTCGCGGGTGCCGATGACCGCATTGGCGGTAAGGGCGACGATGACCTGCCGCTCGAACCGGTCGCCCATGGCGCGGATTTTCTCCACCGTCTCCACGCCGTCCATTTCCGGCATCATGTGGTCCATGAAGACGATGTCGTAGGGCCTCTGCTGCAGCATCTCGATACCCTCGCGACCCGAGGCGGCCTTGTCGCAGGTGATGTTGAAGAGGCCGAGAAGCCCGCTGGCGACGTCGAGGTTGATGGGACTGTCGTCGACCACCAAGGCCCGGGAGTCGTCGGTGTAACGGATGGGCCGCTGGGCCGCGGCCTGGTCCAGCACCTGGTCGGGGTCGCCGAGCACTTTGACGATGCGGATGTGGAAGACGGACCCCAGCCCCGGGACCGATTCGACGCTGATTTCCCCGCCCATGAGGCTGGCGAGGTTTTGGGAAATGGAGAGGCCGAGGCCGGTTCCCCGGATGGCCCGGTGACGATCCGAATCGTTCAATTGCTGGAAAGGCCGGAAAAGGAGGGGGATGTCCTCGGGTTTGATGCCGATGCCGGTGTCGCGGACGTTGAAGAGGAGATGCCGGTCGTCGTCACGCACTTCCAGGCTGACCAGCCCTTCGTTGGTGAACTTGATGGCGTTGCCGATGATGTTCAGGAGAATCTGCCGGAGGCGGAGTTCGTCGCCGAACAGGTATTGCGGCAGGTTGGGGGTGTGTTCCATGCTGAAGGTGAGGCCCTTGTTTTGGGCCAGGTACTCGCAGAGCGAAGTGAGTTGCTCCAACAGGGCGTGGAAGTCGTAATGCGATTCGACCAGGGGGAGCTTCCCCGATTCCAATTTCGAGAGGTCGAGGACGTCGTTGATAATCCCCAGCAGGGACTCGGACGCGTGCTTGATGTCCCGGGCGTACTTTTCCTCCCGAGGTTCCAGGGGCTCGTTCAGCAGCAGCTCCGACATCCCCAGAATCGCGTTCATGGGGGTGCGGATCTCGTGGGACATGTTGGCGAAGAAACGGTCCTTGGCCTGGGAGGCCTGTTCGACGCTGTCCCGCTGGAACTGGGCTTCCAGGGCGAGAAGGCCGAGTTCGTGGATGTGGGAAAGCTGTTCCACCATGAGCATCATCGAGTCTTCGAGCTGATCGACTTCGTGGCGCGGCTCCTTCCGGGGGATGTAATCGCTGAAGGCGCTGTCGATTTGCCCGGCGGCGATCCGCTCGGCCCGGGAGGTCAGGGTTTTTATCGGCCGGACGATGTTACGGGTGGCGAAGAAGACGCTGACCGCCAGCAGCGCCAAACCGATTAGGCCGGCGCCGAGAATGAGGCTGGTGGCCTGCCGCGCCTCGTGATACAAGAGCGACTCGGGGACTTCCGAAAGGAGAAACAGGGGCGCGTCGGCGTGATTGGGGAGAAAATGGTTGAGCTGGCTGAAGACCTTGGTGGCGAGGTGGGGCGAGGGGAAGACGAAGCTCGCGTCGCGCCGCTGCGCGATCCCGTCGTGGATATTTTGCAGCACGTCGGGGGAGTAGCCGAGTTCGTCCAGATTCCGGTTGATCAGGTTCGGGTCGGTGGCATAGAGCACCTGCCCGTTTTCGGCGAGCAGCAGATAGCGCTGGCCGGTGGCTTTTTCGTTTTCCTTCAGGAAGGAGAAGGCTTTTTCGTAGACGATGTCGATGCCGGCGACGGCGACGATGCGGCCCTGCTGCTTTATCGGCTGGGCGTAGGTGCCGACGTACTTCTTACCGTTGTTTTCGCCGTAGTCGTATTGATCCAGGGCAAAATAGATCGGCTGGCCCGTGCCGAACGGATGGTGATACCAGGGGGAGAGCGAAGCGTCCTCCAGCATTTTTACCGGGATGTCCTCCTGGACGACGCCGGCTTCGCCACGTTCGATAAATATCAACCCCTCCCGCCGCTCGTTATGGCGGACGCCGGGTTCGAAGGCAATCCAGGAGCCGATGGCGTGGGGAGTGATGGAAAGGAGGTTCCGGACCCATTCGTTCGTCTCGGTGGTTTGCGCAGGGTGGTTGTCGATCGCGCCGGGGATGTTCAGGCAGGCGTAGTCCACCAGGGAAAAAATTCCCCGCAGGGTGTGGTAGGCGGTGGAGACGGCTTCGTCCGAGGAGTATTTTGTACTCTCCCGGGCGAACTTGTCGTTGGCGTTGTAAATAATGTGGTTCACCAGTAGAAACAGGAAGCAGAAGATCAACGCCAGCGGCAGCAGGGTTGCCAGGAGAATGCGGGGGAATATGTTTAGCCGCGACTTTTTCATTTCAATCCATTGTCGGCATCCGCCGGAAATTTTCAATCCTTCTTTATCCGTTTGTCGTTCACCCGCTTGGCTTTCCCCTGGAATCTTTCCAGGGTCTGCGGCGCGACCAGGTCGACCTCCATGTGAATGCCGGTCACCGAATTGACCGCCGAGACTATCCGCTCCCTCAGTTCCACCATATCCCGCATCGACGCCGAAAACATCTCCGGCAACACTTCCACCCGTACCGTCGCCACGTCGAGGGTGCCGGGACGGTCCACCTCTATCATGTAATGCGGGGCGACCTCGCGCACCCTCAGGAGAGCTTCCTCGATTTGGGTCGGGTACACATTCACGCCGCGGATTATCAGCATGTCGTCGGAGCGGCCGGTGGCGCGGCTCATTTTCACCCCGGTGCGGCCGCAGGGGCACGGTTCGTAGCTGAGGCTGGAAATGTCCCTGGTGCGGTAACGGATAACCGGCATTCCCTCCTTTGTCAAGGTGGTTATGACCAGTTCACCCTTGACGCCCGGTTCGACCGGCTGCAGGGTGTCAGGGTTCAGGCATTCGACCAGGAAATGATCCTCCGAGAAATGCTGGCCCTTCCTGACCACGCATTCCCCGGCGGCGCCGGGGCCGATGACCTCCGACAGGCCGTAGTTGTCGGTGGCGAAAATCCCCATGTCCTCCTCGATGCGGGCGCGCATTTCATCGGTCCAGGGTTCGCCGCCGAAGAAGCCCAATTTCAGGCCCAGGTCCCCCGGCCGGAGACCGTGGGCACGAAGCGCCTCCCCGAGGGTCAGGGCGTAACTGGGGGTGCAGACGATGGCGTCGGGGCGTAGGTCCTGCAGAATCGCCAATTGCCGCTCGCTGTTACCCGATGCGGCCGGGACCACGGCGGCGCCGACCTTTTCAATCCCGTAATGCAGGCCGAACCCGCCGGTGAAGAGGCCGTAGCCGAAGGAAACCTGCACCAGATGCCCCGGCTGCAAGCCGCCGGCGACCAGGAAACGCGCGACGCAGCGGGTCCACGTTTCCATGTCCTTGCGTGAATAGGGCACGAAAGTCATCTTGCCGGTGGTGCCGGAGGAACCGTGGATGCGGGCGATTTCATTTTTGGGGATGGCCATGAAGCCGAAGGGGTAGCCGCCGCGCAGATCCTGCTTGGTCGTGAAGGGGAGCTTCTTCAGGTCGTCGAGGCTTTTCAGATCCCGGCCGTTGATGCCTTCCAATTTTTGCCGGAAGAAGGGGACGCGTTCCTTGGCGTAATCGACAATTTTTTGCAGGCGTTCCAGCTGCAATTTTTGCAGCTCTTCGCGGGGCAGCGTTTCCTCGGGATCGAGAATGCGGTTTTCCGGGGTGAAGATATTCATGATTATTCCGCGCCTTTCAGAATGTCGATGCCGTTCAGGACGCTGATGTCCTTCGCCTGCAGGGCGGCGATGGCCTTGTCGGGATTGTCGAAGCGGAAGACCATAATGGCGTGCTCGCCGTGATGGTAGGTGAAGGCGTACATGTATTCGACGTTTATGCCGTTGTCGGAAATGATGTCCAGGATGCGGAGAAGCCCACCCGGGCGATCGTCCACTTTGACAGCCAGGACCTCGGCGACGTTGACGACCAGGCCGGCGGCGGCGAGGGCGTCGCGGGTTTTTTCCCAATTGTCAGTCAAGAGGCGGAGAATGCCGTACTGCTGGGTGTCGGCCAGGGAAAGGGTGTAGATATTCACGCCGGCGTCGGCGACGGTTTTGCAGATGGCGCGGAGGTGGCCGGGTTTGTTTTCCATAAAGATGGCTATTTGGTGGATTTTCATATGCTTCTCCCCGTGGTTGGGCGGAAAAAGAAATCGTCGTCGAGGCTTGTATACGGTTTATACCTGAAGTTTTGCCAAACTGCAGTTATACCGTTAAATCCCCCGTTTGTCTATGACCCGCTTCGCCTTGCCTTCGCTGCGCGCCAGCGACTTCGGCTCGACCAGCTTCACCGACGCGTTTATCCCCACCGTCGAGAAAATGTGGTGGGATATTTCCTTCTGAATCGTTTCCAGGGCCAATATCCGGTCGCCCAAAAGCTCCGGCGTCATCTCCACCTGAACCTCCATGTTGTCGAGACCGGAAACGCGGGTGACGACGATCTGGTAGTGCGGGCTCATGCCCTTCACCTTGAGGAGCGCCGCCTCGATTTGCGAGGGGAAGACGTTGACGCCGCGGATGATCAGCATGTCGTCGGAACGCCGGCCGATGCGGCGCATGCGGCGGACCGACCGGCCGCAGGGGCAGGGCTCGGGCATGATGGCGGTGATGTCCCGGGTGCGGTAACGGATCATGGGGATGGCTTGTTTGGTGAGGGTGGTGAGGACCAGTTCCCCCTCTTCGCCGTCGGGTAGCACTTCTCCGGTTTTCGGATCGATTATTTCCGGGTAGAAGTGGTCTTCGAGGATGTGCATGCCGGAGAGTTCGCGGCAGTCGATGGCGACGCCGGGGCCGATGATTTCGGAAAGGCCGTAGATGTCGTAGGCGCGGATGCCGGTCGCTTCCTGGATGTGGTGGCGCATCGCCTCGGACCAGGGTTCGGCGCCGAAGACGCCGACCCGCAGCTTGGTTTCGCGGATGTCGATGCCGGCCTCGGCGGCCTTTTCCGCCAGATGGGTGAAGTAGGACGGCGTGCAGCAGATGGCGGTGACGCCGAAGTCCTGCAGGACCATGAGCTGGCGCTCGGTATTGCCGCCGGAAGTGGGGACGACGGTGGCGCCGAGGGCTTCGCCGCCGTAGTGCGCGCCCAGGCCGCCGGTGAAAAGGCCGTAGCCGTAGGAGACCTGGATGACGTCTTGTTCCGAGAGGCCGCAGGACAGGAGGCAGCGGCGCATGACGCCGGACCAGGTTTCGATGTCCTTCTGGGTGTAGCCGACGACAATCGGTTTCCCGGTGGTGCCGGAAGAGGCGTGAAGGCGGACGACGTCCTCCTGGGGCACGGCGAAGAGGCCGTAGGGGTAGGTGTCGCGGAGATCGGTTTTCATGGAAAAGGGCAGGCGGCGGATATCGTCGAGGCTTTTGATGAAGGTGGGGCCGAGGCCCATTTCCTGCATGCGTTTCCGGAGGAGGCCGCAATTCTGGTTATGATAGGTAAAGAAGACCGTTTCCTTGAGGCGCTGCAACTGGAGCGCCCGCAACTGCGGGAGCGGGAGGTAATCCGGGGATGAATGGGCGTTGAAGCTGGGGTCGGGTTGTGTGATTTGGGACATCGAGTGGCATTCCTTAAGCATGGCGGCCATTTCGGGGACATTTGGCGAAGCGCCGCGAAACTTTCGCGAAAACATGTTCCTGGATTGAGTTTTGCATAATCACCATTCAAACTGAAGTTTTGCAAAGTGGCGATTTAACCGCCAATCGTCACCTCGCAAAAATCCTTTTTCCCTAATTTCCGGGGTTTTTGATTTTACAAAAACGCCATTCGGCGGTTTGAATGGTGATTTTGCAAAACCCCGGTTCAAACCGCCGGATGACCTTTTTCCTAAAATTAAACCCCCTGAAATTCAGGCAAAAATGATTTTTACAAAGTGGCGATAGGCGGTTTTACAGCCCCTTTGCAAAACTTCGGTAAATTTCAATTTGTCCCCCGAAACGGCTAGCAAGTCAAGGAAAATACTCATGGGCGGAGCTTCCGGAAGCATTTCCCCGGCGCTTACGGGAGGGGCGGGCACGGTTTTCGTTGCGGCGGTGGTTTTAGGCGCTTGAAAAAAAAAAGGCGCTGGGTTATACTGACAATGGAGCGGAATTGCGACAATTATTTTTTTCGACTCCGGGGACAATCGGTGACAGGGGGTACACGGTGTACATTAAAGAAGGCTGAACGAGGCGGGTTTAGCCTTTCTTTATCCATGGTAAATGGTGCGGATCCGAAATGGCGTTCGGAACGGGCCGGGAGACAGTGCGGCATGGCCAGCAAAAGACAGGTCAACAAGCGGGAGAGTACGCGCATTGTTATCGATCCGCCCACTTTTATCCCTTCCCAGGAAATGCGTTCCGGTTATTTGCAAAGACGCCGGGCGGAATTGGACGGCCTTCTGTATTGCGCGCGGCAAAATGACTGGAAGCCGGTCATGAATGTGGTGAATCATGTACGCGGCACCGGCGCCATGTACGGGTTTGAAAACATCGGCCTGGCCGCGGAACAATTGGTCAAGGCGGTCCAGAACGGCGAGGCGCAGTCATTGGAACTGGTCGAGCTGTACGCCAAAACGGTGAACGAATCGTATGTCTAACCCAGGTTTCGCCAAGCTCCGGTAACAGCCCGGTAACTCTCTGCGAGATTACATGCCTTTAACCCCGCTCGGCTCCAAGGAAATAGGAATCGCCGCCGGCGTATTTTGCCTTGGAACCATTATTTTCCTCAGCCTTTTCCGGCAATCCGGTTCGTGGTGGTACCTGTTGCCGGTGATCCTCCTGGCGGCGCTCTTCGGCTGGGTGCTCTGGTTTTTCCGGGATCCGCAACGGGTCATCCCCGCCGGACCCGGGCTGATCGTCGCGCCGGCGGACGGTACCATAACCCACCTGGACGTCGCGACCGAGGCCGACTTCATCGGGGGGAAGGCCCTCCGCTGTTCGATATTCCTGTCCATTTTTTCCGTGCATATCAACCGCGCCCCCGCGGCGGGGCGAATCGAATTCCTCCGCTTCCGCCCCGGCGCCTTCCATGACGCCCGAAACCCGGAATCGCTCGACAAAAACCAGAACCAGGATCTCGGACTGCAAACCAGCGAACCGGGCATGCCCGCCCGCATGGTGGTGCGCCAGTCCACCGGTGCCATTGCCCGGCGCATCGTCTGCCCGGTGCGAACCGGTATGGAACTCCGCCGCGGCGAAAAATACGGGATGATCAAATTCGGCTCCCGAACCACCCTGTTCATGTCGCCGGAGGCCAACATCGCCTGGAAGGTGAAGGTGGGCGACCGGGTCCAGGCCGGCACGACGGTTTTGGCGGTGGTGGAAGGGATGCGGGAGAGCCAATAAAAGTGAACGAAAACCGTACAACCAACCGTTTCCCCCAACGCCGCGTTTATCGGAGGGTGCATATCCTCCCCTCACTTCTGACGGTGGGGAATTTTTCCTGCGGCTTCATTTCCGTCGTCCTTTGCCTGAACGCCCTGTTCTTTTCCACCCGCGCGCAACTTATGGAAGAGAAACCGACCGCATCCGTGGCGGCGGTGGCGTCAGTGGCGGCGGCGATTAACGGCCAGGTCGATGCGGCGCAAGCGGGTTCCCTGCAACCGCCGGTTCAGTCCGAGGACGACCGCCTGCTGAACAAAGCGGAAAAACGCGCCCGCCGGAACAGCCTCGCCCTCCAGACCGTCCGGGGCGCCCGGGCCCGGGCCGGATTCCTTTTCCACTGGGCCTGCATCGTCATCTTTTTCGGCATGATTTTCGATATGCTGGACGGCAAGGTCGCCCGGGCGATGGGGGCGGCCAGTTCCTTCGGCAAGGAATTGGATTCGCTGGCCGACGTCACCACCTTCGGCATCGCCCCGGCGATAATCGTCAACACCATATCCCTGGCGGTGATGCCGGCCAGTTACGCCTGGTGGACCCAGGTCATAACCTTCGGCCTGATTTTCGCCATCTGCGCCGTCCTGCGGCTGGCCCGCTACAACATTCAAGCCGGGACCGGCGACAAGAACATTTTTTCCGGCCTGCCCAGTCCTGCCGCGGCCGGTTGCGTGGTCTCGGCGGTGCTCCTCTCCGAAGGCGACTACGCCTGGGTCGAGACGGTGTGCTCCTGGCTGGTCGGCCTGCCCTTTTTGGGTCAGGAGATTGTCCAGGTCAAGAGCCGGCTTCTGGCCCTTTTCCTGCTGCTGCCGGGCCTCCTGATGGTGAGCACCGTTCCCTTCGTGCATGTCGCCAACCGTTACCTCAGCGGCAAAAAATCCTTCACCATTTTGGTGGCGGTGGTCCTGCTCCTGATCCTCATCTGGCATGAACCCCGGCTGATGCTGTTCCTCTGCTTCAACGGCTACATGGCTTGGGGGCTGGTCGATTGGGGGCGCAGGCAATGGCGCGGGGACGACGACGGCGCGGCTCCGCTCGATGCCGACCCGGATGATGCGGGGGAGGAGGACGGCGGCGTGGTGGAGCGCTCGTAAAATCGAACAAATTCATTTTCCGAATAGCAAATGTCTCTGTAAACCACTTTTCAAGGGAGGCTTTTCATGGAAAACATGGTAGCGGTAATCCTGGGCGGCGGCAAGGGCTCACGGCTCTTCCCCCTCACCAAAGACCGGTCGAAACCGGCCGTCGGCGTCGCCGGCAAATACCGCCTGATTGACATTCCCATTTCGAACTGCATCAACTCCGGCATCACCAGAATGTACGTCCTCACCATGTACCAATCCGCATCCCTCAACAATCACATCTCCAACGCCTATCGCTTCGACCAGTTCTCGCGCGGCTTCGTGCAGGTCCTCGCCGCCGAACAAACCGCCGAGTCGAACGAATGGTTCCAGGGCACCGCCGACGCGGTCCGCAAAACCCTCCCCCACCTCGGCTATCGGGGAAACGACCGCAAAGGACTGGTCCTCATCCTCTCCGGCGACCACCTCTACCGCATGAACTACCGCCTCTTCCGCGACGCCCACATCCGCCAGAACGCCGACATCTCCATCGCCGTCATCCCGGTGACCCGCGAAGAAGCGCCGGAACTCGGCGTCCTGAAGGTCGATGAAAGCGGCAATATCGTCAAATTCGTCGAAAAACCGAAGACCAAGGAAGCCCTCGACGACATGATGACCGACACCACCATCTTCGGTCTTTCGCAGGAGGAAGCGGCCCGGCGTCCCTTCCTCGCCAGCATGGGCATTTACATTTTCGATCCGAAAATCCTGACTGAGCTCCTGAACGCCGACCCCAGCCGCACCGACTTCGGCAAGGAAATCATCCCCCAGGCCATTGCCACCCACCGCATGTCCGCCTACTGCTTCGACGGCTACTGGGCCGACATCGGGACCATCAAGGCCTTCTACGAGGCAAACCTGGACCTGGTGGCACCGATTCCCAAGTTCAATCTTTTCGACCCCGGCCACCCGATCTACTCGAACACCCGCTTCCTCCCCGGCGCCAAAATGAACCGGGCCTCGGTGGAAGCCGCCCTCCTCTGCGACGGCACCATCGTCGAAGGGGCGACCGTGCGCGACTCCATCCTCGGCACCCGTACCCGGGTGCGGCACGGTTCGGTCATCGAGGAGTCCCTGGTCATGGGGGCCGACTATTATCAACACGGCGACGACCCGGGCCCGAAAATCGGCATCAATGAAGGGGCCTATCTCAAGCGCTGCATCATCGACAAAAACGCTTCGATCGGCCGCTACGTGCAGATGGTCAACCGGCAGGGCCACAACACCTACGACGATCCCGAAGGCAGGTTCTACGTGCGGGACGGCATCATCATCGTGGTCAAAGACGCGGTGGTGCCGGAGGGGTTTGTGTTTTAACATGGGACTTTTGTGAAATAGAAAACCCTTGAAATTCTGGAAAAATGTTTTTGCCGAAGTGGCGGGTGACGGTTAAAGCGCCACTTTGCACAAATCCGGTTATAACCGTATAACGTTTATTATTCGCCCCGGGGGAGCTGCCTCCGGGGCGAATTTGGGAGAAGCGATGTCTAGACTTTCACGTTTATTTATTAATGGTTTACTAGCCTTTCTCCCGATTACCATCACGCTTTATGTGACCTGGTGGATTGCCTCCCTGGCCGAGAGTGTGTTCGGGGCGCCGCTCAGGAGCTGGCTTGGCATGCGGCATGACCAGACCGGTTATTATTTCTACGGGCTGGGGCTCCTGTTCATGTTCTTTTTCCTGGTGGGGGTGGGGTTGTTCCTGGAATTTTATTTGGGCAAGCTCCTCATGACCTGGAGTGAAAAGGTCCTGTCGCGGATACCGGGGGTAAAGACCATCTATTCCAGCATCAAGGAAATCATCGACTTTTTCAATCCGAACAAGAAGATGAACAAGAACAATTACATGGTGGTGGTCACCTTCACCAAAGACCTTAAGGTGCTGGGTTATGTGACCCGGGACACCCTGGAATCGTTCCGCGGCGGGCAAATCGGCGACGCCGACGAGGTGGTGGTGATTCTGCCCTTCTGCTTCCAGATGGGGGGGAACACGATTATCGTCCCGAAACGCCTGGTAAGGCCCCTGGACCTGTCGTTCGAGGACGGGATGAAGATTGCCTTGTCCGGTTTTGTCCTGTCCGGCGAGGAGGATGTCGAGGAGGCGAAGCTGCCGCCGGTTCTGGCCAAGGTTACGAAACGTATTGAAAAAGGCGATCCGCCTACAAAAGAAAGCGGGCGCACCTCGGTGTGAGGGAGGTACGGGCTTGATTCGTAACCAGCCCATGATTTGGGGCGTCCGGCGCGTGGCTTGACAACGAAAGGAGTTCACATGGCAGAGGTTGACAGTCGCAAGCTGCGGATGGGCATGATTGGCGGCGGCCCCGGCTCGAGTATTGCCCCGGTGCATCGTGCCGCGGCGCAATTGGACGACGGCATCGAGGTGGTGGCCGGCGCGTTTTCCCGTGATCCCGAAAAGTCGCGACGGCAGGGGGAGAAGCTGCGGCTTGATCCTGCGCGGGTCTATGCCACGTGGCAGGAAATGCTGGAGCGTGAAGCGGCCCTGCCTCTCGACCGCCGCATCGACCTGGTTTCGGTGGTGACCCCGAACCATCTGCATTACGAACCGGCCAAGGCGGCCCTGGAAGCCGGTTTTCATGTGGTCATGGACAAACCCATGACCATGAACCTCGACCAGGCGTTGTCCCTCAGGGACACTGTGCGCCGGACCAGCCGCATCCTGGCCTTGACCCATGTCTACGCCGCCAACGCCATGGTGAAATTGGCCCGCGATGTGGTGAAGAAGGGCTACCTGGGCGAGTTGAGGAAGGTGGTGGTGGAGTATCCGCAGGGCTGGCTGTACCAGCATATCGAGGACAAGAGTCCCCAGGCCCGCTGGCGAACCGATCCGGCATTGGCCGGGGCGGGTTGCGTTGGGGACATCGGCACCCATGCCTCGAACCTTTCGGAGACGATTACGGGACTCCGGATTACCTCTGTGGCGGCGGACATCGGGACGGTGGTTTCCGGCCGCCGGCTCGAGGACGACTTCACCGCCTTTGCCCGTTGGGGGCAGGGGGTGCGGGGTTCGATTCAAGCCAGCCAGATATCGCCTGGCGAAGGCAATGGCTTGAAAATTCGGGTTTACGGCGACAAGGCTGGTCTGGAGTGGAACCACGCCGACATGGATTACCTCACCCTCATGTACCAGGACCGGCCGTGGGAACGTTGGGCGTGCGGCACGAATTACGTTGCCCAGGTCAGTCCCGCCTCGGCCCGTTGTCGCCGGGTTTACGCATTCCACGGTGACGGTTACATTGGGGAGTTTGCCAATGTTTACTTGAATGTAGCTGCGGCTATTCGTTGTCGGAAGAGTGGAGTCAATCCTGGGGAGCTGGATTTGGACTTTCCTAATGTTGAGGATGGGGTGAGTGGTATGGCTTTTGTGGAGGCGGTGTATGAGTCGGCGGCGCATGGTTCGCGGTGGACGGAATTGCGGGGCGGGGCCATTTGGTGATTGCGGTAAAATGGCGGTAGTAAAGGTGGTTCAATAAAAGTGGTTCAATAAAATCCAGCCGAATGGCTGGTTGCGCCCCCTTTGGAACCCCGCAACCAGCCATTCGGCTGGATTTTATTGAACCGCCTTTATAACCTCCTCATACCACCATTCAATAATCAGGGAATCATGTCAGGCGGCGGCGGCTCCACCACCGGCCCCGACGGCGGCGGTATAAACCCACCCGGCCCACCCATCGGCAACCGCCCCGGCAACGGCGCATCCTGACGCCCCCGAATCAACACCCCCGGCGCCGGCGCCCTCCGCCCCGTATCCGCCGCCTCAGGCGCCTCCGACAAATCCCCAAATCGCAAAACACCATACAATCCAGGACGAGTATTGTCCCCGCCCGTACGCACCCATTCACTTATCTGCGGATCCGGCGGAACCCAATTCCGACCCCGCCGACGACCCGTATCCTGACGCAAACCCGCATAATCATGCCGCACCACCTGCATACCCCATTCAGTGCCGGGACCAGGCATGTTCGGCTGACCCAAAGACTCCCAGGGAATACGCATCTCCACATCCCACGTTTCAATCTCCCCCACCCGACCGAAACGAGTGACGTGACGCCAGGATGGATTGTAGGACAAACCGCCCCGGCTCGAACTGTCAAGAATGACGTTCCGGGGATTGATGGCGAAACGGTAGAACTCGCGGCCGTCACGATTCGGATCCAGGTACACCTCGATGGACTCGTCCTCCAAAACCCGGGTGTCACGATCGGAATCGGGATTCGCCGCCGGCGGATTGACCTGCGAGGCATTCTTAGCCGCCATGGACAGGGCAATTACCAAACCGTCCTTGTCGGCGGTGACCCGGCCCTCGGTGGGACTGACGGCCGACTGGCCGGCGAAGGTCTCGAAACCGGTCAGGACCGGAAGAGTCCGCCAATAACGTTTGTCGCGGAAACGGGCGTCGAGACGAATGGACTCGGGCGATTTCTGGACGTCGTAATATTTACGTTTCGTGACGATGAGCGGCTCGGTGGAAGAGCCGATATCCTGGGCGAAAGCGGTCAGGAGCGGCGGCGCCGCCGGATTCCCCGGCCGGACCAGGAACCGGGCCGCCGCACCCTGCCCCGGCTGAAGGGTGAAAGGCATTTCCATGGGTTCGATACGCCAGTCCTCGGCCCCGCCGGGGAGGGACCAACGCATCACGCCGGAGAAAATCTGGTTGGTCGGATTGGCGAAGTTTAGGGACAGCATCAGATCCTGCCCGGGATTATTGACGGCCTGGGCGGCCTGACGGGTGATTTTGAGAATCTCCCGCTGCAAGGAAAGGTTCGCGGACGCGTCCTGAAGGGCGAGTTCCGTGGACATCGGCGCCTCGAGGTGGGGGCGGTCAACGGTGAGGGTGAGAATGTCGATGGGTTTGCCGGCGAGGTCCAGGACCTGCCATTCGAGGCCGCCGTCGTCGACCCAAAGCCGGGCGATGTGGGGAGTGCCGGAAATGGCGGCGACGTAATCGCGGGACGATATGGCGTCGGGGGCGTTCACCGGACTGTCGGCGATGGTGATGTAGCGGGTTTGACCCCGGCCGTTCGCCATGAAGGGGTAGGTGCGCATGTAATAGTCGCCGTGGCCGATGACCAGGTCGACCCCGCCCTGTTCAAGGATTCCCCCAAGCGCTCCGAGAATGCGGCCGTCCCCGATATGGGCGTCGAAGGCGGAACGGGAGAGGACGACCACGGTCCAGGCCCGATTGATGTGCTGGGGGTCGAGGTCGGCCCTCAGACGGTCCAGGACCGCTTTACGGGACGACTCGAAGGAGAAGGAGCGGGCGTCGATGCCGATGAGACGGAGAGCGCCGAGATCGCGTTTCCAGTACCCGCCTTCCTTGGCATTTTCGGGGAAGAGATCCTTCGGCAGGCCGGAACCGGGCACAAACCACATGGGACCAAGGGCGACCTTGTCGCCCAGGGGCGCGAAGAACTGGCTCTCCCAATCCACCGGCGCATCGGGCATTCCGCCGGGAAAGGGGGGGGAGGTGAAGACGATGGCGCTGGGATCGAGGCGGCGGAGCTGATTGCCGACGCCGTGCAGGCGGCCGTTCAGGACGCTTCCCCCGGCGAAACCGATGGAGGTGGCGGTGCCGGAGCGGGGCAGGCCGCGGATGCCGTAGGTGCCGCCGTCCTGGTCCCCGAGCCAGAGTTCGTAGAGTTTGGTGTGCTGTTCGAGTTCGGGTATGGCCAGGGCGTGGAAAAGGCTGAAGGAGCCTTGGCGATTGATATACTTCTTCGTACTGGCCAGTGACTGGACGCCGGCGACGGTGCGGCGTGACGAGACGAAACGCATATAGGGCTGCATGCCGTCGGATGAAGTGAGGTAGGGACCCAGGACGACCATGGCTTCGCCGATGGGTTTGTCCTCGCCGGGCGGAGGCTGGACGATAGGCATGTCGGCGCAGCCATGCAAGGTGAGGAGCAGGGCGGCGGCAAGGACGATACATCTAATAAAGAGAGTAAACGGGTGGAACTTCATGGGTTCCCCAGGGAGACGTTCCAGAGTTTGGCGATAAACCGCTTAAAACCTTAAGGTTTCTCCATTTCCGGCCCTGAATGCAAGGCAAATTTCCAACTTCCGCCCGAACCCCGGCCGCAATCGGTGAAAGTATTGATGAAAGTTTCACCCGGGCCCGACCGATAAACAGTACGTGACGTCTCCTCTCGTTCTGGTATAATTACCGGTGGGTTGAACATGATCAAATTGACCCGGCGAAACGGCCACCCGTTTGTCCTGAACGCCGACCTCATCAAATTCGTCGAGGAAGTCCCCGACACCATCATCACCCTGCGTGATGGCGAGAAGGTTTTGGTTTCGGAAAGCGCGGATCGGGTGGTGGAACTGGCGCTGGAGTACTGCCGCCTCAGCAGATTTTTACCGGATACGTTTTATACTTCAAGAAAAAGCTGAAGTTTGGCGAAATTCGCAATTTAGGCGTCGCCCCAAAATAACTGCAGCAAGTTTATACTGCGTGATGACGGTTGCGTCCGCCGTTCCTGGTCTAAACATGGTGCAGTTATTTTGGGGCAAGCCCTTACCCGGGGGTAACGCATGGATTTAGGCACCATTGCCGGCTTCATCATCGGCACCTTCGCGGTGGTCGGCGTCGGTATGCAGTGGCAGTTCGGCCCCTTCATCGACGTTCCCTCGATCGGCATCGTCTTCGGCGGCTGTTTCGCGAACATGCTGATTTCGCTGGCGCTGGACACTCTCAAGACCATGCCGAAGTCTGCACCGTTAATTTTCAAGACCAACAAGGACAATCCGGTCGATCTCATCAAGAAGCTGGTGGAGTACTCGGAAGTCGCCCGCCGCGACGGCATCCTCGCCCTGGAAAACGTTCTGGAGCAGATTCCCGATCCTTTTCTCCGCCAGGGGCTGCAACTGGCGGTGGACGGAACGGATCCGGAACTCATCCAGGACATCATGGAAACGGAGATGGACAACATCGAAGCCCGCCACGGCGACGCCAAATCCGCCTGGGACCTCTTCCGCGGCGGCGGTCCCACCTGGGGGGCCCTCGGCACGGTCATCGGCCTCATCCAGATGTTGAAGGGCGGCGTCGAAGACCCGAACGCCCTCACGGCCGGCATGGCGGTCGCGTTAATCACCACCTTCTACGGCTCCCTCATCGCCTCCTTGATGGTCGGCCCGGTCTGCGATAAACTGGCGGTGAAAAACGGCGAGGAAATGGCCATCAAGACGATTATGCTCAAGGGGGTCATGTCCATCCAGGCCGGCGACAACCCGCGCATCGTCGAGCAGAAATTGAAGATTTTCCTGCCGCCCAATCAGCGCGGCTTCGGCAAAGGGGCGGAGTGACGGGATAGGATATAAGCGGGATAGCAGAGATGGCCAGAAAGAAAAAAGCCTCCGGCGGTGGCGGCCCTTCGGTCGCCGAATTCTCCGCCCTCACCTCCTTCTCCGACATGATGACCCTCATGTTGACCTTTTTCGTGCTCCTGTTCACCATGTCCGAACCGAAAAAACCGCGTATCCAGGCCACCATGAAGGCGTTCATGCGCCAGGTGGGCGTTCTCCCCCAACAAGCCAGCCCGATGCGGCCGACCATGACCCCCGAACGGACCAGTCAGGAGGAGGCGAATGTCCTCCGCCGCGGCCCGCCGGGAAAACGCTCCGAAATCCAGACCATGATCGAGGACGACCGGCAAAAAATCATCATCGGGGGGGAGGATTTGTTCCGCCCCGGTTCGGCGGAACTGTCGGCGAAGGGGAAGCGCATCCTCCAGAACGACGTCGCGCCGGATTTGAAGGGGTTCCGGAACCGCATCGAGGTGAAGGGACACACCGCCCAGGCCACGAACGAAACGCAGGACCTGTGGGCGCTGGGTTACGCCCGGGCCTTCTCGGTCATGCGCTATCTGGTCGACGACTGCGGCATCGAGGAAAAGCGCTTCCGCCTCATCACCAGCGCCGACAATGAACCGCGGGATCCCGGCAACGCCGCCCTAAACCGCCGGGTGGAAATCATCATGACCGAAGCTCTGGTTTCGGGCGGAGGATGACCCGCATGGCCGATGACGAAGACATGGATTATGGGGATGACGCCGCCGAAGGCGAGGGCGGTGGCGGGGCGGAGCTGGAAGGTTTCGAAACCGCCGAGGGAAGCGAAGCGAAGGTCGAGAAAAAGAAGGGCGTCATCGGCTGGTTGAACGCCCGGCGCGGCTGGACGATGCTGATCGGTTTGGCGATTGCGCAAGGGCTGTTCGCCGTAATCATGATTGCCTTGCGTTCCGAGGCGAAGCCGATGGCGGTCGCCTATTCCCAGCACATCAGCGAACTCGCCACCGACATGCTGGGGTACGAGGTCAAGGTCGGGCAAATCTACCAGGTGATACCCGGCCGGGGCGGCCGGCGGATGACGATTGGCCTGGACCTGGTCCTGATTCTGGGGCAGCTCCCCGAGGAACGCATCGAAGGTTCGCCCCGGCCGACGCCGGGCGAGATGCAGCTGTTCATCGACACCATCCGTTCGATGGACGATCGCATCCGGAGCCAGGTGAATATCCTGCTCCAGAAGATTCCGCCGGAGGAATACGGTTCGGTTGAGGTCTACAAAACAATCAAGCAGAGCGTCAAGGATTACATCAACGATTCGCTGGACGGTCTGGAATTCGGTAAACAATTGCGCAAGGGCATTTCCAAACGCCGGGTGACGGAGGTCCTGCTGCCGATGTTCGTGCGGATGCGTAATTGACGCCCCGGCGGCGCGGGACGCCGGCAGCGGCGGCATTTTGCTTTTCTGCCCCCTAGACAAAAGGAACTATTGGTCCATGGCTGACGAAAAACCCGATGACTCCAAGGAGGAGGCGAAAAAGGCTGCGGGCGGTTTTCTGGGCGGCCTCAAGGGCTGGATCATCGTCATCTGCATCACCCTGGTGCAGGCGGCGTTCTGGATTTTCATGATGGTCATCCGCGAACCCGGCACGGCGCCGGAACAGGCCGAGCAGGCGAAGGTGTTTCTGGAGGATCCGGCCATTCTCCAGAGCAAGGTGGAAATCCAGAATTTTTCCGCCACCGTGCCCGGCCCGGGCGGCGACATGCGGCCGATCAACTTCAACATGACCCTGGAACTGCATTACCTCCCCGAGGAAAAGCGGGCCGGGGCGACCAGGCCGACGCCGGCGCAGATTGAAATTTTCCGCACGGTGGTGAGCCAGCTCGAAAACAAGATTCGCGATCACCTCAACACTTTTCTGACCGGCCAGTCCTACACCAATCTCCTGGGGGACCGCGGGCCGGAACTGGTCAAGGCGGAGATCATGCGCTTCATCAACAACGAACTCGAACGCTACGATTTCACCGCCATGAAGATTCCCGCCAACATTTCGCGGCGGCGGGTGACGAACGTGCTTCTGCCCAGCTGGAACATGCAGTGACGCCAGGGCACTTCTAAATTTTTAGAGCTGCCCACTAGAAAACACGGGAGTGGTCATGGCCGATGAAATGACGCAGGAAGACATCGACGCCCTCTTGGGGGGAACTCTCGGGGCGGACATGGAGGCGCGGCTGGGACCCGCGCAGCCGGTGGCTTTGGCGGCTTTGGCGACGGAGGGGCCGCCGGCGGATCCGGCCAGCATCAACATGCTCTACGACGTCGAGCTCGAGGTGAAAATCGAGCTGGGGCGGACCATGCTCTCGGTCGAGGACATCCTCCGCCTGAGGGAGGGTTCCATCGTCCAGCTGGACAAGGACGCCGGCGCCCCGGTGGACATTTACATCAACAACCGCCTGGTGGCGGAAGGTGAGGTCCTGGTGTTGAACGACTATTTCTGCGTGCGCGTGACCAACATCCTCTCGAACAAGGACCGGGCGATTTACAAATCGGACCGCTGACCGGTCTCCCTCCTACGTCCGCAACAGGAACACCATGCCCAAACTCTTCGCCCTTTCCGACCCCCACCTTTCCTTCGCCTCCGAAAAACCCATGGGCGTCTTCGGTTCCCGCTGGGAGGACCACGCGGCCAAGCTGGAAACGCATTGGCGGCGCCTCGTCGGCGAGAACGACCTGGTGCTGATGCCCGGGGACATCTCCTGGGCGATGCGCCTCGGGCAGGCGCGGCTGGATTTGGAGTGGCTCTCGGCCCTGCCCGGCCGCAAGGTGCTGCTCCGGGGCAACCACGATTATTGGTGGGAAAGTCTCGGTAAAATGCGCGCCCTGGGTCTCCCCGGGCTGTTTTTTTTGCAAAACAACCAGGTGGAATTCCCCGGCCTGGCGATTGGCGGGACCCGCCTTTGGGACTTCCCCGGCATCCATTGGGATCACGTCTCGAACCACGACAATCCGGAGGTGGCCGAGGACAAGCGCGGCGTCGGCCCGATGGCGAAACGCGGGGAGGACGCCGAAAAAATCCGCGAACGCGAACTCGGGCGTCTCCGTTTGAGCCTGGAAGGTTTACGGGACGACGGCCGGCTGCGGGTTTGCCTTCTGCATTTCCCCCCCCTCTCCGGCGACGGCCGGCCGACGGATTTGACCGATCTGCTGGGTGCGTACAAACTGGATCTGTGCGTTTTCGGCCACCTCCACGCGCTGGCCGAAAAGGACCACCCCGGCGCCGACGTGGTCATCGGCGGCACGCGTTATGTCCTGGCATCTAGTGATTACCTGCTGCACCGGCCGAAGTTTTTGCTGGAGTGGGAGGAGTGAGAGAACAACAGTCATATGTCATGCAACCACCTCACCGGGCGATTTTTCGCCCGGTTTTATTTTTCCTGAAAGGAACCGCCGCCGGGCAGGCAATTAACCCGCAACGGATTTTTTTCACTGACCATGATGCGGGAAAAGGCCAATGCAACCGAAAATGCCCTTCGCCAGCCTAGCTTTTCTCCTTGCCCTATCGGTCCTGGTCCCCACGGCGGCACTGGGGGAAGAGGGTGAGTTTTACGTCAACACTTACCGCTCCATCGGTTCGATATCCCCCCTGGGGGTAAAGGAAATGGCCATGGGGCGTTCCGGCGTCGGCCTCGCCGACGGCGTGGCCTCGCTCGGGCAGAACCCGGCCGCTCTCGGTGCCATGCAGGGGGCCGGCATGGACGCTTCGCTCGGCTTCGACTGGCTGGCGGACGACGGCGACGGGACCACCCAGTTCACTTTCAAGCTTGGCGGCGCCGTCAATCTCGACCGCTGGTCGAAACGCTCGTGCAATAACCAGGCCATCGGCGGCCTCGTTTACTCCGAAGGCTTTTCCGGCGCCGGCCCCGGCACCATGGACATGAAGCGGCAGCAATTGGGCGTTCTGGGCGGTTACGGCATTCATCTTCTGGACAATATGCTGGTCGGCGTCTCCGTGGCCCTTTTCGACGGCAAATGGTCCAGCCGCGACTTTACCTATCCGAGTTCCCAAACTGCGGTAAAAGCCATGGACCGGAAGTTCATCGGCGGTGATTTCAAGGTCGGCGGCTTGTATCGTCTCCGCGATGAAACGACCCTCGGCGCCACGGTCGGTTTCGCGACCGGTTCCTACAAGGATGGCGCGGAATACGCCAATGCGGCCACCGCATCGGGAACGCTGCAGCGCTTTTCGATTTCCGGCGGCGTCGCGCATCAGCTTGGGGAGGAAACGCTTCTCCTGGGCGATCTCTGGTTCAAGAGAATGCAGTCGGACATTCCCTCCATCCTGAAGGAAAGCGACAATTCCTGGGGCATTTCCGCGGGAGTGGAGCAGCAGGTGATTCCGGACATGCTCGCCCTCAGGGGCGGCCTGTACTACGACCATACCGCCTATTCCAGCAGCACATCCAATGCGGCGAATTTGTTCGTCCCCGGCGGTAATTACTCGAAGGGGCGTGCCGGTTTCACCGCCGGCGTGGGGGTCAAGCTGTACGGCTGGGACATGGGCTACGGTTTGGACATCAATACCGGCGGCGAAGTCAAGAACATGCTGGACGTGAAGAAGGAGTGGTAAAGATTTCGCAAAAACAATATTCAACCCGCGACAGCGGGCGTGGGGAGGAAGAGGAGAGAGCCAGGGGGAGAGAGAGCAGAGGGAGAGAGAGCAGAGGGAGAGAGTGGGAGAGAGAGGATGGGCGGACGCCGGTGGAGCCAGGTGTCCGCCCTGATTTTTTTTGAGGGGAAGGTAACGCCATGGCAAAGCGGAATATAATCAGACGTTATAAAAAACGCGCCACGACTTTTTCGCGCCTTCAATCCTGGATCGGCTTCCTGCTGCTCCTGTCCTCCCTCGCCACGTTTCTTTATTACAAAGCCTATGCCTGGATTGGCCTCGCCCCCGGTCAGCAGGCGCGGATTTTCGCCGCCTACGCCGATTTGGAATTGAAGCCGGACACGCTCGGGCGCCTGCCGGAAAGTCCTTCTCCCCCTAAGGAAAAGCCCGCTTCCGAACCTTGGCGCCGCATCACCCGGGTCCTCGACGGGGACACCGTGGAGGTGGACGGCGAGCGCGTCCGCATTATCGGCATAGATACTCCCGAGTCCAGTCTCAATAATGAACTTTACCGTGACGCCGGCCGCATGGGCGGCATTGCCAAAGCCGAGGATTTATTGACCCTGGGAAAGGAGGCGAGCCAGTTTACCCGTCGTCTTGCCACGGGGAAACGTTGTTGGCTGGAATACGAAACCAGCAGAGTGGATCAGTACGGCCGCACTCTCGCCTACGTGCATCTTGAGGATGGCGTCAATTTGGGTGAGACGATTCTCTATAGTGGTTATGCGAAGGTGTATCTTGGGTTTAATTTTCGTTATAAGAAACGTTATATTCATATTCAAGCCGAGGCGATGGGTCGGCGGCATGGTTTCTGGGCTGGGGGGTAAAAAAAGCCCCCTTCCGAACGAAGGAAGGGGGGGGAGGAGCGAATGTGAGGAGCGAACCGCCTCCTCCTTCGCCGACGAGAGTGTTAAGTGCCAGGCTTTAGAACGAGGTGCCGATGCCGACCCCGCCGCCGATGCCCTGACGCTTGCCGAGGGAGCCGCGGACGTAGG
>JAVBRG010000134.1:0-12325 GCA_031548195.1 Planctomycetota bacterium | reverse complement strand
AGTCCGGCGTTACAGGGTTTCGGAGCCGCCGTTCCCTTGCCTCGAGGTTACCGCCGACGCGTGGGGAGGAGTCCGGTGTAACAGGGTTTCGGAGCCGCCGTTCCCTTGTCTCGACGTTACCGCCGACGAGTGGGGTGGAGTCCGGCGTTACAGGGTTTCGGAGCCGCCGCACCCTTGTCTCGACGTTACCGCCGACGTTTGGGGTAGTGTCAGGCGTAACAGGATGCGGATTGACGTACAAGAGTTGAGGTGCGTCCGATTTTCACCGACGATGCCTGGGAGGACTACTGGTCATACCACCATGTTGTCCTCGCCGCCGCGGCCGGAAATAATCGCGTCGCCGGTTTCTTCCAGCCGCCTCACAATGTCCACGATATGCTGCTGCGCCTGCTCCACGTCCGACAAACGCACCGGTCCCATGAACTCCATGTTCTCGCGAATCTGCTCCGCCGCCCGGGTCGACATATTCTTGAAAATCTTCTCCTGCATCGCCTCCGACGCCGTCTTGAGAGCCGTCGACAATTCGTCGTTCTCCACTTCCCTGAGCATCGTCTGAATACCCTTGTCGTTGACGAGGATGATGTCCTCGAAGACGAACATCAATTTGCGGATTTGCTCCACCATGTCCGGGTCCGCTTCCTCCAAATTCTCCAGAATGCCCTTTTCGGTGGTGCGGTCGCACAAGTTGAGCATCTCCGCCACCGACTGCACGCCGCCGGCCGACTCCAGGTCCTGGGTGACAATCGACGCCAACCGCGATTCGAGACCCTGTTCCACCATGCGAATCGCCTCGGGGGTGGTCTGTTCCATGCGGGCGATGCGCTTCACCACTTCCAGCTGTTTCTTGGGGGTCAGGCCGGCGAGGATTTCCGCCGCCTGCTTCGGCGACAAATGCGCCATGATTAGGGAGATGGTCTGGGGGTGCTCGTCCTGAATGTACATCAGAAGGTGCTCGGAATCGGCCTGTTTCAGGAAATGGAACGGCGCCTGCTGAATGGTGTTCTCCAGGGCCATGAGAATCTTCGCGGCTTCTTCCGGCGAAAGGCTTTTCTCAAGAAGCTGCCGGGCGTACTCGATGCCGCCCTGTTCCAGATACTTCGAGGCCAGGTGGGTCTGATAAAATTCCCGCACCACCGCGTCACGGACGTCGGAGGGGATCTGGTCCTCGATACGGGCGATCTCCATCGACAGGCGTTCGATTTCGTCGGAGGAAAGGTTCGCCATAATCTTGGCGCTGGAGTCCATGTCCAGGGAAATCATCAATACCGCGGCCTTGCGTATGCCGGTGAGGCCCTCGGCTTTGGCGGCTTTAGCCATGGATTATTCCTTTCGCATCCAACGCTTGACCAGACCGGCGGCGCGTTTGGGATCCTCAATCACCGCCGTTTGCACCTTGGCCCGGAGCTTGTCCCATTCCTCGTCCTCCTGTTCCTCCTCGTCCTCGTCCTTGGTCTTCAGGGCGAGGGACATGGATTCAGGTTCGACGTACTCCTCGATTTCCGTGGGTATCGGCCGGGTGGCGTAACGGTAAATCAGATAGAAGGCCATCAGGAAGAATAGGAACGTGAAAATGGAGGTGATGTTTTGGGACAGGAGACGCAGAAGCATGGCCGAGACCGCCTCCCCACCCTTGGGGGCGAGAACCGGCGGCAGCCAGGCGACCTGACTGACTTCGATTTTCTCGGGAATGTCCGCCAGGGAAATGCCCGAGGCCTGGGCGATTTGCCGCTTCAATTCCTCGATTTTCTCTGGGGGAAGGAGGGGGGTCGTCTCCCGCTCCCACATCGGCAGGCGGGAATCGGGGTCGATAAGCAGCTGTCCCATTTCGTTCTTGGCCTGCACCAGCTTGCCCTCGTTGTCCCGCTTCAATTGGTAGGGGAGGTGGATGATCGCCGATACGGTGAGATTTTTGAGGGACGGCGCGAATTTGGTCGCCGTTTCCCTAATCGAATTCTGCATGGTTTTGGATGCGTTCTTCTCGTCGTAGCGCTCTTCCTGGGTCTGCCAGTAATACGGCCCGAACAGGTTCGCCGAACGCCGGGCGTTCGGTTCGACCCCCACTTCGGCGGCGGGTTTCTGGGTGGCCATTTTGGTGATCTTCTGCTGGGAAGAGGACTGGACCTCGCCGGGAAGAACCTCCCGCCACATCTGTTCGCGGTAATCGAAAACTATCTCATGTTTGGGGAAGGCGTTGACGTCGCCCTCGTACTGAAAATTGGGGACATACTGGCGCATCAGGTTTTCCAGCCGGCGGCGGAGTTCCTCGTCAAGGGAATATTCGTAGTCCCACTTCTGTTTCGCCATGGCGGTGAGGCCGTTGTTCGCCGTGGTGTGGAACTTGTTCCCGAGCTGGTCCGTCACCACCACGTCCCTGGGGTCGAGACCGGATTTCGCGGCCGCCACCAGGGAAATAATCGTTTCGCTGGTGCCTTCCGTCAGCGGCTTGTTGAGTTTGGTGCGGACCCGCACGGCGGCGGTTTTCTTGTGGGCGAGACCGAACAGACTGTTACGGACATCGTCGGAATAAATGACCTGGGCTTCCTTGACCGGCTCGATGTTCTCAATCAACCGGGCGACTTCGTTGGCCCGCGCCAAGCGCATCGACTCCTCCGACTTCATCCTGGTGTCGGAGAAAGACCACTTGTCCAGCATGCTCAGAAAGCCGAATTCGTGCGCGTCCTTCAGGAGACCCTCCTCCGCCAGGGCGATAATCGCCGGCTTCTCCTCGTCGACTTGCACCAAAATCCGCCGCGCTTCGAAATCGTATTCGGCCGATTTAATCCCCTTGGCTTTCAATCGTTCCAGAACGTCGTTGACGTCCCCCGGTTCCACCTGCATCGGCAGGGGCCGCCGGCCGATTTCACCCGGGGTATGGCCCATCCAGGCGGCGAAAGCCAGCCAAATGGCCACGGTCAGAATCAGGAAGGTGACGGCGACGCGTTGGGTTACCGACATGTCGCGCAGAACCGTTTGCGCGTCATGCCAGAGCTGGCGCAGAATCTTCATGGTTTACTCCCCCGAGTATAGTCCCTTATCCCCTTTGCCGCGGTTGCCTCTTGACCCGCTTCCGGCTCCGCCTTGCGTCCCCACGCGTCGGCGTCGCCGTTGCCGCCTCCCCCCACAAAACAAAATGTCCCACGAACGGAATAATCCGGCGCGGGCGGGGCGAGAGCTGAAAATGAAGGTTATGGCGGTTTTTTCACTGGGAGAATAAATATTTTCCGAAAAAAGTTGAAAGACGAGGACAAAAAAAAGGCAATTGACCACTGCCGGAAAAATTGGCTTCGTGAACCCGGCGGCGGTGCGCTGCCGATGCCGGGTTCAGGTAAAGGGTCGTTCCCGTTGCTTCAGGGTAGGGTTTACAGCCGCATCCGCAGTACTTCCTGGTAGGACTCGACCAGTTTGTTCCGGACCGACATCAGGGTGTCGAAAGCGACGCCGGCTTTTTCCACGGCGGTCATCACCTTGGTGATGTCCTGTTCCTTGCCCATGGCCATGTCGGTGACGAGTTTACCTGCGTCCTGCTGCATGGTGTTGACTTTATTGAGGTTGTCGAGGAGATATTTCTTGAAGTCCTCGCCGTCGGTCGGTTGGGTGTGCTGCGGGGCCTTGGCGCCCTGGCTGCCGCCGATGCCTTCCAGTCTTCCGGTGATGGGATCGATAGGCATATCCCGTCCTCCTGTGGGCTAAGGCGAACCTCGCGTCCGCCACCGACGCGGCTTGCCCGAAGGGGCCGCTGTCGCTATCTTCAGTATACCTACTTGTTAGCGGTTCCGGCGGCGTTTTCTTTACCGCTTGGCCGGGAATTCCCGGCTTGACGCCCCGGATCGGCAAGGCCCATCGCCCCTCTACGATAAGGAAAAACCCCCTTGCCTGCAAGTCAAAAGTTCAGGCTATGATACGAAGCGCCCCGCTGTGAATCTGTTTCGCCGTGTCCATCGAGGTCAAATTCGCCTCGTAAGCCCGGGACGCCATCATCATATCCACCATTTCCACCGGCACCTGGACATTGGGGTAAGCGACGTAGTCCTTCCACTCGCCTTCCTTAATCGCGTCCGGATGACCCGGGTCGTACTTCATGATGAAGTCGGTGTCGAAATCCTTGTCCACCCGCTCCACCCGCACCCCCCAGCGCCGCGAACCGGTGATTTCCGGCGCCCCTTCCTGGAAGAAAATCCGCCTTCTCCGGTAAGGTTCGCCGTCTTCGCCGCGGGTGGTGTTGACATTGGCGAGATTGTTGGCGT
Organism: Planctomycetota bacterium; assembly: GCA_031548195.1. GTDB lineage: Bacteria > Planctomycetota > SZUA-567 > SZUA-567 > SZUA-567 > JAJBSZ01. The sequence goes on along the minus strand of JAVBRG010000134.1, from coordinate 8,081 downwards.
GGACGTTCATTCTCGCCCGCTCGGCCCTCAGGGCCGAAGCCGAAATGTCGAACATCGTGAAAATGCCGCCGACCAGCATGCTCATAGTCTTTTTCCCCAAAACCACAGCTTCCCGAAGCTTCCCTGTGTGCTATTCTTCCCCTGCCGGGCGGAGGCTCTTCCCCAAGAGCATGCCCTGCATCGCAGAGCGGTCCGCACGGTTTGGCCGAAGCATTAGTTCAGAATCGCCAGTTCGTGGCGGTAAACCATTTCCTTGGCCTGGTTCACGCCGATGATTTCCCGGGCGGCTTCGGCGTAGGCGGCGACCTGTTCCAGATTGCACCGGTCGGCGACGCCCTTCCGGCGGGCCATGGTCAGGATGCCCTGAAGTTCGCGGAGCATCTGTTCGACGCAAATACGCGACTTGGCGCGCTCTTCCCGGGTCTGGAAATCGCTGGTGTCGTTTTCGCAGTAGGTCTTGGCATAGCGATGAATCGCCCGAGCGTGGTTGAGGATGGACTTGCCGAGGGTGGCGACTTCATTGTGGTTGAGGGTGGCGTTCATGGCGGTTTCCTTTCCTACTGCGTTCCATAAGTCCGTAAGTTCGAGATGAACCTGAATTTTATCCGATTTTTTTAACCCACCCGGTCCCGAAGCGCGGCGCGCAGACCGTTGGTTTTGTTTTTGAAGAGCTGTTGCAGGGCTTCCATGTAGGCCGAGTTTTTCGCCAGGTCGGCCATTTCCTTTTCGATTACCACGTTGTTTTCGTCGTGACGCTCGGGGCCGAATTCCATTCCCTCGTGGTTGAAGGCCTGGGGCAGATGGTTGCGGTAAAACCTGATGCCCGGCTTCGAATTGGGGCTGAACTCGTTCCAGTGCTGTTCGTAACGTTCCTGCAGGGCGTCTTGCATTGCTTTGTGGAAAGAGGCTTCCGGCAATTTTTTCCGCTTGTAGTAGGGCGTTTCCACATTGGCGATGTTGTTCATAATGTTTACATGGCGCTGATAGGCGAAAGTCATGGCTGCTTCGAGGACCGGAACCGATTCACGCTGGATGAGGCCTTCGACCCAAACTGCCGCCATGGTGTTATCCTTTCCCTAGCGTTCGTGGTTTTACTGGTCCTGCTCCTTGGCGCCGCTGTTGTTTTGACACTTGAAAATAATGCAATAGCTTTGCCAGAAAGATTGGGGAACTTATAAAAAAATATAAAGCTCTTAAAAATAACGTGTTATACAAATTTATAAATATTTTATGAAAGGGCCCACGAAAAAACGACAGCCGAATTATCGGCCGCCGGCGGAAAGTTCCGGTGGAAAATGCCGAATTCTGCTGATGGTGCGGGGAGGAAAAAAACTCCGGGGAATAAACAGGACCCCGACCTGAGTCGGGGTCCAGAGTTGCGGAAGCGGCGCTGGTCGATGAATTTTGAGGGCTTGCGCGTCCCTCAGGCGCGCTCATTTCCGCATGGATGGCGGTTGGGATGCTGGGGGTATTTTTTCAAAAAAGCGTGATGAAGGCGGAACTTCCAGGAAAAGGATTCGCCTCGAACCGAGGGTGGTCCCTTCCGAGCCTCTTTCCGCCCCGCTTTCCGACAGTCCGCCGCTCCGGCCTCCGTATTCCGCCCGCCTGTTGGCCACACAGCCATACGGGGAACACCGGTAGACGCGGTTGGAACCACCAGGACCATCGCCGAAAAAGTCCGCCGCCATATCCTTGGCAACCGCCAAAACGATTGATCCCGCTTTCGGCCCAAAAATACCGTCACCCTCCCTCCCGTGTGGGGCGAATGACCGTATACCCCGAGCCTTCACAGACCAACCGCTCATCGGCGCCGATTGCTCGTGCCAGGCATCCCGAACCGGCGCCGCCCGGTCGAAGGGGGTGCCGAAGCGCCCCGCCCGTTCGACCGTTGAATAACCGTCCTCATGTTGCCGCTTACCAACGGCCCAGCGAATAATCCACGTCCAAGTTGCGGTATTCCCGTTCGTATGCCCTTTCCCGCGCCGCCTGGCGTTGGTCTAGGTCGTTCAGGTTGTTCTGCAGACGGAGATACTCATCGGAGGTACGGTTGTAATTCACCATTCGTTCCCGTAAGGAATTTCTGGTGGCATGGTACTCGTCCCACTCGTCCATCCGCCGGAGATCCAGACGACTCCGGTCGGACAGGTATTGATCGTCGGCGAAGGTGTTTTCCGCCAATTCCCTATCGGGGAGGCGGTAAAAAGGCGCGTCGACCCGCTTCCGGCGCCATTCCCGCTGCATTTCCCGCACCAGCTTCTCCTGGTCGCCCAACCGATTGTTGAGATTTTTGTCGAATTCCTGCCAGCGTTCGTTCAATTGGCGATTCAACTCCTCAACCTGGTCGTTGAAGGAATCCGCGTCGTCCAGGAAATCCTCCTCGCGATGAAAGTCGCGTTCCAGGAAGGGGGAGGGGTTATGCAATTGATCCTCCGCCAGCGGCTGCAACGCCTGGTGCTCCAGCGCCAGTTCCTCCCCGGCGGTGGCGGCGGCCTGTTCCTCCTCCAGCCGCGGATTCCCCGACAGCACCGGGTTGGTGATGCCGGCCGGGACCTTGGGCAGGGGAGAGTATACCCACCGGGGGGCGTTCCTGTCGAAAGAGGTATAGGGTTTGAATTCCCGATCGTACAGATCCAATTCCTCTTCGGCCGCCCGCATGGCGTTTTCGGCTTCGGCTTTCGGATCGCCGTATAGGTCGGTTACTTTCACCTCCGGCAGATCGTAGGTGGTCGAGAAACCGCCGGCGTCGGTGAGAGTTTTCGGGTCAGGCGGAGCTTCCACCGCCGCGTCATATTCATGGGGAGTGGGGTCGCCGAATATTTCATTTTCCGTTGCGGCATCGCGTTTGATCTTGGGGTCCATGGGTATTTGCGGTTCCGCTTCGGCGAAGCGGCCCGGTTTTTCCCTGGGTTCTGCATCCACCGCGTAAAGGCCTGAGGCGATGGCGACCATAGCCAAGGCAACGGTGAAGAAGCGCTTGGGGAGACGTCCTGAAGTAAGGGGGGTGACTAGTTTGGTAAGGGCCGGATTGGCCGGGAGGATGGGGTGCAGATAGAACATGTGGCTCCTCTGCTGCCGTAGGTTTATAAACGTCAAGCGTATTGCTAATTCACTTCCTTCTCTATTTAGCAACTATCGTTCGCGCGAATATTTCAGTCTCAAAAAATGCTTTTTTTCACCGGATTTTTTTGAAATTGCCGACAAAGTCATGCTTTTCGCTGTAAAAGGTGCAAATATTGTCGAGAAATTTACAGTGCCGCCAATTATTTTCGCAGAATTGCGTCAAATGATTTTACGCGCCACGCGATAAGTAAAAAATGAAGCGTTAACGGTATGGTTTATTTTTGACCGATCACTACATAGGGAGGACATGACATGTCAACTCGAAAAATGACCGTCTTGGCTGTCTTAGCACTCGTGATTTGCGGCACCGCTCAGCAACTCATGGCGGGAGAAACTCTCTCCAGAGATCAATACATCGATGAAATGCGCGCCACCGGCAGTTGGGACCAGTCGGAAGGCGAGGCCAACCAGCCCTCGCTCGCTCCGTCCGAAGGGGTCCAGGATATGAGCCGGGAGGCGTATCTCCAGGAAATGGCCCCCACCGGCAATTGGGATCAATCGGAAGGCGAGGCGAATCAGCCGTCGCTCGCCCCACCCGAAGGTTTGCAGAAATTGCCCCGCGACCAGTATCTCGACATGATGCGCCCGACCGGTGACTGGGATCAATCGGAAGGTGAAGCCAATCAGCCTTCGTTGGCGCCGCCGGAAGGTTTCGCCGGCGATTGACCGGCGGTAATCCAGCTTCACCGATAACGCTTATATATAATAAACCCCGTTGAGCCGGGCTCAACGGGGTTTTCTCTATCCTGACGATTTAACAGCCCGGGCTGTTAACGGGCGACTGCGACCGCTTGCGGTCAGGTCGCTTATTTCTTCTTGGTTGCCGCCTCGTCCAATTCCCGGCTTACCCGGACAATATCATTTTCCAGTTCCACAAAGAGGTCGGTCAAGTAGGGGTCGAAATGCTCGCCCCTTCCTTCCAAAATGATATTCATGGCATCCTGGTGGCTCATCGCCGGCTTATAGCAGCGCTGATGCGTCAAGGCGTCGTAAACGTCCACCAGGGCCATAATACGCGCCGCCAGCGGAATGTCGAAAAGGCCCTTCCCCTTGGGGTAGCCCCTTCCGTTCCACTTCTCATGATGGTAGAGGGCGATTTCCTTGCCCATATGGATGAAAGTATTCCCGGGATGCGATTTGTCCACATCGGCCAAAAGGGAGTAGCCGGCCGAGGTGTGGGTTTTCATCTTTTCGAATTCCTCGGGGGTCAATTTCCCCGGCTTCTGAAGAATCAAATCCGACACCGTCACCTTGCCGATATCGTGGAGCGGGGCGGCGGTGCGGATGTTTTCCGCAAGATCCGGGTCCGGCGGCGACGGTTCATCGGGGTTCGGCTTTTCAAGATACTTTTTCGCGAGAATGTAGCAGATTTCCCGGGTCCGTTCGATGTGTTCGCCGGTGTCCTCGTCACGGGATTCGGCTAATTTGCACATCGCGAAAATGGTGGACAATTGCGCCGCGGTAATCTGCTTGACCTGATTGTTGACCCTTTCCTCCAGCTTGGCGTTATGGTCCGCCAATTGGCGTTGCAGTTCCATTTCCCGATCGTGGAACTTTTTCCGCTCGATGCAGGAGGCGAGGCGGGCCCGGAGGATTTGCGCCCGAAAGGGCTTCTGCATGTAGTCGGCGGCGCCTTTTTCAATGCAGTAAACGATTTTGTCCATATCCGACAAGGCGGTGACGACGATCACCGGGACGTTGCGCATCCGGGGGGATTCCTGCATTTTTTCAAGCAATTCCGGGCCTGACATCACCGGCATCATCAGGTCGAGAATGAGGCAGTCGGGGAGCTGCTTTTCCATAATCGCCAACGCTTCGGCGCCGTTTTCGGCCTCGACCGCGTCATAGCCCAGCTTCTTGACCTGATCCCGAATCAGCCGCCGGATAATCGGCGAGTCTTCGACAATTAGCACGGTCCCCGTGGCGGGGCCGGCAGCCTCGGCCGGGGGTTGGTGTACCGCTTCCACTGTGGACATATGCTCTCCTGCTCTCCCGGTCAAAAAAGTTTGAAAAATTTCAACCCTTTAATCTGTCCAATAATCATATCAATCCAGCCTTTTCATTCAAATAATTTATCGGACGCCCGTGAAAAAACCGGTTACGGGGCTTGACATTTACCGACGCCTAAATACGTTTCTATGGCGCCGGATCGATTATCCCCCTCGACCGACCCCGGCGAAAACGTCTCCTGCTTAGCCACGCTTTGACGTTGTCCAACATGGACTCGCGTTAACTCCGATTTTCGACAAGTTTACATTGTGTACACCTGCGAAGGAACAATACATGTCACGATTGGTAATGACCCAGGCGCAAACCTTGGTGGTGAAAGTCGGCTCCAGCCTCCTCGCCTCCATTTCCGGCGGTCTCGACACCGCCTTCATCGCCCGTTTGGTCGGGCAAATCGCCGATATCGCCGACAAGGGCCGGCGGGTGGTTCTGGTCAGTTCCGGCGCCGTCGCCGCCGGCACGGCGGAACTCGGCCTTCCCGCCCGGCCGCAAGAGCTGTCCCTCATCCAGGCGGCGGCGGCGGTGGGGCAGGGCGCCCTGATGCAAATCTACCGCCAGCTCTTCGCCTGTTACCGCCTGAACGCCGCCCAGGTCCTCCTGACCCGCGACGGCCTCCACGACCGCCGCCGCTTCCTCCATGCCCGAAACGCCTTCCTCGCCATCATGCAGCAGGGGGCGATCCCCATCGTGAACGAAAACGACGTCGTCGCCGTCGAGGAACTCCGCCTCAAAATGGGCGATAACGATTCATTGGCCGTCTCGACGGCGCAATTGGTCGACGCCGACGCCGTCGTCATCCTGTCCGACGTCGAAGGCCTCTTCGACCGGCCGCCTTCCCAAGCCGGGGCGCAATTAATCAGCGAAGTCCGCGAAGTCTCCAGCGAAGTCGCCGGCATGGCTGGCGGTTCATCCTCCGGCGTCGGGACCGGCGGGATGAGTTCGAAGGTGAACGCGGCCCGGGCGGCGGGACTGGCGAACATCCCCCTGTTGGTGGCTTACGGCAAAAGGGATAATGTCCTCCACGATATCCTGGCCGGCAAGGACATCGGCACCATATTCCTGCCGGCCGGGAAACGCGAGTCGTCCTACCGGCAGTGGATCGCCTACGGCCGGGGGCCGGATGGAGTCGTGGTGGTGGACGACGGCGCCAAACAGGCGCTGGTCGAAAAGAAGACCAGCCTCCTCCCTATCGGCATACGCGAGGTGCGGGGGGATTTTTCCGAAGGGGACACGGTGGGGGTGGTCGATTTACAGGGCCGGGAATTCGCCCGGGGGCTTTCCAATTTCGATGCGGCGGAACTCCGGCAGGTAATGGGCAGGAGGTCGGGCGAATTGTCCGGAATTCTCGGCCACGATTGCGCCGAGACGGCTCTCCACCGCGACAATTTGGTGCTGGTGGGGGGTTGACGATGGCGAAAAAACTCACGTCCGGGGACGGCTGGTCCTTCGAGCCAGCGGGCGCCGGAGCGAAGCCGGAGACGGTCTCTTTACCGGACGCGTGCCAGAAGGCGACGGTGAAATTGGAAAAACGCGCCAAAGGCAAGGAAGTCACGGTGGCGAGGGGCTTTGTCCTTTCACCGGCGGATCGGAAAAAGCTGGCGGCGGAACTCCGTAAAGCCTGCGGTGCGGGCGGCGTCGATTCCCCCGACGGCATCGAGGTGCAGGGCGACCACCGCGAGAAAGTGAAAACCATCCTCGCGGGCAGGCAATGGAAGGTCAAGTAAACATGGAGACCCGGTAGACATGGAGACTTTGCGAACGCGTTTGGGGTCGAGGATATTCGTGGTCAACGAGGAGGGGCGTTTTCTCCTCTTCCACTTCAAATACGGCGACGGCGCCTTGTACGGTCAGGAAATGTGGGCCATTCCCGGCGGGGGGATCGACCCGGGGGAGACCCCGGCCGAAGCGGCAAGGCGGGAGCTGTTCGAAGAAACGGGCATTACGGTTGACGATGTAGGCCCCTTATTGGGGGAGTGGGAGTACCCGATGCGCCTGGTGCGGGGCGAGATGGTTTTGCAGCATGATTATTATTTTCGGGTCGAGGTGAAAGGTCGGCCGGAAATGGCTCGGGAGGGCCAGACCGCGATTGAGAAAAAATACCTGGCGGAGGCGCGCTGGTGGTCGTGGGAGGAATTGGCGCGGGGGGAGGTGCGCGGTATGCCGCCGGATCTCCCGGAAGTGGTGCGGCGCTTTTCCGGGGTGGTCGACGAACAGGGCTTGGTCTGACTATCCAGATAAAAAATAAAGACGGTCAAAATCCCTTGAAATGTTATGAAAAGACATTACCCTCTGTATCTGCGGCGGCAAACCGGCGTCATGGCTTTTTACCTATTTTTAACACGGTGCAATCCTGTAGCAATGGGTTTTTACGCAATTATGACAGTATATATACCGGTATACATTGACCAACGTAATTAGCGGATAATTTTAACGGCAGTACGTCCGAGGAAAGGTGAAAAAATGTACAGCCAGAAAGTTCTCGACCATTTTCGCAATCCGCACAACACCGGGGAAATCGAGGACGCCGACGGCGTCGGCGAAGTCGGCAACCCCCACTGCGGCGACATGCTGCGCATCACCATCAAGGTCAAGGATGGGAAATTGGACGATATCAGGTGGAAGACCCTCGGTTGCGGCGCCGCCATCGCCACCAGTTCGGTGATGACCGACCTCGCCAAGGGGAAGACCCTGGAGGAGGCCCTGGCCCTGACCCGGGACACCGTGGCGGAATCGCTGGACGGTTTGCCGCCGGCCAAGATGCATTGCTCGAACCTGGCCACGGACGGCCTTCGGGCGGCGATTGAGGATTACCTGAAGAAGCACCCGGGGACGACGTTTTGACCGGGGCAACTTAAATGGAAAGAGAGACGCCCGGTCAATTCGTCTCGCTTTACAATAACAATTTCAACAAACCATCGCCCGCGAACTAAATCACTTAGCCCGCTGTTATAGGA
>JAVBRG010000016.1:0-8674 GCA_031548195.1 Planctomycetota bacterium | reverse complement strand
AGCGTAGTTCGCCGGAATCCAGGCCGATAAAACTTGGCTCCGGAGGTATAATACACGCCCTATCATTGGGGGAACTTGCACCGCCGGAAGACAAGAAACAAACGCCACGGTAGCGATTGTCTATCGGCCTGGATTCCGGCGAGCTACGCCTCACCCCGGTTGAACGCGTGTGGCGCCGGAATGACGTGGGGGGTGACGTCTGGCGTTACAGGATGCGGATTGACGTAATAGTTGAGATGCGTCCCGTCCACAACGGCATGGCTGTATCCGTTCCTTCCCAAAGAAAAGGAACGGAAATCCCGGAGGATCCTTTTCGAAGCCCGAAGGGCGAATATTTGGGAATATGGGGTCGGCATATCCCCGGCGTGCAATAGGAGGCCGCACCACCCGCCCTTCCCCGTGACCGGTTAAATTGCACTTGCACGCCTTAAGGAAACCCTTCGGACCCCGCATGATCGGGATTTCCGTTCGGGTGTTGTCAGCTTTGGCCAAAGCTTAACTACAAGATGCGTTTTAATCTTGTTCACGCGCTGGGAAGGGAATTTATTTTTTTTACTGAAGTTTTTGCCAGTCGCATCTCAACTCGGTTACGTCAAGCCGCATCCATGTTACCCTGAACACCTCCCCACACGTCATTCCGGCGCCATAAACATTTAACTGGGGGGGAGCGTAGCTCGCCGGAATCCAGGCCGATAAACCGTCGCTCCGTGGTTCCACTAGACTCCCTATGAGTATTGGAACTTACACCTCCGTAAGACAAGGAGTAAACGCCACTGTAGCAATTGTCTATCGGCCTGGATTCCGGCGAGTTCTGCCTCACCCCGGTTCAATGTTCTTGGCGCCGGAATGACGTGTGGGGTGGTGTCCTGGGTAACAGGATGCGGCTTGACGTTACAGAGTTGAGATGCGCCCAGGAGCAAACGCCACGGTAGCGATTGTCTATCGGCCTGGATTCCGGCGAGTTCTGCCTCACCCCGGTTGAACGCTTGCGGCGCCGGAATGACGCGTGGGGTGGTATCAGGCGTAACAGGATGCGGATTGACGTAACTTAGGGCACAATAAAATCGTCCCCGCTCGCTTGCCCGCCTCCCACTTGCGCCCTCCCCGGCGTGGCGTTACGCGCCCGAATCGCCGCTTCCTCCCGCTCCGCATCCCGGTCCGCTTCCTGCCGCAATTCGTTCAGGAGTCCCGGCAACAGCGGCCTGACACTCCAAATGGTCGGGTTCCCCTTGCGGCTGGAAGTGAAATAGATTCTGCCGATGGGGTTGCCTTCCTCGTTCCCCCAGAAGGGATACCAGTCCGGCGCCGGATGATCGGTGATTTGCGTCAGATCCGTGCCGTCAATCTTCACCGCCCAGATGTCGTCGGCGCGGTAGATTCTTGCCTGCATTTCCGTCAGGGGGGATTTACGGACCGAGGCGAAGGCAAGATAATCGCCGGTCGGCGACCAGCAAGGCGTTATCGCCGCCCATTCATTGGAAGAGATGATTTCCTTGGGGCTGCCCATGGCTTCCATGCGGCCGTTCTTCTGCACCACCAGGTCCAGGGTCCAAATGGAATACCAGGGCACGTCCCGCTGGCGGTGGCGCTGATAAGCTATGGTGTAGATTTGCCGGCCATCGTCCGTAATCTTCTTCTGCACCGGCCGGAACGATGGGAACAGCCCTTCGGTTATCGCGGTGAAGGTTTTCTTCTGGATGTCCATGACCCAAATCTGCCACTGGCCGTCCATGGAATTGAATCTACTGAAGGCAAGATACTGGGAGTCCGGGGACCAGGCCGGATGGATGTCGTCGTCCGGCGTGCGGGTAAGCTGTTTCGGGCCGCTACCCAATGGGGCGTGCAATTCCCGCATCAATAGACTCCAGTTGCCGTAGCGGTTCGAACACCAGGCGATGGATTTGCCGTCCGGGCTCACCGCCGGCATCATGTCCGCCATGGTGTCGTCGGTCAAAAGAGTCCAAGCTTTCGAGTCCACGTCCTGCATGGCCAATTTCGGGTTCTTCGACATCCTGGTCGTAGAATAGAACATGGTCTTGCCGGACGGGTCCAGGCTGACGTTATGGTCGCCGCCGGCGCTGGCGAAAGTGCACTGGGTGAGGCCGTTAATCAGGCCGGAACCGTGGGTTCTTAGCCCAAGCGAATTCGGATTGTACATTCCTTCTATCCACTGCCGGGGCTGGTATTCTATGCCCATTTGTTCTTTTTGAATCGGATTGGCGGGATCCATGTCGGCGTAACGTTCGCCGACCTGCCAGCCGCTGTCGCCGTCCAGGGAAGGGGAACCGGAGGAGAAGGGATTGTAATCCTTTCCGTAAACCGGCATCTGGGGGCGAAGGGGATTGTCGGTCGGCGGCCCCGAGTTAAGCATTTTCTTCTCGCCGGAAGACCAGCCCATCTTGGGCCAGGAAGCATTGCCGGAAGCGGCGTTTCCGCCACCGGGGGCGGAATTGACCCCGCCGGCCGAAGGTCCGCCGGATTGATAGTTTTCCGTGTTGCTGCTGTCACCGGGAATGCAACCGAAAGGCCCACTCGCGAGCATGAGGGCGGCGGCGAGGGTTAAGGCTACGGCAAGGCGGTTCGGCACGTTCATTCCCCTTTATTTAGGCGGCGGCCGTGGAACGGCAAAATACAAGAAAATAGGGCAGAACTTTTATCGTCCCGCGGCAGGGTGATTCTTCAATCAAGATTCGCCTATTCCCCTTTATTCCCGGTGCGGGTTGAAATGCGCCAGTTGAATTGCGCCTAACTGTCTTGTCGTTATTCTTGACATTATCGGACCCTAGAAGAAGCGATTATCGGAACTGTTTGGAAAATAGATGGTTAAACCGTTTTCTTGTCAAAAGGAATTGCTTTACGGTCGACAAGAAGGATACGCTGTTTATTAGCGTTTCTAGCCGTGAGCGATCCGCCCGGGTCCTGCGTTCGGCGGCGATTGGAGGGTTTGGTTATGCAAAGACAATTTCCGGCAGTGCAAATTGCGGCGGGGATGTTGTTCCTGTTCCTGGGTCTGGCGGCGCTTTTGCCGGCCCGGGCGGCAAACGTCTACGAAATCCGGGCCGGCCAATCCGGCGGCAACGTCTTCTCCAGCCTGGAAGAATTCCGTCTGGCCGTGGATGTGAACCACACCGTCACCTTGTACGACGGCGACAGTGTCGTTCTTTATAATAATGACAGTTCGCTCAAGGAAATGCTGATCATCCCCGACAATGTTCGCCTCAGCATGCGTTCGGCCGACGGCAAGAATTTCTTGATTAAGCCGGATGCGGTGAATGCAGATCCAATCCTGGTGGGGAGCGATCCGTTGTCCAGTACCGCGCATCTCGGTTTCGAGAATCTCATTTTTGCCGATTCACAGACATCCGCGGCGGTAATCTACGCCGCAAACCCCGATTACCTGGTCACCGGTTCCTTGAAGATCAGCGGCTGTAATTTCTACGACAATGACGGCCTCGGCGTAGTTTACATTTCCGGCAACATGGAAGCGCTAATCAACAATTGCGTCATGCAGAGGAACAGCGGCTTCGACATTGTCGGTATAACCAATAGTTACCGGGAAACACAGGACATCACCCTGAACTTCGATTACTTCGCCCCGCCCACCACGGTCTGGGACAGCGGCATGATGTTCACCGGCGACGGCAAGGTCAATTTGGGGGTCAATGTGGCTGAAAACAAGATTTTTGAACTGAAAGGCCCAATCATTGGCGAGAACGGGACGGGCGCTTTGACCCGCCTCAGCGTCACCAAGACCGGCGCCGGGGTTTTCAAGGTGGGGATGGACGGTGACGATAGTTATGTGAACGCCACAAATATTCAGCAAGGCACCATGCAGTTCGGTACCGGGACGTGGAACGGGGATTCTGTGTTTGTTAAGGAAAACGGGATCTTTAAAATCACCATGACGCCGGGAGACGTTGTGGAGTGGCTCAAGAAGCATGAAGGAGGGGAATCTAACGTCAAGGCCTCCTTTTTTCGCTTGAACCGTTTCGGGGCCGAAGACGGCGCCCGCACCGAAATCGGCGGCATCTCCAGCTGGCCGGTTATGCCTGTGAAGGACGACGAAGGCAAGGACTGGCGCTACATGCGGCAAGTTGTTTATGTCGGACCTGGCAACACCATAGATTTACCCACATCCATGAATATCACAAACTCTCTTCTCAGTGCCAGATGGTACGCGGTGGACTGGGACGCCGTCGATGGTTTCGTCGATGATCTTGACATCGATGAGGCTTTGAAAGACATGAAGAACGAAGACAAGGACAGCTATATGCTGTACTTCGATTACATCAACAATCTTTCCGCCCTCGACGGCCTCGGCTACTACGCCGACGCCTACCGCATGATGGACCTGACCCAACCCGAACGGGACATGCTCGACTCCATCTACTGCAAGGGCGAAGGCGGCACCTACGAACTCGGCCTCCTGCAAACCATCGGCGGGCAAATCGTGGAAAACACCATGCTCGCCCTGCACCTGAACCAGTCGAATCTTCTCAATAAAATCAACCGCCGCCTGACTTCTTACCAGAAAGAGGAACTTTCCCTGGAACCGGAAATCACCGGCTCCGACGTTTGCTACTATTCCGATTACGATCCCGAAAACCGCTATTCGGAGCTATGGTCCTACATCGAGGGGAACTGGGACCGCACCAACGACAACGAGCTTCTCGCCGGCTACAAATGGAACAACTACACCATCGGCCTCGGCTACGATTGGCACCGCGACGAAATAATCTACGGCGTCTCCGCCGCCATCTCCAACGGCAAGATGAGCCTCCAGAACAACAGCGCCACCAGCTCCCACATCACCGACATCATCGCCGCCGTCTACGGCTCCTGGGCCCGGGACGGCTGGTACGTCTCCGGCACCGGCACCGCCGGCTACGGCTGGAACTCCTCCGAAAGCGCCTACTCCCTGGTCGGCGCCGGCTCCGCCCTCGGCAAGACCGGCACCTACGGCACCTCGACCCTCGGCGCCACCCTGGAATTCGGCTACATGATGGAAACAGCCTTCATGGGCATCCCCATGCGGGTCACCCCCTACGGCAGCCTCACCTACTCCCGCACCAACCGCAACGCCGTCCGCGAATCCGGGGCCGTCCTTTACGACGGCGACGGGAACGTCATCGATTACAACAAGCAGTGGCGGAGCGGCGTCTGGGACGCCTTCGACGGCGCCGTGGGCTTCCGCGTCTCCGTTCCGGTCGACGCCTGTACCTACACCGCCGTCCCCTACGTCGACCTCGCCCTCACCCGCACCGCCGGCCACATCCACTCCGACAACCAGAACGCCTACTTCCTCCGCGACCCCTCGGCCGGCTGGAACTACAGCCTGCTCCACGACAACCGCACGTCCCTCCGCTTCACCGGCGGCGTCGACGCGAAAATCCGCGACAACCTGACGGTCGGCGCGTCCTACGATTTCGAATGGCGACGGCAATATTGGCGGAATCAATTCGGGGTGAATATGACGCTGGAGTTTTAACCGTCCCGCAAATCGGCGCGGCGGTACTGCACCGCTTCCAGTAAATGTTCCACATCGATGTCGTCCGCGCCGGACAGGTCGGCGATGGTGCGGGCGACCTTCAGGATCCGCCCGTAGGCCCGCGCGGACAAACCGTATTCGCGTATCGCCGACTTAAGCATCTCCCCGCTCTCGCGGTCCAGCCGGCACAATTCCTCCACCTCACGGGGACCCATAACCGCATTGTTCCTGACCCCGCTTCCCTTGAAGCGCTGCAACTGCCGGCGCCGGGCTTCCAGGACCCGCTCCCGCATTTCCCGGGACGTAACGCCCATCCGCTTCTCCATCAGCCGCTCGCGGTCCACCGGCGGCACTTCCACATGCAGATCGATGCGGTCGAGAAGCGGACCGGAAACTTTCCCCACATAATTCTGAATCTGTTTCTCGGAACAACGGCACACCCGCCGCGCGTCCCCCCTTCTTCCGCACGGACAAAGATTCATCGACAGCACCAGGAGAACCCGCGCCGGGAAAGTCTCCGCCCCGGCGGCGCGGCTGATGGTGATGCTGCCGTCCTCCAGGGGCTGGCGGAGCGTTTCCAACAAGGCCCGGGGGAATTCCGGCGCTTCGTCCAGGAACAGGACGCCATTGTGGGCCAACGACACTTCGCCCGGCCGCGGCACCGAGCCGCCGCCGACCATCCCCGGCATGCTGGCGTTATGGTGGGGCGAGCGAAAGGGGCGGTTATGCAACAATCCGTGGCCCGGGGCGATTTCCCCGGCCACCGAGTGGATCTTCGTCGTCTCCAGGCTTTCCGCCGCCGTCAACGGGGGGAGAATGGTCGGCAGGCGCTGGGCTGCCATGGTCTTGCCGCTCCCGGGTGGACCCATCAGGAGGCAATGGTGGCCGCCGGCGGCGGCGACCAGCATCGAGCGTTTCACCGCTTCCTGCCCTCGCATGTCGGAGTAGCACAGCCCGCTGTCGGGATCGGGGCGCTGCGGCTGTTCGTAATGTTCCGGCGGCTCCCAGGCGCCGCTGTAAAACCCCACCGCTTCGCGGAGATTCTTCACCCCCACCACCCGTATTCCCTCGATGGCCGCCGCCTCCGCCGCGTTCGCCAGGGGGAGGATGATGCCGTTCAGGCCCATTTGCCGGGCGGTGATGGCGGCGGCGAGGGCGCCGCGAATCGGCCGGAGTTCGCCCCCGAGGGACAATTCCCCCATGACCAGGTAATCTCCCCCCCTTTCGACGCGGATTTGTTCATTGGCGATCATCGTCACCAGGGCGAGGGGGAGATCGTAGACGGCGCCCTCCTTTTTCAGTTCCGCCGGGGCGAGGCTGTAGATGATGCGGCTGCCGTAGGGGAAGTCGTATTCGCAGTTTTTCAGGGCGGATTTGACGCGATCGAGGGCTTCCTGCACCGCCTTGTCGGGGAGTCCGACCAGGCGTTCGGCGGAGGCGCCGCGATTGAGATCGAGTTCGACCTCGACCGGGACGGCGTCAATGCCGGTTATCGCTATCGAGTGGAGACGGGCGAGCATGTTCTGGTCCTGTTCGGGTCCTGTCGGATCCTGTATTATTCCAGCGCCAATTTTCGGAAGGTGTCGCCCCGCTCCTCGTAATTCACGAACATGCCGTAGCTGGCGCAGGCCGGCGACAGCAGGACCGCGCCGCCCGGCGGGGTCAAATCCCGCGCCGTCCGCACGGCTTTATGGAAATCCTCGCCCGCGTCGACGAGGACGAGTTCCGGCTTTCCGGCCGGGCGCTCTCCCGCCGCCGCCCTCACGGCTTCGCCCAAGCGTTTTCCCGCCGCCCCCACCAGGACCAGCGCCTCGGCCCGGGTCTGGATTTCCGACGCCAGTTCCCCGAACGGCGAATGTTTGTCGTAGCCGCCGGCGATGAGGACCAGCGGCCGGTCCAGGGCCTGCAGAGCGGTCACTGCCGCTTCCGGGGTCGTCGACTTCGAATCGTTCACGAACATGATGCCGTCGGGGCCGGTTTCCAGCATTTCCAGGCGGTGCGGCAGGGGGCGGAACGATTCCAGGCCGGAGGCTATCGCCGTGACGCCGCCTTCCGGGGCAGGCGCATTCATTCCGGTTTTTTCCACTTCATCCCCAAGCATGTAGGCAAACGCCGCCGCCGCCGCCTGCACCGCGTTCAGGCGATTATGCCGGCCGAGCAGGCGGAAGCGGTCCAGTTTGAGGAGGAGCCGATCCTGTCCGGCCAGCCGCAGGCGGATTGCCCCGCCCTCGATGAAACCGGCGTCTTCGCAATCGGGATCGTCACAGCCGCAGCGGATGACGGCGCCGTTTGCCGTATCGGCCCATTCGGCCAGCAGCGGATCCTCGGTATTCAAAACGGCGAAGTCGCCGCGGTTCTGGTAACGGAGGAGGTTCCGTTTCGCGGCGGTATAGTCCTTGAAATCGGGGTGCCAGTCCAAATGGTTCGGGGACAGGTTCGTCAGCACCGCGACCCGGGGCGGTTTGATTAGCCCGGCCGCCAGATCCGGTCCGATGTGGGTCAATTGAAAGCTGGAGAGTTCCACCACCAAGGGGGCGTTCGCCGGGTGATCCTCCACCCGGGTCAGGAGATCGCCGCCGATATTGCCGCCGAAGAGAGTGTCGGGATCGCGTCGGGTCAACATTTCCGCGATCAGCCCCGAGGTGGTCGATTTGCCGCTGGAACCGGTGACGCCGATCCAGCGGGAGCGGTTCAGGGCCAGGGCCAGACCGGTCTCGGTGACCACCGGGATGCCGGCTTTGCGGGCGAGGGCGAGATAATCATTGTCCGGCCTGACTGCCTGGTTTGTCACCACCAGGTCTGTGTTTTGGAAATCTTCCGGACGGTGTTTACCCAGGACAAACTCGATGTCGAGTCCTGCCAGGGCCTGGACGGATTTCGCCAGTTTTTCCGGTGTGGACAGATCCGTCACCGTCACTTTCGCCCCCAAGCGGGCGAAGTAGCGGGCGGCGCCGGCGCCGCCGCCGAAGAGGCCCAGGCCCATCACCGTGACGCGGCGGCAGTTTAGGCAATTTTTCGGGGTGAGAGACAAAGCAACTCCTTCAGTTAATCCTACTACGCGACTGTTGCGGGAACCGCATCCGCAACAGTCGTGTGATCAAAAGGTTGCATGGTGATGGGTGTTATCGTGCCGTTTTTCGCCACCGCCTTCCGGATTACCGATAACCCTAAATTCATGCGGCATTT
>JAVBRG010000140.1:0-13644 GCA_031548195.1 Planctomycetota bacterium | reverse complement strand
CGCCACCTTGGGAGACATCCAGGAAACCGGCGCCGGCGTCGTCCTCGTCCAGTCCCTCCACATCACGGATGGCGAGGAATACGAGGATCTAGCCAGACTTGTCACCTCGCTTGCCGGCATCAAGACCAGACAACGTTCCCTCGCCCCCTTCCCCTGGATCGGTGTCGGCGATCCCGCCCTCGGCGTTGGCGACGGCGCTCCGGCATACCTGGCACGCGCCGCCTTGGCCATAGAACCGCTGTGGAAAGAAGCCCAGCGGGAAGGCCGTACCCTCGTGTTGATGGGCCACGGCAACGAACACATCAATCAGGAAGTGTTCGCCAAACTGGAGCAGGAACTCCGCCGGCGCTATGGTCCGGAAATTTACATCGGCACCGTCGAGGCCCCGCCGCATCCCGACGATATAGTCGCCGAATTGAACCAACTCGCAAACAAACCCGCCAAGATCTTGCTGGCTCCCCTGATGGTGGTCGCCGGCGACCACGCCCGGAACGACATGGCAGGTGACGAGGATGACAGTTGGAAAAGCATTTTCTGCGCCGCCGGTTTTGACGTGGCCTGCCACCTGACCGGTCTTGGCTCGCTGGACGCTTGGGCGGACATTTATGTCGAACATCTTCGCAAGTTGGAAGACAAGGTCATGGCCGACCGGCGCGCGAAAGGGGAGTGAATGAGACGCATCGGTTTTGTCAGCCTGCTACTTGCCACCGCCCTGACGGTAGTGGGAACATATGTCGGTGCGGCGGCTGAAAGCGCCGCCGTCCGTCCCCGCATCGTCAGCCTTTACGCCGGGCACACCGAAGTCCTGCTCCGTCTCGGCGCCCGCGACCACATCATCGGCATCGCCCGTCAGGACAGCTACGCCGGACCGGAAACGGCGGATTGGACCGTCCCCGAATTTTCCCTCCGGGACGACGTCGAAAAATTCCTCGCCGCCGGGGCCGACCTGGTTCTCGCCCGGCCGCGCCAGCTGGCCGGTGCGGGGCGTTTAAACGAGGCTTTGGAAAAGCTCGGCATAAAGGTCCTGGCTCCGCAGGCGGTGGGTAAGGACGACCTCTACGACTACTGGCGGGACCTCGCCCGGCTGGTGGGGAAGGAGGAGGAGGCGGAAAGGATGATTGGCGAATTCTCCTTGAAAATCGCGGCCTTTTCCCAGGCCGCCGCCAAACGGGAAAAGCGCCCCGGCATTTTCATCGAGGCGGTGCACCGGGAGGTCATGACCTTTTCCCCCGCTTCATTCCCAGCCTGGCTGGTCGATTTGGCCGGGGGCCGTTATGTCGCCGGCGCCGATAGCTTCGGCGGCGGCGGTGGCGGCGATAAGTCCGGCCTCCTCATTCCCTACGGTCCAGAGCGCCTCCTGGCCCACGCGGATGAGGTGGACATTTTCCTGTCCCAGGAAGGGGTGATGAACCGGACCGGACTTCAGGAAATCCTGGCCCGCCCCATTTACCAGCCGCTCCGCGCATTCCGCACCGGGAACGTCCACAAGATCCCCGAGGAATTCATCGCCCGTCCCACGCCGAGCCTGCTGAAGGGCCTGGAATTGCTGGCCGGATTTATCCGCGAGTGGGAGGGTAAAAAGTGAACGGTTTCTTGCCGGAGTTTTCCAGCCAGCAAGTCCAAATAAAAGCGGGAGGCCATGCGGCCTCCCGCGAACTATTCGGATAATAAACGGTATTACCAAAAAAGGCGGTTACGATTCATCGCGCAGCCGTTCCTGCCCCGCTTCGCGATCCGGTAAAGGCTCTTCCCGCTTTGCCGCTCCGCGCGCCTCCCGCCGCAGCTCCTTCTTCACCGGTTCAATCGCTTCCCGCACCTGTTCCTCGACCTCGCTTCCCAGTTCCCGCAAACCTTGCTTGATCGCCCTGCCCTCCGGCGCGTCCTCGATTACCCGCACCGTCGCCGCCAAGGCCATTCGCGCCCTCTCGGCGTCTCTCCGAACCCTCAGCCAGGCCCACAGGAGCGCCCCGACCGCCGCCGCCGCCACCAGAAGAAACACCAGGACTACCCACGGATAACGGCTGAACAAAACTCCCGTCGCCGTCGTCGTCAAACCCATGCCCAGCATGAATACCCCTTGTCGCCGCAGCGATAACATGATTAAGACGCTCCCCAAAACGACAAACCCGACCCCGACGGTGAAAAATAGCCGCAGCGGTTCCAGGAGGTTTGTCAGGGACAGCGTCCCGTTCGCCCCGTCGCACCATTCCGCCGCTTTTCTGGCCGCCGTTCCCCCGGGCGTCCCGACGATACTCCTGCATCCGGCCAGCAAGGGAACCGCCAGGAATGGTCCGGCCAGCCGGGGCAAATTTCCCAGGCGCGAAACGGTCATCGGACCGGGCTTATTTTCCGCCATCTTTTACTCCGACAGCCGGCGTTTCGTTTTTGTTCACGACGGTTCCGGCCTCCTCCGGCGTGACAAACACCGCTCCCGGCACCAGCCAGGTCCCGGGCATGACCTTCACCTTCCCCGGGTCGGCCTCGCCGCCGCCGGCGTAAAAGACCCGCGCCGTGACCGTCGCCTCCTCTTCGAGGCGGCCGACCCGGCCGGCGTCGTCGCCGATTTTCTCCGGGGCGTCCCCGCTGTCTTTCGCGAAGCCCTCTTTTGCCGGCACCGGACAAACGGCGTTACGCGGGGCGGCGTCCTTACGTACGCCCTTTTTGCCGCAGCCGCCCAGCGCCAGGGTCAGGCCGATGATAAAAACGAAACAGGTTAAGAGCGCCGACAATAATACATTTCTCAGCATAATTACTCCTTGGCCTTGCCGTTCAAACTGGACCCGTCCGTTCTTTACAAACGCGATCCCGCTTGAATGACGTTCCAGACAAAATTCGCCAGCACGCTGATTACCGCCACGAGCCCGGCAATCAGCCACTTCTTCACCGTACCGACACGCTCGTGGCACAGCACCAGGTTTTCCTCCACATGGCCCAGGCGATTGTTCTGCGCGGCGCAGCGGGGGAAGCCGTCGCCGTAGGCGGCCCGGTTGAAGGACTCCGACAGATGATCGATTTTCACGCCGAGCTGCTTGATTTCCGCGTACAGGGCGCGGGAGTCGTCCTCCGTCACGGCGCGACCCTCCCGTTCGGCCGGCAGATTCCGCAGGGTTTGGCGGCCGGGTTTTCCCGGTAGATTTTTTCCCGGGTCAGCCATTCCCCGGGTTTGTTCGCGAAGCGGCAGGAAGGGGCGTGATAGGTCCCGCGTTTGCTGAGGAGGAAACGCTCCTCCTCGCCTTCCAGCAGCACCAGGTCGGAAAATTTCAGCCCCGACGAAATTTGTTTGGCCGTACCCGACCCGATCGGCTCCGCCGCCGCCGGGGACGCCTTCGCTTCCTCCTGGGGCGGGGCTTCCGGCGTAGGCACCGGATCCGTTCCGGATGTGACCCCCTCCGGCGGCGTTACGCTCCAGCCCTCCGGCAGCGGCCCCAGGGCGGTTACGCTCGTCTTTGCGCCGTTCAGCCAGCCTTCCTCGCCCCGATGATCCTCGACATAATCCCAGCCGTCCCGGGTCGCGTTCACCACCGGCCGGAATCCGGGCCGATTTTCCGGTTCAGCCCGGAGCGCGTTCGCCGGCGGCAAAGCGCCGGGATTGGCCGGGGCGCTTTCCGTATACTCGCCCGCCTCTGAAAAATAATGATTGTGCATGTCAAACTCCCAAATAAATGGCCGGGGTAAAACCGGCGCCAACCAGCATTCCGAAATACTCCCCCGCTCCCGAAAACAGATTCGGCAGGCTCACCGTCGCTCCCGCGACAGCCACGCCCCAGTCCCTTTTCAGGTTTGCGGACAATCCCAAAAGCGCCTTCCCCTGGCGGGTCGCCAAAAGATAGCGGTCGCCGTTACAGGCATACCAGCCCTCCGGCAGTTCGCCGGCGCAAAATGAAAACGGCCGGATCTCCCCCGGCACCGGACCCGCCGCCGCCGCCGCGCGGTCGCGGTTGTCGAATTCCGGCGGGATGCCGCCGAGTTCCTCCAGGCCGTCCTGAAGCTGCTGGACGATCATGGTGAGCTTGTCCGCCACCGTCTCCACCGCCGTCGGGGAATAGGGTCCCAGATGGTGGAAAAAAATTTCCTGGGTGAGCGGCACCAGGCGGCGGATGACCAGGGTCTGGGCGTCGGTAAGAGCGTCTGCCAGCAGGATCAATTCGCCGTTCCCGTCCGATATGCGGTTGACGCAGAAATCCAAGCCCGGCGCCAGCGTGCGGCTTTGCCCGGAATCTTCCCTTATGTGGGCGCGAATGTGGCTGGTTTCCAAAAACGGAAAGGGAATCGGGAACACCGTCTGGCCGCCGGAGCCGACGTAAGAAATCGAACTGACTGTGGTATCAAGCATGTCGTGTCCTCATTGCTATGCCTATTTGAACATCGCGGTCAATTTGGTCCCCGCCCCAAGCACCGCCTGGAGTCCGGAGCCGCTCGAGGAGCCGCTCGCCCGCGCGTTATGCGCCTCCTTGTCGAGAAGCGCCGCGTCGTACCTGAGGCCCCAGCTTTCCAGATTCGCCTCATAGGCGATTTTCTGCCGCTCGTACTCGCTCCAGGCCGCCTGGTCGGCGACCGCCTCCACGGCCGAGCCTTCGTTCACCTTCACCCCGGACGCCGCGTAACCGACCGTCGTCTTAGCGATTTCCTTGCGGCTCTCCGCCGCGTGTTCCGCCAGATTCAATTCGCCAATTTTTAGCGCCTCCTCCGCCTCCAGACCCTTCCGTAGCGCCTGGGCCTCGAGGTTGTCCGCCGCCAGCTCCGCCTCCACTTTCGCCGCCTCCGCCGCCTGCCTGCTCTGATACACGCTGGTGACCATCGAAGCGGCGCTAAACACCGGGTTCAACGCTCCCATCTTTTGACTCCTTTCCTGACCTGTTAATCACGACCCGGACCATTCCGGCGTCGGCTTGGACCGAATCCGCCGCCGGCGACAACGCGAACCCGAGACGCTCGACAAAACGGAGGCCGGTCGTGTACCAGACTGGAATCCGTTGTTCCAAATACGCCGCGCCCGTCACCCTGAAGGCCCGGGCGACGCCCCATTTCGCGGTGCGTAAAACCCCGCCGGGACGCCGTTCCATGCCGTTCCCGGACAGCATCCAGACGACGGCGCCGCCGGTTATGGGACTGGCCGGCTCGACCCCCATGATGAACAAGGGGCGGCCGTCCGGCACATAGGCGTAGGCTTCGAGCGAGGCCGCCTGTGAAGCGGCCAAGGCTTCGGCCGGCCCATAAACGCCGCCGGCGAGGATTTCCCGCCGATGCTCGGCCTGCAAATTTTCGGAAATAAATACGGCCATTTCCGCCGTGGCCGGTACGACGTGTCTAGGCCGGTTGTCCACAGCTCGCCTCCGCGACAATGGTTAGTAAAGTGAAAGGGGTCGGGGTGTCGGACACGAAGCGGAGCCGGGTGGTGCGTGTTCCCGGCGGGGTCGAGAAGGTGACGTTCTTTTCCCCCGTGAACAGGCGAATGGGTTGCCCGGGCATTTCGTTCGTGCGGAATTTCATGTCCGCCAGGGCGCCGTCCGAATGGCTGTATTGGCAGTCGCGGCTGGCGAGAAAACGCACCGCCGCCGAGACGGCGAACCGGGCGCGGTTCCGGATGGTGTCGGAGTCGTCGGGTTCGAGTTCGAGGGTGAGGAGTTCCGCCGTGTAGGGGAGGCCCGCATGCACCACGGCGGCGGTGAAACCGTCCGGTAAAGTCACCGCGCCGTTTTTCACTTTCAAGCCTACGAAGAGATTCCCGTCCGCCAGGCAGGAGATTTCCTCGCCTTCGAGGTGATTCAAACCGCCGACCGAGCCGGTGGGCGCGCCGCGGTAACTTAAACCGCAGTCCAGGAAAAACCCCTCCGCCGTGTCGTCGACCAGGTCAGAGGCGCTTTCCAGCGTTTCAATGAACCGTCGCGTCGTGCCGCCGACTTCCCTCGCCACGCAGAAGTACACCTGGTCGCTGCCGTCCATGTCGACGATCGAGCCGCAGCTTTCGAACTTTCCCCGGGTCTCGTGCCGGCTCCAGGCGACGACATCCTCCTCGGGCTGGAAGGTGCAGGACAGGAGCCCGCCGTCCGACAGGACCGTCCAGACAATCCCCGACGGCTCCTGCTGGTAGCACATGCCGACAATCTGCCGGCCCCGGAACAGGTGCGCGGCATAACTGGTGAGGTCGCGGCCGGTGTAGCCGTCGGCTTCGAGGGAGTAGGAAAAACTGCGAAGCGTTTGCCGCCCCCGGCCGGCGAAGATGATGGTCCGCCCGGTCACGACCGGCGCCAGGGGGGAGCAGCCGTACCAGCTTTGCACCCTGGCGTTGATGTTCAGGGGGGTGATGGCGTAGCCGCCGCCGCCCGCTTTCCATTCGCCGCCGGAGGAGCCCAGGAGCATGTCGTTCAGGGGGACGATCCAGCGGATTTCGTTCATTTCGCCGCTGGCGAGGGTGAACTCGTAGCTGTCCGTTTCCAGGACCGGCGAGTGCCGGGTGAAGGCGTTGTAGCAGCCGGTGTCGGAACCCCAGAAGGTGGTCGGCTTATTGTTGGTGCGGCCGAGAATCAGGCGTTGTTCGAAAAAGGCGCAGACGCCGGGATAATCGTCGACGCCGCTAAAGAGGTCGTTGTCCGTGGGGAGACCGGTCGCCTGGGCGGCGACGTTCTGGTCGGTGTAGGCGGTCGCCGTCAAGGTGGCGATGAGGAAAAAACTGGTCTGGCCGCCCTGCGTTCGCGATCGGTAAAGCCGGTACCCGGTGGCGCCGGAGACCGCGTTCCAGGCGAGGGAGGTGATTTTGCTGCCCGACAGGCCGGTATTGTAGTCGGCGACGTAATTGTCGATAGCCGCCGCGAGGGAGGATTTGGCGGTTCCGGCCAGCCCCTTGTTGCCGGCGGCGAAACATTCGTTCAGGAGTTCCGACAGGTTCGTGGCGGTCCAATAGATGATGCTTTCGGAAGTGGCGTTCGGTTTGACATGGTGCCAGCGGTAGGTGTCGCCGCTGATTCGTCGCGAATTCGTCTGGTAGCCGCAGCCCTCCAGAAAAGCGATCATGGCGTCGGCGTTCATGTCGTGGAAACGGAGGTTCGCCGGAACGTAGGAATAGTCGTGTTCGCGGAGCCAGGTGTAGAGTTCGGAAAAGGTGCCGGAAGCCGGGGCGCTGATTCGGTTCGCATTTACGGCGGTGACGCTTTCCGACGCCGGGGATTCGCCGCCGGAACCGGAGACGGCGGTAACGAGGTAACGCGAGTCGTCGCCGCCGGAAGAGGTGATGCGCAGGTTCTCCGGCGTGGCGGTGCGCTGGTTCGTGACCAGACGTTCGAGTCGCCAGTCGTGGTGGGCGTGGCGCGAAAGCCGGCGGGGCGGGTAGTCCGCGTGGGCGAGGATCATGACGTCGGCGGTTTGGGCGTAACGCAGTTGCGGCAGGATGTCCACGGGATAGGGCGTCTCGACCACCACTTCCTGTCCCGCCTTGGCGTGGCCAGCCGGATAAACCACGATGCCGCCGTCTTTGATAATCCGCATTTTGTAATGCCCGAATTCCAGCATATAGGACTGTTGGACGGAAAAACGGAAAGGGATGAAGTGCGAGGGCTGCGCGTCCGAGAGGGCCCGGGCGACCATTCTGAGGCCGCCCCGCTTGACCGCTCCGCCGTGGCTGCGGGTGATGAGGTTCGCGAGCTTTGCCGCGCCGTGGTAGTAGTACTTCCAGTCGCTCCGGCCGTGGAGGGCGGGGTCGAGTTCGCCGCGGTTGAAGGAGAATTGCCTGAGGGTGACTTTCGACATGGCGAATCCTTAATAACGTGAGGTGAGAAAATCGCCGTCCGGCAGGCGCGGGGATGACGATTCCCGCATGTCCATGGCCTTCGCGAGTTGCAGTTGCGCCGAGTAGGTGGAGAGGGCGGCGGCGTGCGACTGGGGGTCGGCGTGGATGGCGAGGCTGAGTTCGGCGGCGAGCCGCCAGGCGAGGGCGCCGGCGAACTGGGGGTCGAATTCCTCGCAGGGGACCAGCCGGGTGGTGTATTCGAGGGCGGCGTTGGGGAGGTTCGTCAGTATCGCCTTGTGGCGGCCGTCGGCCGAACGGCCGACCTCGAAGGGGTGCGCGGCTTGGCGCGGGTGGGCGCCGGAGGCGGTGGCGGGGATGAGCCGGCGGGCCTGGAGGCAGTCTTCGGGATATATGTAAGCGTGGCCGAAACCGAGGGTGGGTTGGGCGAGTTCGGCCAGGGTTTTCCGGCGCATGGCGAAGCCCCAGGGGTGATCCCGCAGGATGGAGGCGAGGGCGGTTTCCCAGTGGATTTTCAATTGAAATGCTTCCGGATTCGCTTCGGCCAGGCTCTGAATGGGTTCACGCGAGAGATTGGCCAGGGCGAGATTGATGATGTCCATTTTGGAGGCCATGGCGGGTTTTCCTTGATTTGGTTTGATGGCAATGAAGATGCCGAAAAATTGGTCGCGGGCCGGTATTTGTCGCAAGGTTGGTTATTGGGGGGGACTGGTGTTGCCCCGGCCCGCGACCGTGGATTGGGGAAAGGTAAACTAAAGTTGCCGGCCGGGGGCGGGTGGCTTTGTTTGAAATAATCTTTGCCCCCGGCCGGGCTGGTTACCTCAACGTCGGGGACTGCGCGGCTTGAACCAGGCCGGCGGTGATTTTGGCGCCGGCGGCGCCGGAGTAGGCGAGACGGAGGTAGCGGTCGCAACCGGAGGGGAGGGGGGCGGCCAGGACCACGCCGCCCGCCTGCACCCGTTCGGCGTCGATGAGATAGGTGACCCGGTCGACGGCGCCGGTCAGGGCCGGGTTGTCGGAACTTTCGACGGTGACGGTGAGGGCGGTGGCGGCGCCTTTCCCCAGGGCGACCTGGAGGTAGACGGCTTCGCCGAGGCCGATGTCCTTTTGTCCCGCGTCGACGATTTTGTCCGAGACGGAGGCGGTGGCGGAGAGGGTTTGCTTGTCGGAGAAGGTGGTGTCAAGATCCCACATGGTGAACTCCTGTTATTTAGGTGATACCGGTTTATGATAAGGAAAACTGGCGGCGGTGAACGGCGCCGAAAAGATATGTTTACGCCGTCACCGGGCTTTCGTTCGAGCCGATGGCGTCGACCTGCCGGACCGGGACGCCCTTGAAGGAGGTGACGTTTTCGCCGGCGAAATTGGCCATGGTGAGGTTGACGTTCGACTTTTCCGCCGCCATGAGGTCGAGAAGGGTTTTCACCTCCCGGTTCATGTACCAGGCGGCCTTGCCGAGACGGATGTTCGGGATGAGGTTGTGGGCCTTCACCATGCAGCGGATCAGGGCCGCGCCGGAGGCGCCGGCGGAGCCGCCTTCCAGGAGGGTCTGGAGCTGCGCCGTGTCGATGTTCGCGACCCGTACCACGTAGCGCCAGTCGCGGACGCAGAGCCCGAGGGACCAGGAATAGTTCGTCTTGTAGCCCATGTATTCGTTGGCGTCGTCGTCCACGACCGGGCAGCGGCCGAGGTACTCGCGGCGGAGACCCGAGGCGGTCCCCTTGGGGTAAATCATGTGGAGGGACAAATCGCCCCAGACGCAGAGCCAGGCCGAGGTGCAATTGGGGCCGGTGCCGCCGGCGTCGATGACGTTCGCCGCGTTTTCCGCCTTGTTGGGGTTCAGGGTGTTGTAGCGGGGGCCGAGACCCTGGAAGGCGGTGGGGGTGTCGGCGAGGTCGCCGTAGAAGATGGTTTTGGCGACTTCCTGGTTCATGCTTTCGAGGAAGGCGCGTTCTTCCGAAAGAAGGAAGTCGGCCTGCTGGCCGTTCAGCTCGGCGAGAGCGGCGTCGACGACGGACCAGGTTTCCAGGATGCCGATGCGGTCGTCGACCTGCACGGTGCGGCTCTTGGCCTTGGGGACGCCGCGGTTGAGGCTGCGCCAGTAGCTTTCGGGCAGGCCGGTTCGGATGACGGTGCGGTGGGTGGTGAGATTGTTGGCCTCGAGAAACATCGCGTCGTCGAGGACTTCGTTCGACTGTTCGAGGATTTCCATGACCCGGCCGATCTGTTTGTCGGGACCGAGGCGTTTGGCGTAATCGGCGAGGGTGAGACTGCGCATTCCGATGCTGGACATGAGTTCTCCTGTGAATTTGGGGACAAAGTTCGGGTGTAAGCGTCGGGACGATGCCGGGCGCTTGGGACAAGTCGGGTTTTAGGGTGTTTTCCGGACGGTTTATTTCAAACCGGGGAAGAGAAGTTGCGCGGTGGACATGGCCCGGGCCGTGTCGCCTTGGCCGGAGGGCGAGCAGTCCTCGGACACGGCCTGGGAGACCCGGGCGAGGAAGTAGAACATTTCCGGCCAGTTCTGGACATTCATTTGGCGAATTTGTTCCATCAGGAGGGGGCTGCCGTAGCGGCGCATCATGGCGGCGACTTCGCCACCGGTGCGGGCCAGATTGCGGCCGCCGAATTCCGGATGGGTGCGGATTTCCCGCTGCCATTCGGCGTTGTTCCGGTCGATGAAGCGGGCCTGTTCCCTTTGCCGTTCCTGGTCGAGTTCGGCGTAGACGCTGGCCAGTTCCTGGGCGCCGTTTTGGTCGAGGCCGAGTTTTTTCGCCACCGGCAGGAAGCGGGCCATGGCCCGGGGGTCGGCGCGGTAGCCTTCGGGCCAGGCGAATTCGCCGTAACCTTCGGCCGGATCGGAAGCCAGGAACGAATCGCTGCCGTAAGCGTTTTCCTGGCCGGTTCCGGCGCGGTCGCCGGGAAAATCCCGTCTCTCGCCATGGTTGTCCCGTCGGGGTTCGGGACGGGAGTTGTCCAGGACGGCGTCGCCGTTATCTCCGGCGTGTCCGCTACGGTAGTCGGGGGCGAAGTTCCCGGTGAGAAGACCCGGGTCGGAACGCTCGGCATCGGCGCGGGGCCGGGCGACGGCCCGGACGGCCCGGTAAGCGCCGTCGTCCCGTCTCGGACCGCCGTGGTCCGGCTGCGGATCCGGCCGCTGGTCCCGGCCGAATTGGGGCGGCGGTTCGCCGCGACGCTCGGGGGTTGGGTTGTAGGTGTCGTTCATATGTTCTCCTATGAAAAAATGTTGACCCCATCGTCATGATGCGCCAGCAGCGCGTTTGAAAAATCATGGACGCCTGTAGGGGTAAAAGAAGCGAACGCTTCTCCTATGAAAAAATGTTGACCCCTCGTCATGATGCGCCAGCAGCGCGTTTGAAAAATCATGAACGCTTGCAGGGGTAAAAGAAGCGAACGCTTCTTCTTAACTGGACTTTTGCAAAATCACCATTCAAACCGCCGAATGGCGATTTTGTAAAATCAAAAACCCTTGAAATTCGAGCAAAAACGATTTTTGCAAAGTGGCGATTGGCGGTTTAATCGCCACTTTGCAAAAGTTCAGTTCTTAAACCTGATTCAACAAATTTCTTCCGGTGTGAATTCCTCCCGATCCCGATCGGGGTCGGGGCTGATTTCTTGCTGACCCGGGCGCTCGTTCCGCTGCGGATTGGTGACGGCGAGGGCGATGCGGATGAAGCTTTCCGGTTCGAGGTTGAGGCGGAGGGTGTGCCAGAGTTCGAGGGCGGCGGCTTTTTTTCCGGCGGCGTAGGCGGCGTCTTCGCCGGAGCGGCGGACGTTGGCGAAGATTTGCCCGTAGTCGAGGAGGCGCTCCAGGAGGCGTTCGCCTTCCGGCAGGCGGGCGACGGTTTTAAGGTCCCGGCCAAATTCTTCGCGTTTTTTGCGGAACGCCTCCATTTCGCGCTCGCGTTTTTCCCGTTCCTGACGGATTTCCCAAGACATTCGTTTTCTCCCTCTGGCCGGTGCATCCTCACTCCGGCAGGTATTTTTCGGACGTTTTTTTCTTTACCGCATCGACATGGTTGTGTTGTACTTTTGTTCACGCGGCGGCGAGAAAAATATTTGGAATTTGTGATTTTTTTTATCGTGGACCTGGCGGCGGATGCAGGGCTGCGACAGACGCATGAGGCGAGGACGCCAAACTTTCAGGTATGCGCAGAAACAGGTTGCCCGGGAGAGTAAGGCGAGAGTGAATCGACTTAACAGCCCGGTAACAAAGTCCATTGCCGCCGCTTTCGGCTTGTAGGTCCGAAATACTTCGGCCAAAAAAAACGCCAATATGCCCATATTTGCTTATTTTTTTGGCCTCGTCTTTCGAACCTACAAGCCGAAATCGACGACAAGCGACTTTGTTACCGGGCTGTTAAAAGGCGGTTAAAACAGGCGGTTCGATAAAATCCGGCCGAACGGCTGGATTTTATTGAACCGCCTTTATAACCACTATTTTCAAAACCATCCAAACAGAAACCGGGAAAAACATGTCCTCCACCCCCAAAAGCCTACGCCCCCACCTCGGCATCTTCGGCCGCCGAAACACCGGACAATCCACCCTCCTGAACCTCGCCGCCCATCAACAAGTCAGCATCGTCTCCCCCACCCCCGGCACCACCACCGACCCCGTCGAAAAAAACATGGAATTCCCACCCCTCGGCCCAGTCGTCTGGCTGGACACCGCCGGCATAGACGACACGGGGGAACTGGGAAACCTCCGCGCCGAACGCACCCGCGCCGTATTCGAACGAACCGACCTGGCCATCATCGTCTTCACCGAAAACTGGACCCGGCACGAACAAAACCTCTACGACGAATTCACCCGCCGGAAAACCCCGGTCGTCGTCGTCGCCAATAAAATCGACCTCGAAAACCCCGGCTGCTCCGAACCAGCCAAGGAAAAACCCGAAGACTACGGCGCCCCAAAGGACGCCCGCTTCCTCCGCATGGCCGCCGCCTCCGGACGGGGCCTCGGCGACTTCCGCCAAGCCGTCATCGCCGCCACACCTTCGGATTTCATCGAAAGCCCCGCCCTGGCCCGCGACCTGGTCCCGCCCGGTTCACTGGTCGTCCTCGTCACCCCCATCGACTCCGCCGCCCCAAAAGGACGCCTCATCCTCCCCCAGGTACAGGTCCTCCGCGACCTCCTGGATGGCGATTGCCAAGCATTGGTCTGCAAAGAAACGGACATCGCCCGCGCCCTCACCCGGCTGGCCGAGCCCCCCGCCTTGGTTATCACCGATTCGCAAGCCTTCGCCGCCGTTGCGGCGGCGACACCGATGACGGTCCCCCTGACCGGTTTTTCCGTTTTGATGGCCCGGGCCAAAGGCGATTTGGCCGCCTTCGCAAGCGGAGCCGCCGCGATTGGACATTTAAAGGACGGCGACCGGGTATTGGTGGCTGAATCCTGCTCCCACTACGCCAGCCACGAAGATATCGGCAGGGTAAAACTCCCGGCGCTCCTCCGCAAGAAAAGCGGCGCCAAACCCGAATTCGACTTCGTGACCGGACACGACTTCCCCGGCGACCTGCACCGCTACGCCCTGGTTCTCCATTGCGGCGCCTGCATGACCAATCGCCGGGAAATCCTCTCCCGGCTGGCCCGGGCGGCGGAGGCGGGCGTGCCGATGGTGAATTACGGCTTGGCCATCGCCTACTGCCAAGGGCTACTGGAACGGGCGCTGGGACCGTTCCCCGGGGCGCTGGCGGCATTATCAGCCCGGTAACAAAGTCGCTTGTCGCCGATTTCGGCTTGTAGGTTCGAAAGACGAAGCCAAAAAAATAAGCAAATATGGGTATATTGGCGTTTTTTTTGGCCGAATTATTTATGAACTACAAGCCGAAATAGGCGACAATCGACTTTGTTTACGGATCGGGCCTGTTGCCACACGTAA
>JAVBRG010000047.1:0-7052 GCA_031548195.1 Planctomycetota bacterium | reverse complement strand
GAGAATAATTGGCTGGTTTTGCGGTTGTTGGCAGAGGATATTGCCGAGAAACTTGATGATTTGCTGGATTGCGTTTTACGGCTCTTAATTTCTCGGTCGAGGTGACGATTTTTTCACCTGGCTAGAAATGTGCTAGAAACGTAAAAAGGGGTTACAGAGACGTCTCTGTAACCCCTTGATAAATATGGTAGCGGGGGCAGGATTTGAACCTGCGGCCTCCGGGTTATGAGCCCGACGAGCTACCAGACTGCTCCACCCCGCGATATGGTTGCCAAGGGCGGAGGATTAGGCCTCCGCAACAACGTTGGAATATCATAGCGGTGCGGTAGGCCGCTGTCAAGCGTTTTCAGCGATTTTTAATCACTTTTCACCAGGTTCATTGACCAGGTTCATTGAGCCAACCAAGGGTTTCCGACAGGAATAACCGGGAAAAACCGGGGGAAAAATCCCCGGCAGAACAATTTCCCAAATTACACTAGACTTTGGCTAATTCAACATTAGAATGTAATCTGCTTGGATAGGGATGTAAAAATGTAAATGGCCGCAATTTGGCAATGTGAATGCAACGCAGCGAATTATTGGCGTAAATATTTAAAAAAAATGCTACCACAAAAAGGCGTTACGGCGAGGCCTGTCTGGACATATGGAAACCATCATACGCGGAATTCCCGTCTCTCAAGGAGTCGCCATCGGGCCGGCATATGTTTTAGGGTCGGTGGAGTCGAAATTACCACCAACCTATCTTGCCGAAGAGGAACTCATACCTGCCGAAGTCGAACGCTTCCAGCAGGCTGTAGCCAAGGCACAAGCCGAAATTTCCAAACTGAAAAGCGCCGTGCAAGCCGACGCCAGGCAGGATGTCGGACCGATATTCGACGCCCACGTCCTGATTCTTTCCGACCCTTCCCTGAATTCCGAAGTCCTCCGCCGCATTCAACGCAACCGCATGACCGCCGAATACGCCGTCCAATGCACCATCGGCGAATACGTCCGCGGCCTCAAGGGTAAACCCTTCCTCAGTCCCCGCATCAACGACATGCAGGACATCGAGCGCCGGCTGCTCCGGGCCATTCTCGGCCGGCAGTACGAGGAATTGCATTCGCTCGGACGCGAAGTGGTCATTATCGCCCACGACCTCACCCCTTCGCAAACCGCCGACATGGACCGGGAGCACATCCTCGGCTTCGCGACAGACATCGGCGGCACCACCGGCCACACCGCGATTGTCGCCCGGGCCAGGGAGATTCCCGCCGTGGTCGGGCTAGGCAATATTTCCGACACCATCCAGTCCGGAACCGAAGTGATTCTCGACGGTTCCCGGGGACTCCTGATTATTTCCCCCCTGGAATCGACCCGGGCGGCTTACGAGAAAATCCGCGCCGATTTCCGCCGCTTCGGGGCGGAATTGCTGTCGGAGGCCGGCGCGCCGGCGGTCACCCTCGACGGCTGCCGGGTACATGTGCAGGGGAATATCGAGTTCCCCCAGGAGACGGATTCGATTCTCCGCAATTCCGCCGACGGCATCGGCCTTTACCGCACCGAGTTCATTTATCTGGACAATGAGGGCGAACCGGACGAAGAGACGCATTTCGCCAATTATTCCCGGGTGGTCAAGGCGGTGGCGGGAAAACCGGTGACGATACGCACCCTGGATTTGGGTTACGACAAGGCGTTCCATTTGCAGGACGGCGAGTCCTTCGCCATCGAGAAAAATCCCGGCCTCGGCTGCCGCGCCATCCGTTATTGTTTTGCCAATCCCGACCTGTTTCGCAATCAAATCCGCGCCATTTGCCGCGCTTCCGCTTTCGGCGAAGTAAAGATGCTTATCCCGATGGTGAGCTCGCGGGACGAAGTCCAGAAGGTGGTGCGTCTGGTCCGGAGCGTCCAGGAGCGGTTGTCGAACGAAGGTTTGGCCTTCGACCCGGAGATGAAGATTGGGATTATGGTCGAGGTGCCGTCGGTGGCGCTGACGCTGGATCAGTTTTGTGACATTTGCGATTTCTTCTCCATCGGCACCAACGACCTGATTCAATACCTTCTCGCCGTGGACCGCACCAATGAGCAGGTGGCGCAGCTGTTCCGGCCGGAGCACCCGTCGGTTTTGCGGACCCTGAAGTACATTATCGAAGCGGCCCAGGCGGGCAATGTGCCGGTGAGCATGTGCGGGGAAATGGCCGGGGATCCGGTGTTTGTCCTCTTTCTCCTGGGCTTGGGGCTCAGGAATTTTTCCGTGAGTCCACCTCAGATTCCGGAGGTGAAGAAGATCATCCGGAGTTCGTCACTCGAAGCGGCGCGGAAGGTGGCGGCCAGCGTGATGAGTTTGTCCTCGGCCAGGGATGTGAGGAATTGTCTCCGTGGCGCGGCGGCGAAGTATTTTTGAGGTATTTATGAGTCAAACCCCAAAAACCAAACGTCTCCCCGATCCTCCCGACAGTCCCTTTTCGGTCGGTTGGGTCGAGCCGCGGCACGCCGTCATCGCCACGGCGGAAAATCCGCTTCGCCTTGAAGGCGGGGATACTTTGGCTGAAGTGGTGGTCGAATACGAGACATACGGCGAGATGAACGCCAAAGGCGACAATGTCATCCTGATCGCCCACGCCTTGTCCGGCGACGCGCATGTGGCGGGCTGGGACCGCTCCGCCGAGCGGAAAACCATATCCGGCCGCATCAAACCGGACCGCGACACTTCGTCGCCGCATCGCGGCTATCGGGCCAATAAACCCGGCTGGTGGGATTCGATGATTGGGCCGGGGAAGCCGATTGACACCACCCGCTTCTTCGTGGTGTGCTCGAACGTTTTGGGGTCCTGCTACGGCACGACCGGTCCCGCCAGCGTCAATCCCGCCACCGGGCGGGCTTATGGTTTGACGTTTCCGGTGGTGACGGTGGGGGATTGGGTTTTGGTGCAGAAGCTCCTTTTGGAGAAGCTGGGCGTGGAGCGGCTGTTTGCGGTGATTGGCGGGTCGCTTGGCGGCCAGCAGGCATTGGAGTGGGCGCTGGCTTATCCCGACCGGGTCAGGAAGGCGATAATTCTGGCGGCCAGTTCGCATCTGTCGGCCCAGGGCGTGGCCTTCAACGCGGTGGCGCGTTACACAATTTCGAACGACCCGCATTTCCGCAAAGGCGATTATTACGACGACGTCTATCCCGAGCACGGTCTGGCGGCGGCGCGGATGCTGGCGCATATCACTTACCTTTCGGAAGAGGGGATGGACTCGAAGTTCGGTCGGCGGATTCGCCGCATCCGCGAGGGGGAGGAGGATTTCGCCCTTGAAGACGAAGTTTTCGAGGTGGAGAGTTATTTGAATTACCAGGGCCGGAGTTTCGTTACCAGGTTCGACGCGAACGCTTATCTCTACATCATCCGCGCGATGGATCATTACGATGCCGCTTTGCGTTGGGGCGGGGGGGATTTGCTGGAGGCCTGCCGGCGTTTGCAATCGGAAACGGTGGTGGCTAGTTTCACTTCGGACTGGCTTTATACGCCGGAGGGTTGCCGGGATTTAATCCGGGCGATTTGCCAGACGGGGAAACCGGTGAGTTACATCGACATTCCCAGTCAATACGGACATGACGCGTTCCTGGTGGAGACGGAACGGGTGGGCGGGATTCTCCGCGGGGCCTTGTCGCATTGAAGGCAGGATGGATTGGGGCGCATCTCAACTGTGTTACCGGGCTGTTAATCCGCATCCTGTTACGTCGGACTCCTCCCCACGCGTCATTCCGGCGAGCTACGCTTCCCCCCGGTTGAACGCTTGCGACGCCGGAATGACGTGTGGGGAGGAGTCCGGCGTAACAGGTTGCGTATTAGGGTAACACAGTTGATATGCGCCTGATCGACTGTCTACTGGCGCATAGCGGTATGTTGACAGATATGGTGTGGTAGGATGCAATAGAATGATAAATTCGCTTCTAACAGGAGATTTGCCTATCGCTAGCTAATATATTGCGTTTAATCACCTCTACTTTGACTTCGCAAAATTTGTGGTTTTAACTTTGCGTCGTAGACCGAATGCCGTCTAAATTCCGCCAAAATTTTGTATAAACATTCGGGATATGGCGCACCTCATCTTGAGGTGCCGCCATGTTCCGTGTTTATACAGGTACTTGGCGGTACCTAGACGGCGCGGACGGGCGGTGCCTCGTTGTTTCGAGGTATATGTGTGTTGCATTTACAAACCTGCTTTCAAGACGTCCTATATCGGTCTATGCCGCCAACAAAACCGGCCGCATGGACAACCACCCTGCCAATAATCCCGCCTCGCCCCTACCACCTCGCCTCCGGATGCGGGCCGCTATGGGTGTTGTCGCAATCGCAGTGGCTGGTATTGTAGTAGGTTTTCTACTCTGCCTGATGCTGGTGCCGAAAACAATTCAAGCCCCCGCGTGCGAACCCCCAACGGAAATCCGCGTCTACTTCTCGCCGAAAGGGGGAGCCAAAGATGCCATCATCGACCTCATCAATCGCGCCACTGGCGAAATACTGGTCGCCATTTATTCCTTCACCGACCCCGACCTCGCTTACGCCCTCATCGCCGCCCACCGGCGGGGAGTCGCCGTGCAAATCATCCATGATCGTTCGCAAAATTCAGCGCGGGGAAGCCAAACCCGGCGGCTTACGGCAGCGGGGGTCGATGTGCGGAGTTTCGCATTAAAAAGCCAATTGCATCACAAGTTCATGATTGTCGACGCGTGCGCTTTGGTGACCGGAAGCATGAACTGGACCAGAAACGGCGAAACCAAGAATGCCGAAAATACTTTGGTCCTTCCTAATAGTCCGGCTACGGCTGCAGAGTTTCGCGATTATTTTATGAACCGCCTATTTAATAAACCACCTCCAGCAATTCCCTGAACTCCCCCGACAGCGGCCCCTCCGCCCGCAAATCGACAATTCCCCCCGCCAGCACCCCTTCGCGCATAACCGCCACCCGCTCCGCCATCTCCGCCACCAAACGCATATCGTGGGAGATGAACAGCATGGCCATGCCGTCTTCGCGGCGAATTTTTTTTAGGAGTTCCATAATCCGCACCTGGTTTATGGTGTCGAGGTCGCTCAGGGCTTCGTCGAGGATAATCGCCCGGGGTTCGGGCGCCAGCGCCCGGGCCAGGCAAATCCGCTGCAGCTCGCCGCCGCTGAATTGATGCGGAAATTTCCGCATTTCCCCCGGGTCGATGCCGACCCGTTCCAGCAGTTCCGCCACTCGCCGCTCCAGCCCCGGTCCCCCCAGCCGGAAAAAATTCACCAGTGGCTCGGCGATAATGTCATGGGCGGAAAAAGCCGGATTCACCGCCCCCTGCGAATTCTGAAACACCGCCTGGACCAGCCGGCGGTACTCCTTCGCCGACCGCTTGGGAATATCCCCGAGCTTTTGTCCCATATGGAAAACTTCCCCGGCGTCCGGTTTCTCCAAACCCAGCAGCAGCCGCCCCAGCGTGCTTTTCCCCGAACCGCTGGCGCCGGCCAAGGCCAAACATTCCCCCTCCGCCAAGGTTAAACTCACCCCTCCCACCGCCCGGATCACCCGGCCGCCGCTGAAAACCCCGCCCCGACGATAGCTTTTCCGGAGCAGCCGCGCTTCAATCACCGTCATGCCCCAGCCTCCCGCTTCTACGAATCAGCCGGCGGAACTTTTCCCCGTACAAGCTGCGATGCGCCTCCACCAGCTCCCGCGCCGGTGGGGTGCGTGGCTGGCGGAACACTTCGGCGGTGGTCCCCATTTCCACCAGCCGGCCGGCATGAAGCAGCGCCACCCGTTCCGCCATCCGTTCCGCCACCCCCAGATCGTGGGTGATGATGAGGAGTCCCAAATGCCGCTCGCGCCGGCGCGCGTCCAGAAGATCGAGAATCCGCCGTTGCGACTGGCTGTCCAGGTCGCTGGTGGCTTCGTCGGCGATGAGGTAGTCGGGATTGTTGACCAGGGCCAATGCCAGCATCACCCGCTGGGCCATGCCGCCGCTGAGTTGAAAGGGATAAGCCGACAATAGCTCCCCGGGACTGGCCAAATCCGCTTCCGCCAGGGCCCTCAAGGCGCGTTCCCGCCAGTCCGCGTTCAGGTCCGCCGCCTTCCCGCTCCTGTTTCCCGCCGCGATCGTTTCCTTGAAGTGGCTTCCGACCGTGAAAACCGGGTCGAATGCGCTCTGCGGATTCTGAAGAATCATCCCCACCTCCCGGGCCCGGAGACGCCGCAGTCCCGGCTGGTCCAGTTCCCCGACTGAACAATCGTTCACAATTATTTCCCCGGATATTTTCCTGACCCCACGGGGAATAATCCCCAGAATCGCCCCCGCCGTCAGGCTTTTTCCCGCTCCGCTCCGGCCCACCAAAGCGAGGGACGCCCCGCCTTCCAGTTCGAAGCCGATTCCCTCGACCAGCCGGCGGCCAGCCGCGCCGGCGCTAGCCAGAGTGAGATTCCGGACCGTGATGCGGCGGCAGCTCATGGCGCCTCGCTTTCACTGACCAAGGTCGGATCCAGCCAGTCGCGAAGGCGTTCCCCCGGGATATTGAAGGCGAGAACGGTCAGGAGAATCATCAGCCCCGGCAGCACCACCAGCCCGGGATTGCTCCCGACCAGGGCGCGGGCATCGTTAATCATCACCCCCCATTCGGCGGTCGGCGCTTGAATACCCAGTCCGAGAAACGACAAGCCGGAAATGTGCAGCATCATGTGCCCGAGGTCGAGGCTGGCCAGGATGAGAATCTGTGCCAGGACCGGCCGGGACACGTGGCGGAGAAATATCCCCGCCGCGCTTCCTCCCGCCAGCCGCGCCGCCGCGATATGGTCGCGCCGCCGCAATTGCACGACCATGCCCCGGGTGATGCGCGCGTACCAGGCCCAGTGGGTCAGGACGATGGCGATGACCACGTTGGTCAGGCCCCGGCCGAGAATCCCCACCAGAAACAGGGCGAGCAGGAAGGTGGGGAAGGTCATGAAAACGTCGCAGATTCGCATGAGGACGGCGTCCGCCCAGCCCCCGAGCCAGCCGGAAAGCGACCCCACGCCAAAGCCGACGGCGAGGATGAGAAGGCAGATGACCGCGACCAGACCCAGGGA
>JAVBRG010000100.1:0-16748 GCA_031548195.1 Planctomycetota bacterium | reverse complement strand
TCCTGCTTTATAATGGCACCCTTCATTATTAACCGTCGGTTCCTGGCGCCACGCCATTTCCAATCGAAGTGAAGCCCGAATGGCCATGCGCGCGGCGCCCGAGGACACTATGATATCCGTGGACGCCGCAAGCTCCTCATGTGTAGCGTAGTCGAGAAAATCATATCGATTGCCTCCCTGTTCATTAATAACTGAACTTTTGCAAAGTGGCGATTAAACCGCCAATCGCCACTTTGCAAAAATCGTTTTTGCCCGAATTTCAAGGGTTTTTGATTTTACAAAATCGCCATTCGGCGGTTTGAATGGTGATTTTGCAAAAGTCCAGATCATAACTATATTTGTATCAATACATATGGATTTAATACAATAGAACCCGTCGCGACTATCCCAAACCCTGCGCTGAATGCCCTGGCGGACAGGTCGATTACTATGATCAGAGCTTATCGATTTCCCCGTCCCGCCGGTCCCTCGGAATGAACTGCGCATAATGGCGGCGGCATACCTCGGGGGTATTCCCCATCCATGAGGAAATTTTGTCAAGGCTGACGCCGCCTTGGGCTAGGAGGGAGCCGAAGGTGTGGCGCCAGGCGTTCCAGCCTAAGCGTTCCAGGGCCGCTTCGATGGAGGCGGTCTGTTTTTGTTTTTCAGCTTCGTAGGCTTCGCGCTTAGCCTGGTATTCTTTTGAACGCGATGGGGCAGGGCGTTTTAGGCTCAGGGACGAGAGCATGGCGGCTTTTTTTAGCTTTTGGACCTTGCGCATCAGGTTGTCCATGCGTAACAGTTTGTCGATGTTCGGTGGGCATGTGACTACGGGGCCGGTGCGTTCGGCCTCTGGGACGGCTAGGAAATATTCCTCCAGGGTGGCGTTCAGGGGGATGGTGCGGCTTTTTCGGGTTTTCGTTTTGGTGACGACAATCAGGCCGGCGTCGAAACGGATGTCCGGCCACATTAGGTTGGCGATTTCTTCGCGGCGCATTCCTGAGTAGAAAGCGATGGGGATGGCGAGCCATTCTTTCCAGCCGGTCGCTTTGGCCAGGGCGATGGCATCGTCCCGTTCAGCCGGGGTGCAGTAGACGATGTCGGTTAGGCGTTCTTCCTTTAGGGTCTTGATGCCGGCGAAGGGGTTTATCTTGGTTCGTTCGGTGCGGACGGCCCACTTGTAGAAACGGCTGAAGGTGGCGAGGAAACGGTTTCGCGTTCCGATACTGCGTTTGGCAGTGAGGACGGCTAGGTATTTTGAGGCGATTTCGGGGGTGAGGGTGGTGATGCCGCCGGCGTCTTTGTCCAGGGCGCGGAGGCGAACTACGGACATTTCGGCCCATTTTGGGGAGCATTCGCCGGTGATTTCCTGGGCGTAGTCCGCGAGCCAGGCTTCGGCGTCGGGGGAAGCGGCGGCGGCGGTTTTGGGGAAGCGGGCGTCCAGGTAGGCGATGATGGCGGGGGAAGCCAGGTATTCCTCTGGGAATACTGGCAGCTCCATCGCCAAGGCGGCGGAGAAGAGGCGGAGGTCGACGTCGACCAGGGACGTTTTCTTCTGGTTGGTGTGGGTGGTGGCTACCGAGAACTGCTGGCGGTTCCATTTCCAGTAGATGCGCCAGCGGCCGCCGTGGTAACGTTTTTTGGGAATGGGGTGAATACTGAGTCTTGGCATTATCCGCCCTCCTTTTGCATGACCAAACGGAGTCCTTTCCGTCCTATTGGTGCGGGAAAGGGTGCGGATATGATAGACGGTAAACATTGCGAATTCAAACAAAAACCGCAACCCCTTGAGGTTGCGGTTGTTATGTTGGCTCCCCCGGCTGGATTCGAACCAGCGACCTGCGGATTAACAGTCCGACGCTCTACCAGCTGAGCTACAGGGGAGTGGAGAATATAAATGTTATTGCTTTGGCTGGGCGGGTGAGGATTTATTGTCATCCGGGCCAATTTGGAGCGTTTGAGTATACAAATCCCGGGGGAATTGTCCAGAAAAAAAAATAAATTACTCACAACGACAGCTTTTTACGGGCGCCGCGATCCGGGCGGAGATCGGTCGCTATCTCAACCCGGATTTCGCGGCGTTTGTCCTTCAGGATTAATTCCTGGCCTTCGGGATAGGCCGTCTCCACCCGGACAAAGCCGCAGCACAAGCCCCGCGCCGTCCAACCGGCCGGCAGGCCGGGGCTC
This sequence comes from Planctomycetota bacterium, assembly GCA_031548195.1. GTDB lineage: Bacteria > Planctomycetota > SZUA-567 > SZUA-567 > SZUA-567 > JAJBSZ01. The sequence goes on along the minus strand of JAVBRG010000100.1, from coordinate 14,582 downwards.
TTTAACGAACGGACCACGCCGTCAAGCCGGCCAAGCGCCATGTCGGTGACTATCGTCGTCACCATCCCGACTTCACGGCCATCCTTCAACACCACCGCTTCATGCGGCTCGATACGCCGCGGGTCGAAACCCACAAACGGCAAGGTGTGCGGACTCGACGGATCCAAACCCCCGCGACCGACGAAGTCCTTCGTGAACACGCCGTCCCCCGACAACGGCAAGGCAAAGGACCAGGGATGATTGATGAAAGGCCAGGGGCCAATGTCCTGGTGGCTCAGGGGAAGAACCGCGCCGGTACGCAGGGAATCCCGCGCGGCAAGGCCGCAGGGAAGTATACCCGATCCGGCGGATAGAAGTTGATCCCAAATTTCACCGACCCGGGCGGAAGGAAGGAAGATTTCGAAACCTTGTTCACCGGTATAACCGGTGCGGGACAGCAAAATCGGCGTGCCGTCGGCAAGTTTGACCCCACTACGCGACAATTCGAAATCGCCCATAAAGGAGAAATAGGGGAATTTTTCGAAAATCACCGGGCTGGAAAACAGGCGCGCCAGGATCTTTGCGGCCGAAGGACCCTGCAGGTCGATTTTGGCCAGGCGCGGCTCCGGCAGGGTAAGGGCCAGACCTCCCGCACCCGGCAGCGAACGCAAATGCGCCGCGACTTTCTCTCCCATCGAAGCGTTCACCACCAAGCCGAAACGGTCGTCGGAGAAGGGATAGACGATGGCGTCGTCCAGGCAGTGGCCGGCATCGGTCAGGAATGCTCCGTAGGCGCAACGGCCCGGGGCCAGCTGGCTGATGTCCCGGGTGAAGGCGTGGTCGAGAAAGGCGCGGGCGCCGGGGCCGGAAATAATGACCACATCCATGTGGCTGGTGTCGAAGAGGCCGGCGTTTTGGATGACGGCGAGGTGTTCCTTGACGGCGCCGGATTTGTACCAGAGAGGCATGTCCCAACCGGCGAAGGGGGCCATGGTGCCGCCCAGTTCCAGGTGACGCGAATGCAAGGGGGTGTTTGGCATAACCGCCTTTCTGTGGACGTTCCGAAAAAAAACGAGCAGACCGCCGCTCTATTTCCTCGAAAAATAAACCCCTGTGTTCGAAAGGGTTTTGTTTTCATCAGGGGCAGCTCTAAAAATGCCAGCGTTGAGTTGGCAAAATTAATTAACAAATTACGGCTACTTGAACTTTCTAACGTTAGGGTAATAGGGCGCATCTCAACGCTGTTACGTCAATCCGCATCCTTGTTACCCTGGACACCACCCCACACGTCATTCCGGCGCCATAAACATTGAACCGGGGTGAGGCGTAACTCGCCGGAATCCAGGCCGATAAACCGTCGCTCCGTCGCTTGGTGGTTCCACTAAACGCCCTATCAGGGTCGGAACTTGCAACTCCGTAAGACAAGGGGCAAACGCCACGGTAGCGATCGTTTATCGGCCTGGATTCCGGCGAGTTCTGCCTCCCCCCGGTTGAACGCTCGCGGCGCCGGAATGACGGGTGGGGTAGTTCCAAGCGTGACAGGATGCGGATTGACGTAACAGAGCTGAGATGCACCCCGTGAACTCTGTGTCCTCTGTGAAAAAATCATTTTCACCATTTCGTTCCGCTACCGGAATTGTACACGGCCGGGACCGGCGAAAACCGCCACGCGGCATGGGGAAAATTCATTGCCCGATGAGCACGTCGTCCCAGACCTGTTCGTAGACTTCCTCGAAGGCGCCCAGATCGTGGATCATCTCGCATTTGGCCAGCAGTTCGGGGGGAATGGTGTAACAGGGATTGTTGCGCATTTCCTCCGGCAGCATGGCGACGGCGGCGGGATTGGGCATGAAGTATTTGGTGTATTCCATGTTCATGGCGGCGATGGCCGGGTCGAGAAAATGATTGATGAAGGCGTGGGCGAGGGGGGCGGCGTCGGTGTCGAGGGGGATGACGAAGGTGTCGGCGTTGAGGGAGGTGCCGGCGTTGGGTACGAAAAAATCGATGTCGGGGTTTTCGGACATGATGAGGGCGATGTCGCCGTTATAACCCTGGATGGCCAGAAATTCGCCGTTTTGCAGGCTGACTTTGGCGCGATCGACGTCGAAGGCGGCCAGGTTGTTTTTCCAGGATTTGAGGAGCTGGCCGGCTTTGGCGACTTCCTCCGGATTGGTGGTGTTGAGACTGTAGCCGAGTTCCTTCAGGGCGGCGCCAAGCGTTTCGCGAAAATCGTTGAGCATGGCCACTTTTTTGCCTATGCGCAAATCGGCGAAGATCTCCCAGCTTCGCGGCGCGTTGACCGGCAATTTGTTGCGGTTATAGCCGATGCCGGTGATGGTGACGGTATAGGGCACGCTGAATTGCATTTGCGGATCGTGGTCCAGGGCCGGGGTTTTGGGGTCGATGTGCCGGAGGTTGGGGATGAGGGTGTGGTCGAGGGGGAGAAGGATGTTTTCATCGATGAAGTGCCGGACGGCGGTGGGCATGGGGGTGATGATGTCGTAGCCGTCGCCGCCGCGCACCGAGGTCATCATGGTGTCGTTGGAATCGTAATAGGTGAAGTCCACCCGGCATCCGTGGGCTTGTTCGAAAAGTTTTATGGCTTCGGGTGCGAAATAATCCTCCCAGGTATATATATGCAACACTTTGATGCCGGAATTATCGGCGGCGGTCAGGGGGGTGGAGAAGTTAAACAGGCACGCGGCCAGGACGATAAAAAAGAGCGGCAGGTTCCTCATGGCAAACTCCGTTCAGCTTTGAAATATAACCATGTCATACCATTATTATACATCCATCCCCCAGGCTTGGAAATGGATAACCACGCTCCTTTTCGAAAAAAAGGAACGGAAGTCCGGCGAGCTCTTCCCGGGACCCGTAGGGTGAAAGGGCGGGGAAACCGGGTCGGGGAATCCCCGGGCGTGTGTATACCGAACGTCAAGCATCCGGCACGTGACCCGTAAAATTGCACGCACACGCCCTGTCCAAAAACCCCACGGGGCCCGTGCAACCGGGACTTCCGTTCGGGGCAACGCAACCGCAAACCGCTCTGCTCCGCGGAGAGCAACTTCAACAGCCGGTTATAAAACCGTTCACGCGGGGAAGATGAAAAAAACCATTTTTTTTGCCCGCGTTGAATGGCCCCCCAGCCCTCAATATGATTGCATATTCATGACGCATCGTATAAGCTGGTATTTACCTAATCCCCTTTCGGCTTTTGCGACAGGCGTTTCCCGCCTTTTTTTGGAGGATTCAACGTTATGCTCACCAAACACGATGCCCTGGAACTGCTCGGCAAGGAAGTCGTCCCCGCCTTCGGTTGCACCGAACCCGTTTGCGTGGCTTTGGCCGCCGCCGACGCCTATAACGCCATCAAGGGCGAAGTCGTTTCCATCAAGATGGAAGTGAACCCGGGCATCTACAAAAACGGCATGTCCGTCGGCATCCCCGGTTACGACAAGGTCGGACTGAAGTACGCCGCCGCCCTCGGCGCGGCCATCGGCGACCCCGCCCCCGGCCTCCAGCTCCTCGCCGCCGCCACCGACCCGGACCGTCAACGAGCCAGCCACATGGTCGACGACAAGAAAGTCGTCATCTGCATCGCCCCCGAAGAACACCAACTTTACTGCCGCGCCGACATCATCACCACCAAAGGCATCGGCATCTCGATAATCCGGAATTCACACGCCGGTATCGTCTTCACCAAGGCGAACAACAACATCCTTCTGGAGAAAAAACCCGAAGCCAAAGCCGGCGACGACCTGCACCAGCGCCTGGTCAAAATGAAGGTGACGGAACTCAAGGCCCTCGTCGACACCATCGACGACGAAAGCCTCCGCTTCATGTCGGACGGCGTCGACCTGCAGGAAAAAATCGCCGAAGTCGGCCTCGGCGGCGGCGTGGGCGTGGGGATTACCGACAAATTGAAAACCGCCCTCGGTTCGAACCTGTGGGGGGACAACCTGCAGAGCCGCATCATGCTCCGCACCGCCGCCTGCGCCGAAAGCCGCATGGCCGGCTGTCCGCACGCGGTGATGTCCTCGGCAGGCTCCGGCAACCACGGCATCATGGCGGTCATCCCCCTGGTGGAATTGGCCAAATACCTGAAGTCGACCCCCGAACAATTGAACAAGGCCCTCGCCTTCTCGCACCTCTTGAACGTGTACATCAAACAGTTCACCGGAAAACTTTCCGCCCTCTGCGGCTGCGGCGTGTCGGCGGCGTCGGCCGCGTCGGCGGCGATGACCTGGCTCATGGGTGGGACGGACAAACAAATAGAAGGCGCCATCGTCAACATGGCCGGAAACGTCACCGGGATTATCTGCGACGGCGGCAAAATCGGCTGCGCCCTCAAGCTGGCGACCGCTTCCTCCGCCGCCCTGATGAGCGCGATTTTGTCCCTGAACGGCGCGGTCATTTCCTCCACGGACGGCATCGCCGCGGTCAACGCCGAAGACGCCATCCGCAACATGGGCCGGGTCTCCAGCCCGGGGATGGTGAAGACGGACCAGGTCATCCTCGACATCATGATGGAGAAGGATGTGGGGTGAGGGGACGGCCCCAAGCTAGCGGCGCTTTTTCGAAAATAAGTATTACCTGACGTCCGGCCGCCGGAAAGCGCGGCCGGACCTTTGTGTTTCCGGGGGTTTGCCGTACAATTGGGGAGGCGCGGCGGCGGCAGAGGAGACGGATGGTGGCGGAAAAATCGCGGACCCAGTGGATAATCGACAAAATCATGGCGAGCCCCAAACTCGCCAAGACGAATCTTTTCGAAGAAAAGATTTACCGCGACGAACCGCTGGTCATGACCGGATCGCAATTCGGCAAAATGGTTCCGGAAAAGATTCGGGAAATGCGCAACCTGGCCCGGATCTCGAACTCGCGTGAGAAAATCTTCATCGACCAGGGCCGCTTCATGGCGGATTACCGGGACGACTACGTTTATCCCGGCGAATTCATGCACTATTACCCGACCTACCAGGACATGACCGACGCCCAGCTGCGGGGCTATTTCACCTGGAGAACGAAAGTCAGGGACGGCCGGACCGAGAAAACTTCGCTGTCCTTCGCTTTCGTCTACATCTACGAGCTTCTGAACCAAATCGGTACGGCTTCGCCGGAGGCGGGCTTCCAGGATTTGCTCGATTTCTGGCAGGTCTACCGCGTCCAGGACGACCGCATCAGCTCCTACGTCGAGATGTGGCTGAGGGACTATGTCATTTACCATAATCTTGACCGGGCGCTCCTCGACCGGCTCCCCGGCGCGGATGACGACCAGGCGGTGGAAATTCTTCTTGACCACCGCTCGCATCCCGAAGGGGAGGTGTTCGCCGCCCTGAATTCGCTTTCATCATATGATCTGGAAAAATCCCTGTTTTTCCGGCAAAATCGGGAGGAAATGCAAACGGTGGCGCTGCGGGTCTTCGCCGCCGTCACGGCATACTACCAGAAAAAGCCCAAACAAAACGTACACGATAAAATCTTCGGCCGGACAACCCTGGTTCCCTACCACCTGTTCAAATCGGCGGTTTTCCATTATGAACCGCAAACCGGGGACCGGGATTACGAAATCAGGCCGCATCTCAAATATTATTGTCGACAAGGTTCGTGGCATTGCGAGAGGTTCGTCTGGTACGGAAGAGGCAACAGGCAAATCGGGGCGATTCTGAAGAGCGTGGATTTCCGCATGCGGCTGGCTCTCGACCACAAGTCCTCCCTGCAGGACGGCAAGACCAACAAGACGCTGAAGAAGATCATAGAAAAGGAAATCGAAGCTTATTTCGGGGAGAAGAGAAGAAACGCGCCCCGGCGAATCGACATCGACATCTCCAAACTGCGGGACATCAGGGAGACGGCCCGCTCGACCCGGGACCGGCTGCTGGTGGAGGAGGGGGATGGAGAAACGGAAAACCCGCCGGTGCAGGCGGCGGAAGCCTTGACCGCGGCTGAAAGCGGGGAAAAAGAAAATGGGGAAGTGAATAACGGCGCCGGTCTGGATGCGCTGGAAATACGCTTCCTGCGCTGTCTCCTGGGCGGCGAACCTTATGACGGTTTTCTCAAGGAAAAGGGCCTCATGCCGTCGCTTCTTGCCGAACGGATCAACGAAAAGCTCCTGCCGATCCTGCACGACACCGCGTTAGTTTACGAAGACGGCCGGCCGGCGGTGCTCGAGGATTACCGTGAAGAACTGAAAGGGATGTTCGCAAAATGAAAGTACCCAAACGCATCGCCACGGCGATTATCAATTCCCTGAAAGGGGGCGTCGTCCCCCGGGTCGGCCTCCCCCACATCGCGGTCGGCCGCGAACTGGAGATTGGCGCCCTCCTGCACGACATAAACATCATCGCCGACGGCGGCGCGACCTTCCGCTTCATATCGGGAAAATACGGCAGCGGCAAAAGCTTTCTTCTGCAGATCATCCGCAATCACGTCATGGACCGGAATTTCGTCGTCGTCGACGCGGATCTTTCCCCCGAGCGGCGGCTTCAGGGCACGAAAGGCCAGGGCCTCGCCACCTACAAGGAACTGATCCAGAACATGTCCACGAAAACCCGCCCCGAAGGGGGGGCCCTGACCCTCATCCTGGACCGCTGGATCAGCGGCGTCCAGGCGGAGGTGGCGGCCGAATGCGGTTTGCCGTTCGACTCCCCCGACTTCGGCAAAGCGGTCGAGAAGAAAATCTACGCGGTCATCCATTCCCTTAACGAAATGGTGCACGGCTTCGATTTCGCCAAACTGCTGATTCTCTATTACCGCGCCCACCTGGAGGGGAATGACGAGGACCGGGCGAAAGTGGTGAAGTGGTTCCGTGGCGAATACCCGACCAGGAGCGAGGCCAAAGCCGCCCTGGGGGTGAACATCGTCATCACCGACGACGACTGGTACGAATACGTCAAGCTTTTCGCCGCATTCCTCCGGCAGGCCGGCTACGCCGGCCTCCTGGTCCTGATTGACGAACTGGTGAACATCTACAAAATCCCCAATTCCATCACCCGCCAGTACAATTACGAAAAAATCCTCACCATGTACAACGACGCCCTGCAGGGGAAGGCCCGGCACCTGGGGATAATCATGTGCGGCACGCCGCAGTGCATCGAGGACACCCGCCGCGGCGTCTACAGTTACGAGGCCCTGAAATCCCGCCTGGCCGACGGCCGCTTCAGCCGCGAAGGGGTCCAGGACTTATTGGCGCCGGTGATCAAGCTTCAGGCCCTCACCTACGAGGAGCTTCTGGTTTTAATAGAAAAGCTCGCCGCCATACACGCCGATCTTTTTGAATACCGCCAGATCCTGACCCAGGAAGACCTGGTGAATTTCATCAAGATAGAATTCGGCCGCATCGGCGCGGAGGAGCTGATCACACCCCGCGAAGTCATCCGCGATTTCATAGAAGTCTTGAACCTGATTTATCAGAATCCGAAGCTGAAGATTGCCGATTTGCTGGGGGGCGAAAGCTTCGCCTTCGCCAAGCCGGATAACGGAGGCGAAGTATCGGCCAAGGAATTCGAGGAGTTTGAAATTTAAGGATCGCCATGGACATCTTCCCCCGTTTCGCCCCCTTTATCCGGGATTTCATCTACAATAACAACTGGCGGTCCCTCAGGGCCATCCAGGTCGCCGCCGGCGACGCCATCTTCAATTCCGACGCCAACGTCCTTCTTTCCGCCTCCACCGCCTCGGGGAAGACCGAAGCCGCCTTCTTCCCCATCCTGACCCTCTTTACGGAGGACATGCCCCGTTCGGTCGGCGCCATTTACATCGGCCCCCTGAAGGCGCTGATTAACGATCAATTCCTGCGCCTGAACGATCTCTGCCGCGAGGCGGAGGTGCCGGTCTGGCACTGGCACGGGGACGTCCAGCAGTCCCACAAGAACAAGCTCCTCAAGAACCCGTCGGGAATTCTACAGATTACCCCCGAATCCCTGGAGGCGCTCCTTCTCCATAAACACTCCCACATCGGCAGGATGTTCGGGGATCTCCGTTTCATCGTCATCGACGAAGTCCATTCGCTCCTCCGCGGCGACCGGGGCGGCCAGACCCTCTGCCTCATCGAACGCCTGGCGAAAATGGCCGGGGTGAACCCCCGGCGCATCGGCCTCTCCGCCACCATCGGCGACCCCGAAAACACCGGGAAATTCCTCGCCGCCGGCACCGGCCGGCCCACGCTCATCCCCAAAATCGAAATGAAAGGCGTCAAGTGGCGGCTGTCGATGGAGCACTTCTTCATCCAGGGGGAACAAGCCGGTGCGGACAAGAATATTCCCGACGCCCTGCCGGTTCTTGAACAGCGGACCGATCTGGCGCCGAAACATTCCGACCCGGGTATCGGTTACATCTTCGAACACAGCCGGCACAAGAAATGCCTGGTTTTCGTAAATTCCCGCGAGGAGTGCGAAGGGGTGACCACAACCCTCCGCCAATACTGCGAGGCGAACCGGGAACCCGACCGCTTCCTCATCCACCACGGGAATCTTTCGGCGTCCTACCGGGAGACTGCCGAGGCGGTCATGAAGGACGACGAGCAGTTCCAAACCACCGTCACCACCGCCACTTTGGAACTCGGCATCGACATCGGCCGGCTGGAACGAGCCTTCCAGCTCGACGCCCCCTTCACCGTCTCGTCCTTTCTGCAAAGGATGGGCCGCACCGGCCGCCGCGAGAATCCGCCGGAAATGTGGTTCGTGATGCGGGAGGAAGTGCCGGAAGCGCGGGCGATGCTCCCTTCGACCATCCCCTGGAAACTCCTGCAAGGGATCGGCCTGGTGCAGCTTTACGCCGAGGAGCGCTGGGTCGAGCCGCCGAAATTGGACCGCCTTCCCTACAGCCTCCTCTACCACCAAACCATGTCCACCCTGGCCTCGTGCGGGGAGATGTCCCCGGCGGCTTTGGCTTCGCGGGTGCTGTCCCTAAGCTATTTCCACGGCATCAGCCGGGAGGATTACCAGCTGCTCCTGAAACATCTGCTGGCGAACGATCATCTGCAAAGGACCGAGGGGGGCGGGCTAATCGTCGGTCTGGCGGGGGAGCGGCAGGTGAACACCTACAAATTCTACGCCGTGTTCAAGGAAAACGAGGAATACACCGTGCGCTGGGGGTCGCAGGAACTGGGGACCATCGTCATGCCGCCGCCGGTGGGCGAGAAGATCGCCCTGGCCGGGCACGTGTGGATTGTCGAGGAAATCGACTACAAGCGGCATCTAATCTATTGCGAACAGGTGAAGGGGAAGGTGCCGGCCTATTTCGGCGAATGCCCGGGGGACATCAACACCAGGATATTGGAACGCATGCGGGAGGCCCTGAGGGAGGACAAGAACTATCCCTACCTGATGCGTAACGCGGTCGCCCGCCTGGACGCCGCCCGGCACGTGGCGCGTAACTCCGGCCTGACGGAGGAACCGCTGATTTGCCTGGGCGGGGACATGTGGTGCCTGTTCCCCTGGCTGGGGACCTACGCCTTCCTGGCGCTGGAGCGTTTCCTGAAGCTTAAATGCGCGCCGGCCCTCCGGCTGACGGGGCTGGATGCATCGCGGCCGTATTTTCTCCAGTTCAAGATGCTGGCGGGTAAAAAGGATTTCTTCGGGGTCCTGGGCGAAACGGTCCGCAAACCCCTGGACCCGCTGGAACTGGTTTACCCGGGGGAAGTGCCCCTCTTTGAAAAGTACGACGAATTCCTGCCGGAAGCGCTGGTCCGCAAGGGGTTCGCCCGCGGCATTCTCGGCATCGGTGAAATGCAAAGCCGCCTCCTCGGCTGGACCAGCTGAGGCAAGGCATTCCCCGCCGCGCGCGACGGGTGGATGGGAAAACCGCATTATACCGAACGCCTATTGAAATCGTGAAAATGTGAATCACGGTCTCGGCCGCCGCCGTCCCCGGCGGCGGCGGCGGGGCGGGCGATCCGGTTCGGGTTCCCCGGTGTCCAGCCAGAGCGCTGGGTCGCTATGGTAACAGCGGGCCAGGACGGCGTAGAGTTTTCGGTGCCAATTCCGGAAGCGCCGGGGAACGGTGAAGAAGAGTTCACTCGCCACGGCGAAAAATTCGTCCTCGTTCAGGAGCGCGTATTCGTCCAACAAAGAGGCGTTCCGGCGGATTTCCGCAGCCTCCCTCCGGATCAGCTCCGTCCAGCCCCCGCGGTCCGCCTCCGCCAGAGCCAAACCTTCCGCCACCATCAAATGCGCGAATTCGTGAATCCCCACGTTGAAGCCGTCTTCGGGATGGGCGAACTCCCAGGCCAGGTCGCGGGAGGACAGCATCATGGTTCCGGACATGTTGCCCGGGACCCCGACCATACCGCTTTCCTCGTATTCGGTGACCAGACCGTCCTCGGCCTGGTAGATGCCGTTTTCGATGCCGTCGGGGCGGAAAATTATTTCCCGTAAATCCGGCCACTCCCACTCTTCGAAGCCCAGAGTGGGGATCACCGCCGCCGCCGCCGCGCGTAGGCGCAGGGCGTCCGTCACCTTGGTTCCGGCGCCATGAAAGGACACTTCCGAAAGGAGGATTTTGACCCGTTGCCGGAAAAGTTCGCGCCCGGCGGGGTCGAGGGAACGGTAGTGGGGAATCCGGCGGAGAAGCAGTTTTTCGTGTTTGGCCGGGAAGGGTTCAATCCATAAAGCCCGGCGGCGCGGTCCGGTTTTCGATCGCAGCAGGCGCCAAAGCGCCAGTCCGGCCAGGAGAACCCCGGTCCCGGCCAGCCAGCCGCCGGCGTAATAAGCCGCCGCCGCCACGAGCGGAACCAGGCACAGCCAGGCGCGACGCACCCGGCGTTCCCGGGCCTGGGCCCGGGGGGTGGCGGTGCCGGCGGAGCGGCAGGCCGGGGAGAGGGAGAAAGGGGGTTTGTCGTCAGCGGGCGGCAAAATCTACCCTAATCTTTTTCCAAACGGCCGAGGGTGTCCAGGGCGTCCTGGAAATCGTAATTCTCGATTTGCCGGAGCAGATCCGCGCCGCCGGGGACCTTGCCGAACACCTGCCGCGCTTCATCCAAAAGATTCAGGCACTCGATGTCCCCGGCTGCCAGGAGCGCCCGTAAACGCGCCGACAAATCCCGCGCCTTTTCCGGATCCACCCGGCTGTCGGGCGGTCCAGCGTCGGAGGCCGGCTGCATGACGGCGGCGGCCGAGGTCCCCGGCGAGGCCATTTGCCCGAGTTCCAGCATGACCGCCGCCAATTCGTCCTCGACGGTTTTCAGCCGCACGGTGGCGGTGGCGGCCTCCCCCCCCTTGGCCAGGGCCGCCTCCAGCCCCGCCGCCGTCTCGGCCAGCCGCAAGGCCCCAATCATGCCCGCCACCCCCTTCAGGGTGTGGGCGAGGCGGTGGGCGTAGGGGAGGTCGTGTTTTTCCAGGGCGGCCTTCAATTCGACGCCGATATTTTTGTTGTCCCGCAGGAAGTTCCCGAGCAGGCGATCGTAGAGCCGGGTGTTGCCGGCCGAACGCTCCAGCCCCAGCTTCATGTCGAGGACTTTGGTGTCGGTGTCGGACTCCGGTTTCTTTTTCCGCCCCTCCCCTTCCTCGGGCGCATTGGCGACGGGTTCGTAGACGCCGGTGTCGGGAGGGGGTATGGGGGAGAGGTATTGGAGGAGGCAGTCCCAGAGCTCCTGGGACTGGAACGGTTTCGACAGACAGTCCCGCATGCCCTGTTTCAGGTATTTTTCGCGGTCGTGGACCATGACATTGGCGGTGAGGGCGACGATGGGGGTGGTGCTGCCGAAGGCGATAATCTGCTTCGCCGCCTCCATGCCGTCCATGACCGGCATGTGGATGTCCATCAGGATCAGGTCGTAGGGTTGGCCGCCGTTATGGCGATCCATGGCCATTTGCAGGCCGGCGAGGCCGTTTTGGGCGAGGTCGCACTTCAGGCCGACCCGATTGAGGTGTTCGGCGATGACCTCCTGATTGATGGCGTTGTCCTCGCAGACCAGCACGGTGCCGCGGAAATAGGGGCGTTGCACGGTGCGTACGGAGCGGGAGCGCTTGGGGGCGGGGGCATGGTCGGGGACGGTGTCGAAGGGCAGGGTGAAGGAGAAGCGGCTGCCGTGATCGGGGGAACTTTGGACGGCAAGCTTGCCGCCCATCAGTTCGACGATGTTTTTGGTTATGGGGAGGCCGAGGCCGGTGCCGCCGTATTTGCGGGTGATGCTGGAGTCGGCCTGGGAGAAGGGGGAGAAGACCCGTTCGATTTGTTTTTCCGTCATGCCGATGCCGGTGTCGACGACCTTGAAGGCGATTTCGACGCTGTCGGGGTTTTCGTTTTGGCATTCGGCGGAGGCGGCGACGCTGCCGGCGGTGGTGAATTTCACCGCGTTCGCCAGCAGGTTGAGGAGTATTTGCCGGAGGCGGGTGGGGTCGCCCTGCAGGCGTTTGCCGGGGAGGGGATCGGTCATGAAGTTGAGGGCGATGTTTTTTTCCGCGGCTTTGGGAAGGATCATCGTTTCGCACTGGCTCATGACTTCGTCCAGATCGAAGGGGATTTTTTCCAGTTCCATGCTGCCGGCCTCGATCTTGGAAAAATCGAGGATGTCGTTGATGATGTGCATGAGGCCATCGGCGGAGGTTTTGATTTTGCCGAGGTAGTCGCGGGTGCGTCGGGGCGCCTTGGAGTCGTTCATGGCGAGTTCGGCGAAGCCGATGATGCCGTTCAGGGGGGTGCGGATTTCGTGGGACATGGTGGCGAGGAAATTGCCCTTGGCCTGATTGGCCAGATTGGCGGCGTTGGTGGCGCGGTTGAGGCGGTTGATGATGAGCCAGAGGGCGGCCAGAAGCAGGCCGGAGATGGTGAGGAACAGGATGCCCGATTTGCGGATTACGTCCAGCTTTTGGTTGTAGATGTTTTGCGGCAGCATGGAGACGAGGATGTGGCCGGCCGCGTAGCGGGAGGTGAAGGCGGCGTGATAATCCTTGCCGAAGACGTTCAGGGTATCGAAGCCGTCGCCCTCGAGGATGCGGCCGAACCATTTTTCCTTGCCGACGTCCTGGCCGACCCGGTCGGGGTCGGGGTAGGCGAGGACGCGTCCGTCCTTGACGATGAGGAGGTAATGGCCTTGATCCGAGGCCATGACCTCGATGTTGCGTTGGATGGCGATGGCGTCCTGGGTGGTTTGGATGTGTTCGAGGTTGTTGCCGACTTGCACATAGGCGCGCATTCCGGGTATGGGAACGCCGACGTACTGATACCAGAGTCCCTGTGAACCGTTCGGCTGGGGGATTTGGACGATTTCCTTTTCCGTGTTGTCGAGGAGGGCGTCGAAGACCCGCGACTGGGGGTGCGAACGCATCTGGTAGCCTTGATAGCCGGGATTGCTGGTGGCGACGATGTAGCCGGTGTGGTCGACCAATACGGTGTCGGAGACGGACAGCAGGTCGGCGATTTTCTGCATTTCCTCCCGGGTCGGATATTTCAGCGGTTGGGTTGAGGCGTCTTGAGAAGCGGCGGCGGCGAGGTCCCGGCCGGGATTGTCGAGGATTATCCGGTTTTTAACCAGGGCGGCGAGGGCGTGGGCGAGGCCGACATTTTTCTTGTTGAAGGTTCCCATCACCACTTCGGTGATGGTGTTGGAGAGCCGCACCTGTTTGTCCAGGGTATCGAGGCTGGCGGTGAGCTGTTCGTCGATAAGCCGTTGGATCGATCGGTAAGTCAGGCTGATATTGTAGAAGCACAGCAACATCAACGCGGCGATGACAATAAGGACTCCGGCTTGATAGGTCCTTTTCACGGACAGCCATCCTCCAGGTACGGGACGTCGGCGCCGGATGCCGCCAAAGCCGTCAGGGCTTCGCCATCCAGCCGGTAAACGGTGTAGGCGTCGCAGGCGACGGCCCCCAGCCGATGGTAGAATTCAATAGACGGCTTGTTCCAGTCCAGGCACCACCACTCCAGGCGTCCGCCGCCCCGCCGGACGTCCAGCTGGGCGATTTTGGCGAACATTGCCCTGCCGTAACCTTTGCCGCGGTGTTCCGGTTTGACGAAGACGTCCTCGATATAAATGTTGGCGTGCCCGAGAAAGGTGGAGAAATTATGGAAAAATACCGCGAACGCCACCGCTTCCCCAGCCACTTCGCCGATAAGCGCCTCGGCCCGTTTTTCCTCGAACAATTGCTGCCGCAAACCTTCTACGGTGGCGACGACCTTGTGCAGGAGCTTTTCGTAACGGGCCAGGTCGCGGATGAATTCCAAAAGCAGGGGGCAATCCGCTTCTTGGGCGGGACGGATGACAAACCGGGGCGACTTTTCCGACATGGACGTTTTCTTTCTCTAGACATGGCTTCCAGGGCCAAACAGGGACAAGGGCTGGCGAGGGTTATGGTGGATACGCGGGCTGGCGGTTGAGTGGGCTTTTTGAGAAAAGCGGGCAAACCGCCGCCCGATTTACCCGGAAAATCATACCGAACGCCTATTGAAATTGTGAAAACGTATTTCATCGCGTCATACTTCGTCAGCTCGGTCGGAAATAACTTTTTCTGCCTAGTGCCCCATAAAGCCTAAATCTTCGGATAGCTTTCCGTTTTCGTGCCCTTGGGCTGCGTTGGAGCTTCTTCACAATATGTACAATATTGCCTGCGAAGCTCCGCCTTGCCCAAGGCCACGAAAACGAAAATTTATCCGAAGATTTAGGC
>JAVBRG010000043.1:0-6844 GCA_031548195.1 Planctomycetota bacterium | reverse complement strand
CTGATGTTCGAGGAGGATGAGCGCTTCACACTGGGCGTCGGAATTTTTGCAGCGGGCGAGGTAACGAAAATCGCCCTGGTGTTTTCCCAGGCTGGCGTCGACCGTATCGGCCGTTTCGCTTTGCAGGCTGTCGAGGTCGATGGCGCGGGTAATTTCCGGGTCGAGGTAATGCCGGAACAAACCGGCGGCGAGATCGGCCGAGTTGAGGAAGTGCCGCGCCAGCAAATCGTGCGATTGCTCCAGGGTCCGCTTGTCCATGATCATCCTTGGGGCGCGCCTATTCCCGCACCTTTCAGTTTACCTTATTTCCAGGTGGTTTGCCATCACTCCGCCCGTATCCCCTCCATTCCCTTCATCGTCTCCTGCATGACTTCATCCAGGGGCATGCCGAGCATGCCGCAACCTTTTTCGATAATCTCGCGGCTGCAACCGGCGGCGAAACGCTTGTCCTTCCATTTTTTCTTGAGGGAGGACAACTTCAAATCGGCCAGACTTTTGGATGGAAGCATCAGGACCGCGGCGGCGATGAGTCCGGTGAGTTCGTCGGTGGCGTAAAGGGCCTTCTCCATGGGAAGGGTCGGCTCGGCGTCGGAGCAGATGCCCCAGCCGTGACTCACGACGGCGTGGACAAAGGCGTCGTCGAAGCCGGCGGCGTGGAGAATTTCCGGGGCTTTCTGGCAATGTTCCTGGGGATACATTTCGTAATCGATGTCATGAAGCAAGCCGACCAGGCCCCAATAATCGGGGTCGGCGGCGAATTTGGCCGCAAAGTGCCGCATTACCGCCTCCACCGCCAGGGAATGCCGGAAAAGGGCGGGAGACGCGTTATATTTTTTGTACAATTCGATGGCTTCCGGTCGGGTCAACATTCGGTTCCTTTCGAGATAAGTTAATTCTACATAAGATGATAGAGTCAAATGACACAGCCGGGCGGTTTATGGGTCTGAAAAAAAATAATCGTTGACAGTATAAGGAATTTAAGCATGATTAGTAAGATTTTGCCAAAGTTTCACTTATTGTCACCCCGATTCCAAGGAATTTTCGAACCCACCGTGCGTCGGTTCGGGTGTCTTTTTAATATTGCACCGCATATCCACAGTAAATAAAAACAATGAAACGACAAGGGAAAATTAGCGAAAATTCTTCTTGGCATTTCGAAAACGCGCGTGCACAGGCTACGGCCTCTCACAATAACCGGTTCGGGACACTCACACACCAGGAGAACACCTATGGCAGGAAAGTCGGAAAACAAGGCAATGCACGAATGGATCAAGGAAATGGCCGCCATGTGCCAGCCGGATCATATTTACTGGTGCGACGGCAGCGAGGCGGAAGCGGAAAAACTCACCAAGGAAGCCCTCGCCAGCGGTGAACTCATCGAACTCAACCAGAAGCTCCTCCCCGGTTGCGTTTACCACCGTACCGCCCTGAACGACGTCGCCCGCACCGAAAACCTCACCTTCATCTGCACCGACAAAAAAGACGACGCCACCCCGATCAACAATTGGAAGTCCCGCGCCGACGGCTACGCCGAGGCGAAAGGCTTCTTCAACGGTTCCATGAAGGGCCGCACCATGTACGTCGTCCCCTTCTCGATGGGCCCGGTGGGGTCGCCATTCGCGAAATACGGGATTGAATTGACCGACTCCATCTACGTCGTCCTCAACATGAAAATCATGACCCACATGGGACAGAAGGTCCTGGACGCGGTGGGAGCGCACGGCAGCTACACGAAGTGCCTCCACTCGAAGGCGCAACTGGACCTGGAAAAGCGCCGCATCCTCCACTTCCCCGAGGACAACACCATCTGGTCGGTCAATTCCGGTTACGGTGGAAACGTGCTCCTGGGCAAGAAATGCCTGGCTCTCCGTATCGCCTCGTGGCTTGGCAAAAAGGAAGGCTGGATGGCCGAGCACATGCTGATTCTCGGCGTCGAATATCCGGACGGACACACCGAATACCTCGCTGCCGCCTTCCCCTCGGCCTGCGGCAAGACAAACCTGGCCATGCTGATTCCGCCTGAAGGTTTGAAAAAGAAAGGCTACAAGGTCTGGACGGTCGGGGACGACATCGCCTGGCTGCGTATCGGCGAGGACGGGCGGCTCTGGGCGGTGAATCCGGAAGCCGGCTGCTTCGGCGTAGCCCCCGGCACCAGCATGAAGACCAACCCCAACATGATGGTCGCGGTGAAAAAGAACACCATTTTCACGAACGTTCTTCTGAAGGACGACGGCACCGTATGGTGGGAAGGCCACGACGAGGCCCCCCCGGCCCACGGCAAGGACTGGACCGGCAAGGACTGGACGCCGGACGCGAAGGACAAGGACGGGAAAGCGGTCGAGGGCGCGAACGCGAACAGCCGCTTCACCGTGCCGATTAAGCAGGTCCCCTGCTGCTCGAAGGAAGTCGACAATCCGAAGGGGGTGCCGATCAGCGCCTTCATCTTCGGCGGCCGCCGGGCGCGGCTGGCTCCGCTTGTATACCAGGCGAAGGATTGGCGCCACGGCACCTATGTGGCGGCGACGATGGCGTCGGAACGCACCGCCGCCCAGTACGGGAAACAGGGCGAAGTCCGCCGGGACCCGATGGCGATGGCGCCGTTCGTCGGTTACGCGATGGGCGACTACCTCCAGCACTGGCTGGACATGGGCGCGAAGTGCAAGAATCCGCCGAAAATTTTCCATGTGAACTGGTTCCGCCGGGACGACAACAACAAGTTTCTCTGGCCCGGCTACGGCGACAATCTGCGCGTCCTCGAGTGGATTCTCGCCCGCTGCCGCGGCGACGTCGGCGCGAACGAGACCCCGATTGGCGCGACCCCGAAGGACGGCGACCTCGACCTGACCGGCCTGGACGTTTCGGCCGAGACTATGCAGAAGCTCTACGCCATCGACAAACAGGAATGGCTGACCGAGTGCGAGGGGGTGGAGGAATTCTTCAAATCCCTGGGCGACCGGGTGCCGAAGGAAATGTACGTGGAACTGGAAGCGTTGCGCGGCCGTTTGAAGAAGTAGTTGCGGAAGGAAATTGCCAAACTGCGTTGTCGATGTGACAGTCGACAACGCAGTTTCATAACCAAGGAGATTCCACATGCAAAAAGTGCTGTTCACGGAAACGGTTCTTCGGGACGCCAATCAGTCGCTGGTGGCGACCCGCATGCCGTTCGACGACTTCATGCCGGTCCTGCAGGATTTGGACAACGCCGGCTTCTATTCCCTGGAATGCTGGGGCGGGGCGACCTTCGACTCCTGCCTCAGGTACCTGAACGAAGACCCGTGGGAGAGGCTTCGGAAGATTAAGGAGGTCTGCAAGAAGACCAAATTGCAGATGCTCCTCCGGGGGCAGAATCTGCTCGGCTACAAACATTATCCCGACGACGTGGTCCGTAAATTCGTCGAGCGTTCGGTCGCGAACGGCATCGACGTCGTGCGGATTTTCGACGCCCTGAACGATCTCCGGAATCTGGAGGTTTCCGTAAAGGAAACGCTGAAGAACAAGGCGGTCGCCCAGGTGGCGATATCCTACACCACCAGCCCGGTGCACAGCATCGAAAACTACATCAAGCAGATCAAGGAAATCGAGAACATGGGCGCGACCGCCCTCTGCATCAAGGACATGGCCGGGGTGATGAGCCCGGCGGAAGTGTACGATCTGGTGAAGGGAATCAAGTCCTCGTCGAAATTGCTCCTGCACGTCCACACCCATTCCACGACCGGCCTGGGATTCATGACCCTCCTGAAAGCGGTCGAGGCCGGCGCCGACGTCATCGACACGGCGATTTCCTGCTTCTCCGGCGGGACCTCCCAGCCGGCGACCGAGACGCTGGTGTACGCCCTGAAACAACTCGGCTACCAGGTCGACATCGACATGAAGCTCCTGAAGCACATCAACGATTATTTCAAGCCGATTCGCGACGCCGCCCTGAAGTCCGGGCTCCTGAACCCCCTGGTCATGGGCACGGACTCGGACGCCCTGACCTACCAAATCCCCGGCGGCATGCTGTCGAACCTGGTGGCGCAGCTCACCGCCCAGAAGAAATTGGACAAGCTGGACGAGGTCCTGGCCGAGACGCCCCGGGTCAGGAAGGACATGGGTTATCCGCCGCTGGTGACGCCCCTGTCCCAGATGGTGGGGGTGCAGGCGGCTACGAACGTATTGATGGGGGAACGTTACAAAGAGGTGTCGAAGGAAATCGCCGCCTACATCAAGGGCGAGTACGGCCATCCGCCGGGGAACATCGACCCGCTCCTCATCAAGAAGGTTTTGGGGGACGAAAAGCCGTTTACCGGACGCTTTGCCGAGACGCTCCCGGCGGGTATGGATAAAGGCAAGGCCGAAGCCGGGCCTTTGGCGAAGAATGTCGACGACGTCCTGAGTTACATCGTCTTTCCGCAGATTGCCGAGAAGTTTTTCGATCACCGGCGGAAGAAGGAAGAGAACCGGGTGAAGTATTCGATTGAAAAGGTGGACTAAGCCCATGGATACCAGTCAAGCCGTTTCCCAGGCCGTGCCCCAGGCCATGTCCATCCCCGACGCGCTGGGTGTTTCGGTGGTGGGCTTCTGCATTGTCTTTTTCGTGCTGGTGGTGTTGATGTTCGTCATCCGCGCCCTAAGGTCGGTTCTGGAACAGCTGGACGCCTCGCGCGTCCCGGCTGCTGCCGCCGCGACACCGGCGCGTCCCTTGGCGGCCGCTCCGGCGGCGCCGGTTCGGAACGCGAACATGATTCCGGCCCGGGGGTCCCAGGGCGAAATCAAGCTGCACGGCGTCGACGAGAAGACGGCGGCGATGTTGATGGCGATTGTCGCCGACGAAATGCAGGCGCCCCTGAATGAACTGCGTTTCCTTTCCATTCGCGAGAAAAAATGACCGGCGTACCGGCTTAAGGAGTCTAAGCGATGAAGTACAACGTTACCCTAAAAGGCAAGGTATACGAGGTGGAAGTGGAGCGGGGCGAGGCGATATTGGTAAGTGTCACCGACGCTCCGGCGGCGGTTCCGGCCGCATCGCCATTGGCGAATCCGGCGCTGGTGGCCCAGGCGGCGGCGGCGGCGGTGGCGGCGCCGGTGTCGGCGGCGGCGGCGGCGAAGATCACCGGCGAGGCGATTAACGCCCAGATGCCCGGCACGGTATTGCAGGTGAAGGTGAATTCCGGCGACAGCGTGGCGGCGGGCCAGGTGCTGGTGATATTGGAAGCGATGAAGATGGAAATCGAGGTCAAGGCTCCCCGCGCCGGCAAGGTGGATCAGGTGATTGCGGCCAAGGGCATGGTCGTGGACACTGGCGCTCCCCTGTTGACGCTGGCGTAGAAGGGAGGTTCAAGTCATGGAATTATCTACGGTATTAAGCAAATTGTGGAATATGTCGGGGTTTGTCGGGCTTACGGCGAACTGGCAGAATGTGGTGATGATTTTCATCGCCTGCGTTCTCCTGTATTTGGCGATTGTGAAGAAGTTCGAGCCGCTTTTGTTGGTCGGGATTGCCTTCGGGATGCTGTTGTCGAATCTGCCCCTGAACGGCATGATGCACATGGAGCTGTTCCAGGGGGATCCGCAGACTTTGGATTACGGCAACATTCTGCATCACGGCGGTTTGTTGGACATATTGTACATGGGGGTGAAATTGGGCATTTACCCCTGCCTGATTTTCATGGGGGTGGGGGCGATGACCGATTTCGGGCCGATGATGTCGAGGCCGTCCTCGATGATACTCGGCGCCGCCGCGCAACTGGGGGTTTATTGCGCCTTCATTTTGGCGATCTTTTTGGGGTTTTATCCGAACGAGGCGGCGAGCATCGGGATTATCGGCGGGGCGGACGGTCCGACGGCCATTTTCCTGACCGCGAAATTGGCGCCGCATTTATTGGGTCCGATTGCGGTGGCGGCGTATTCCTACATGGCGCTGATTCCCCTCATCCAGCCGCCGATCATGCGGGCCTTGACCAGCAAGAAGGAGCGGGAAGTGGTGATGAAGCAGGACAAGCAGGTATCGAAGACGACGAAGATTATATTCCCGATTGCGGTGACGATTTTCGTGGTTTTGGTGCTGCCCAGCGTGGCGCCGTTGATTGGCTGTTTGATGCTCGGCAATTTGTTCCGCGAGTGCGGGGTGGTGGAGCGTCTCAACGAGACGACGCAGAACGCCCTGATGAACATTGTGACGATTTTCCTGTCGTTGACGGTGGGGGCGACGTCGGTGGGTTATTTGCCGGGTCCGAACGGGGAGAACATCGGTTTTCTGTCGGCGGCGACGGTGAAGATTATTGTTTTGGGTCTTTTGGCGTTTTCCTTTTCGACGGCCGGGGGGATTATTTTCGGCAAGATCATGTATCATCTTTCCGGGGGGAAGGTGAATCCGTTGATTGGCAGCGCGGGGGTTTCGGCGGTGCCGATGGCGGCGCGGGTTTCGCAGGTTGAGGGTGCGAAGGCGAATCCGGCGAATTTTTTGTTGATGCATGCGATGGGGCCGAATGTGGCGGGGGTGATTGGGTCGGCGGTGGCGGCTGGTTTCCTGCTGGCGGTTTTCGGCAAATAGTGGTAGAAAAAAAGTGGTGGTAATAGCAGTAGTAATAGTGGCGGTAATAGCGGTTTTAAAAGCGGTTCAACAAGTCCAGCGGAATCGCTGGTTGCGGGGTTCCAAAGGGGGCGCAACCAGCCCCCTTGTTTTGTGCGTTTCCATTTTTTAGAATACCGCGAAGCGGTATGATTAAAAACTGGACTTTTGCAAAATCACCATTCAAACCGCCGAATGGCGATTTTGTAAAATCAAAAACCCTTGAAATTCGGGCAAAAACGATTTTTGCAAAGTGGCGATTGGCGGTTTAATCGCCACTTTGCAAAAGTTCAG
>JAVBRG010000036.1:0-5735 GCA_031548195.1 Planctomycetota bacterium | reverse complement strand
AGCGTTTTGCATCGATTCCAGCGGATGTTCGTGAACAGGTGATGGCTATTCCTGATGAAAGTGTCCTAAATGATTTGCTGGATCTAAGTTGGTCTTGCAAGAACCTGCAGGAATTTGCCAACGGCATATGTGAGATGACGGCGGCAGATTCGTTGAAAAAATGATCTCTTCCTGGATCCAACTGAACTTTTGCAAAGTGGCGATTTAACCGCCAATCGCCACTTTGCAAAAATCGTTTTTGCCTGAATTTCCAGTGGTTTTGATTTTAAAGAATCGCCATTCGGCGGTTTGAATGGTGATTTTGCATAAGTCCAGATCCAAGGTCTGCCTACCTGCTCTCGACATTGCCGCAACCATTGACTGGAAAGGTCCCCCCCATGCCCGAAGTCACCCTGGCCCGTTTGGCCGAATTTCTCGGCGCCGCTTTGGAAGGCGGCAGTCCCGAGGCGACGGTTTGCCGTCTGGCGGCGCTTTCCGAGGCCGGGCCGGGCGACTTGACCTTTTTGGCCAATCCGGCCTACAAGGACCAATTAGCCGCCACCAAGGCCACGGCGGCGGTGGTGCCGGTAGGCACTCCTTCCACCGGGCAGGGGACGGCCTTTCTCAAGGTGGATAATCCCGACCTGGCCTTCGCCCGGGCGGCGGAACTCCTCTATCCGCCGGTCCCGCGGCCGGCGGTGGGGGTGCATCCGGCGGCGGTGGTGTCGCCGGAGGCGATTTTGGGGATTAACGTGGCGATCGGCGCTGGGGCGGTGATTGAAGCCGGGGCGGTCGTCGGCGACCGCTGCGTCCTCTATCCCCAGACCTACATCGGTGGGGAAACGAAGCTGGGCGAGGACTGCATTCTCTATCCCGGAGTGAAAATTTGCCACCGGGTGACCATCGGCAAACGCTGCCTTTTCCAGGCCGGGGCGGTGATTGGTTCGGACGGCTTTGGCTATGCCTGGACCGGCCGGGGCTATTATAAGATTCCCCAGGCGGGGACGGTGGTCATAGAAGACGACGTGGAAATCGGCGCCAACACCTGTATCGACCGGGCCCGCTTCGGCGAGACCCGCATCGGCGCGGGGAGCAAATTGGACAATCTGATTCAAATAGCCCACAATGTGCGTATGGGTCCGTGCTGCGCGTTTGCGGCGCAGGTGGGGATTGCCGGTTCGGCTCAGATTGGGATGGGGATGCAGATTGGCGGACAAGGCGCGGTGGTGGGGCATGTTAAGGTCGGGGACGGTCTCACTTTGGTGGGGCAGTCGGGGATAAGCAAGAACACGCCGGGGCGCGAAGCCGGAGTGGAGAAGGAGAAGCTGATCCTGATCGGTTCCCCGGCCAAACCCATGCGCGAACACCACGAGGAGCAGCGCAACATCAAGGCGTTGTCGCGGCTCAGAAAGACGGTGAAGGAACTGGAGGAGAGGCTGAAGAAGCTGGAAAATGGTTGATTTGCGAATTTTGGAAGGAGGAGAGTAATGGGGGTTCAGGATCAAAACCAGTGTACGCTCGCCACGGCGGCGACGTTCAAAGGTAAGGGGCTCCATAGCGGCGAGGAAGCGACGGTGACGGTAATGCCGGCGGAGGCCAATAGCGGTTTGGTCGTCAAATCCGGCGGGGTCGAGGCGAAGCTGACGCCCGGCATGTCGGAGGGGTCGAGAAACTGCAATGCGATTCGCCTGGGGGAAAACCTCGAGGTGATGACTTTGGAACACCTCTTGTCGGCGGTTTGGGGTTTGGGAATCGACAACGCGAAAATTGTCGTCGAGGGACCGGAAGCGCCGGGTTTGGACGGTTCGGCTTTGCAGTACGCCGAGGCGTTGAACCGGGCGGGGATTGTCCAGCAGGAGACGCCACGGAAGGTTTATGTCCCCAAGGAGCCGGTGTCGGTGGGGGATCAGCACGCGGGGGTGGCGGCGTATCCGTCGGGTGACGGCAAGTTCCGGGTTACCTATATTTTGGACTACAAGGAGTCCCCGAAGGCGCGGGGCACGGTGACGGTGGAGGTTACGCCGGAAATGTACCTGAAGGAGGTGGCGCCGGCGCGGACTTTCGTCATGAAGGAACACGCGGCGGCGATGCAGGCGGCGGGGCTGGGGAAAGGGGCGAACCCGCAGAACACCCTGGTGCTGGACGGCGAGCGGATTATCGACAACGAATTTCGCCTGGCCGACGTATGCGTCAGGCACAAGGTGCTGGATTTGGTCGGCGACTTGTCGATTCTCAACCGGCGGCTGGGGGCGCACATCGTGGCCTCGAAGAGCGGCCACGCCTTGAATATCGAGTTGGCCCGGGCGCTGGCGCGGCAGATGCGCAAGGTCGAGCATCCGGTGGGGGTGATTGATTTCAAGGAAGTAACCCGGATTCTTCCCCACCGCTATCCCTTCCTCCTGATTGACCGGGTTTTGGAGCTGGAGGAAAAACGGCGCATCGTCGCCGTGAAAAACCTGACTTTCAACGAGCCGTTTTTCCAGGGCCATTTCCCCGGCGAGCCGATCATGCCCGGTGTTCTCCAGATCGAGGCCCTGGCGCAGGCGGGGGCGATTATGATGCTGGGCGAGTTTGCGGGGCAGGGCAAGCTGGCGGTTTTGATGACGGCGGAGGAGGTGAAGTGGCGGAGGAAGGTGATTCCCGGCGACAGTCTGCATCTGCATGCCGAATTTGTCAAAATGAAACGCAGCGTGGGGGTGGTGAAGGCCTGGGCGGAAGTCGACGGCGAGGTCACCACCGAAGCGACAATCAAATTCGCGATAGTTGACTCGAGCCCCGCCTATTGACATAATAAACTGAGGCAACTTTTACGGGAACCGCTTCCGTAACAGTTGCCCCGGTTTAGAGCTAAAGCTGAGCATTGCTGTACTAGATCCGCCGCCACGGTAATTCGCGCAAAACGATAATTTACCCATTGCCGATTGGCGGTTCAATCGGCAGTGGGCAAAACTTCAGTTCAAAACCAAAATCCTGGAAAGATCCGCACATGAAGAATCGCATTCATCCGAGCGCCGTCATTCACTCTTCGGCCCATATTGGCGAAGACGTCGATATTGGCCCGTTTGTGGTGGTGGGACCGGAGGTGAGCATCGGTGACGGCTGCCGGCTGATGCCGCACAGTCACATCGTCACCCGAACCACCCTCGGGGCGGGGTGCTGCATTTGCACATCGGCGGTGGTGGGGGGGGATCCGCAGGATCTCAAGTTCAAGGGGGAGCCGACCGATCTGGTGATTGGCCAGCGGACCCGCATCGGCGAGTTCGTCACCATTAATCGCGGCACCGGAGTGGGCGGCAACCGCACCGCCATCGGCGACGACTGCATGATTATGGCCTATGTGCATATCGCCCACGACTGCATCATCGGCAATCACGTGGTCATCACCAATTCCTCGCAACTGGCCGGGCACATCCACATCGAGGATTGGGCCTGGGTGTCGGGGAACGTGCTGGTGCACCACTTCGTCACCATCGGGACGATGTCCTTCGTGGCGCCGGGCTCGGGTATCGGTTTCGACGTGCCGCCCTACATGATTGTCGAAGGTTTCCGCGACAACTGCAAGGTGCGGACCCTCAACATGGAAGGGCTCAAGCGCCGGAACGTGCCGGAGGAGTCGATTGGGAAATTGCGGAAAGCTTTCAAAATTTTGTACCGGCAAAAGAATACCCAGGAGGAGGCCATCGGCATTTTGTCGGCGTCGCCCCTGTCCGAAGACACGCATGTCCGAAATTTGCTGACCCATATCGTCCAGGCCCACGAAGGGGTGCAGAACCGGGCTTTGGAGGCGTTCCGGACCGACAAAAGTCGGAAACCGGGTGGAAATACCGGGGTGGCGGGGGTAAAAACACAGGGCGGGGAAGGGGAGAACGAGGTAAGGCAGGGCGCGGCGGTTTGTGCGGCCGACGCCGCGGAATTGTGAAAACGCTTTTTCCGTAAACGATTTCCCCGTTCCCCCGACAGTATCCCAAAGGAGAGTCGTCATGTTGAAAAGGTTGCTCGCGGCATGCGGTTTGCTTGCCTGCTGTTTGGGAGGCTTCGCGATGGCGGTGGATGTGAAAAATTTCAAGATAGGCGATATGGAACTGATCGCCCTGGCCGACCGGCCGGTCGACCCGAAAGCCGAGAACCGGCCGCAATTATTACTCAATATGACGCCGGAGGCGACGAAGCTCCTGACCCCGGGGGCGATGGCGAATTCGGTCAATTGCTTCATCGTCAAGAAAGCGGGCGAGATTTTGCTGTTCGACACCGGGCTGGGCAAAAGATCCGGCGGACAATTGCAGGAGGCCCTGGCGGCGGCGGGGATCAAACCGGAAGCGATCGACCGGGTAATCATCACCCATTTCCACCCCGATCACATCGGCGGTCTGGTTACGGCAGACAACCAGGCGGCCTTCCCCAAGGCGCGCTTGCTGGTCGGCAGAATCGAGGCGGAGAAAATGCCCAAGGATTCGCAACTGTTCATGGGGCATTACGCCGGGCGGCTCGAGATGTTCGAATGGAACCACAAAGTCGCCGACGGCGTGATGGCGATGGAAGCATTGGGGCATACGCCGGGGCACACGGCGTTCCTGGTGGAGGACGGCAAGGCCAAGCTGCTGATTATCGGTGATCTGGTCCATTTCCAGAATATTCAACTGCCTTATCCGGACACGGCGGTGACCTATGACTCGGACCCGGCGATGGCGGTGAAAGCGCGGAAGATTTGGTTCGACTACGCTTCGAAGCCGGGCCACACGGTGGCGGGCATGCACCTGGCCTTTCCGGGGGTGGGCGTTCTGGGTAAACAGGGTAACGGCTACACTTTTAGCGCTAAATAAAAAGCAAGCGGCCGGAAATATTTTTATTGACAAAGATGTGGAAATGTGTTTAATCATTCTCTCCACCCGCGCCGGAGTGTGCGGGTGCGAGTTTTTTTAAGTGGGTTGCCGGTGGACATTTCGAAAAAACGAGCGGCGTTTGGCGCGAGTTTTCCAGAAAGTCGCCGGTCAGTTTTTAGTGCTGCTGTAGCTCAGCCGGTAGAGCACTTCCTTGGTAAGGAAGAGGTCTCGAGTTCGATTCTCGACAGCAGCTCCAGTTTTCCTGATACAGCCGCACGGCTTCCGGGCGGCTTTTTGTAAATGCGGCGGGGGTTTTCGCTGAAATAAAACGGTGGTTTTTCCGATACTATTTCTTTGTCCGGTCAAGGCGGGGAAATGATCTTGGAGGCGGCTCCGCCTGACGGAGCCGAGACAATCGCGTTCGTTGCGCAGAGTGATTGATCACGGAAGCGACGGGCTGGTTGCGGTGAATGGCGTTATTTCCGAACCGGTTACGTTTCTTTTGGGGTCAAGGTTTGGGTGTTTCCAGACCATCTGCGGGCGAAAGCGATTTTTTTTTGAAAAAAACGCTTGCAAAAGAATTTTCTTTCCAAAAAATTTTGGAAAGGCCGGCCTGACTACTGTTTTCCGGTTCGGGTTGAAGCGATATGCTGGATTGTGGCGGAAAACGGGTGTTTGTCAAGGTGTATTTTCACAATGTGGCAAGCTATTTTTTAGGGCGCCTCGGACCCCGCGACGGTGTGCTTTTTTATCCATTAAGAGGAGGCAGTTGTCATGGCCAAAGAAAATTTCGTACGTAAGAAACCCCACATCAACGTCGGCACCATCGGCCACGTCGACCACGGCAAGACCACCCTCACCGCCGCCATCACGGCCGTCTCCGCAGCCAATTTCGGCGGCGGCAAGGTCATCAGCTACGACGAAGTCGCGAAGGCG
>JAVBRG010000119.1:0-28058 GCA_031548195.1 Planctomycetota bacterium | reverse complement strand
CGGCATCCCGGTGACCCACCGCGAATACTCCTCGTCACTCCATATCCTGACCGGCCACGGCAAGAACGGCGAGTCGCCGAAGCTGCCTTTTACAGAGCTCGCCAAACTCGGCGGGACTTTGGTATTTCTGATGGGGCTTGCCGCACTACAAGAAATTTGCGACGGACTCGTCGCCGCCGGCATGGATCCGGCAACGCCGGCCGCTCTAATCGAAAACGGCACCCGGCCGGAACAGCGCCGGATCGTCGGCACTCTTCGCACCCTGCCGGAACAAGCCGAGCGGGACAATGTCGTTTCACCGGCTATTACCGTAGTCGGGAAAGTTTGTCTCCTCGCCGAACGCTTTGACTTCACCGCCCACCTTCCCCTGTGGGGAAAACGCGTCCTGGTGGCGAGTTCCCGCACCACTAACGGCCTCCTCGCCGGAAAACTCCGCGATCTCGGCGCCGCCGTCGACGACCTCTCCGCCATAACCACCGAGGACCTGCCGCTGCCGGAAGATTTCCGCGACCGCCTCGCCGACCCTTCCTGGCTGGTCCTGACCAGTCGCACCGGCGTGGAACGCTTCTTCAAGCATCTGGACCGCCTTAACTTCGACCTCCGCCGACTCGCCCACCTCCGCATCGCCGCCGTCGGACCCGGGACCGCGAACAGTATGAAGAAGCACGGCATCGTCGCCGATTTGGTTCCGAAAGAATTCAACAGCGAAGCGCTCACCGCGGCCCTAATGCCACTCCTTACCCCAAAGGACCGCGTGCTACTGTTCCGAGCGAAGGAATGCGACCGCTGTCTCGACCGCGCCCTCGAAGAAGCCGGCATCCCCTTCGAAAACGTCGCCGCCTATGAAACGCGTAGAACACCGCGTTTTACCGATCTTGTGCAGAATCGCCTTCAAGATCGTCTCTACGACGCGGTGACTTTTTCCAGCGCTTCATCCGTCGAAGCTTTCGCCAATGTAGTAAAAGAATTCGCCCCGGATTTCAATTTCGATAAACTCCCCGCCGTCGCCATCGGGGAAATTACCGCCGCCGCCGCCCGCACGAACGGCATAACCTGCGAAGTCGCAGACACCGCCAGCCTCGACGGCATCGTCAATCTTCTTCTCAAGAAATGGAACCGCTAATGCACCCCATCGACCGACCCCGGCGCCTCCGCGCCACTTCGAGCCTACGCCGACTGGTCAAGGAAACCCGCTTCGGCACCGAAAGCCTCGTCTACCCCATTTTCATTCGGGAAGGTTCCGGCATCCGTCAAGAAATCCCTTCCCTCCCCGGGCAATTCCAATACAGCCCCGACACCGTGCTGGAAGGCGTCGACGCGGCGACCCAATACGGCGTCTTCGCTTTTCTCCTCTTCGGCATACCGACGCATAAAGATCCCGAAGGCTCCTCCGCCTGGGACCCGAACGGAGCGGTGCAACAAGCCATCGGCATTATCAAAAAGCGCTTTCCCTACGTCGTCGTCATCACCGACGTCTGTATGTGCGAATACACCAGCCACGGCCACTGCGGGGTTTTACGGGTGGATAAGCAAATCTTGCGAGTGGATGAGCATGAAGAGGAATACGAAAACGTCGGCGTCGACAATGACGCAACCCTGCCCCTAATCGCCCGCACCGCCCTCTCCCACGCCCAGGCCGGCGCCGATCTGGTCGCCCCCTCCGACATGATGGACGGCCGCGTCGCCGCCATCCGTCGCCTTCTTGACTTGCATCACTTCGAAAACACCCCCATCATGAGTTACGCCGTAAAATACGCCTCCGCCTTCTACGGCCCCTTCCGCGACGCCGCCGGCTCGGCCCCGGGCAAGGGCGACCGGAAAGGCTACCAGATGGACCACCACAATCGCCGCGAAGCCCGCCGCGAAGCCGCCCTGGACCGCCAGGAAGGCGCCGACATCCTCATCGTCAAACCCGCTCTCAGTTACCTCGACGTCGTCTCCGACATCGCCCGCCAGTCCGACGTCCCCGTCGCCGCCTACTCGGTCTCCGGGGAATACGCCATGATCAAAGCCGCCGCCCAAGCCGGCTTCATCGACGAAGAGCGAATCATCCACGAAACCGCCGCCAGTGTCTACCGCGCCGGCGCGGACATTCTCATCAGCTACTACGCCCCGGAAATAGCCGAAGCCATTCAAAAAGGAGAATTGGGTTGAATACGAATCTTTCCCGCGACCTCTTCGCCCGCGCCCAGAAAGTCATCCCCGGCGGCGTCAACAGCCCGGTCCGCGCATTCCGCTCCGTCGACCGGGAACCCCTCTTCATCCGTTCCGCAAATGGTCCCGTCGTCCTCGACGTCGACGGGAACGTCTTCATCGACTACGTCTCATCATGGGGACCGATGATTCTGGGGCATAACGATCCGGAAATCGCCGACGCGGTCCGGAATGCCGTCTCCAACGGCCTCTCCTACGGCGCCCCCTGTCGGGACGAGGTGGAAATCGCCGATCTCATCACCCGCATCGCCCCGGTCGAAATGATTCGCATGGTCAACTCCGGCACCGAAGCGGTCATGGGCGCACTACGCGTCGCCCGCGGCTTCACCGGCCGCGACAAACTTATCAAATTCGCCGGTTGCTACCACGGTCACGGCGACAACATGCTGGTGAAAGCCGGTTCCGGACTCCTCACCGCCGGCACCCCCGATTCCGCCGGCGTCCCCCCCGGCGTCGCCCAGGACACCCTCACCGCCAGCTACAACGACCTCGCCAGCGTGGAAAAATTACTATCCGAAAACAAAAACCAGGTCGCCGCCATCATAGTCGAACCCGTGGCCGCCAACATGGGCGTCGTCCCACCCGGCCCCGGTTTTCTTGAGGGGCTACGAAAACTCTGCGACCGGCACGGCACCCTCCTCATCTTCGACGAAGTCATCACCGGCTTCCGCCTCGCCCTCGGGGGCGCCCAGGAATACTTCAACATCCAAGCCGACCTCGCCACCTACGGTAAAATCATCGGCGGCGGCCTTCCTGTCGGCGCCTACGGCGGACGCCGCGACATCATGTCCCGCGTCGCCCCCCTCGGGCCCGTCTACCAGGCCGGTACCCTCTCCGGAAACCCCGTCGCCATGGCCGCCGGACTGGCCCAACTCCGTAAACTGGAACGCACTGCCGGCATTTACCAACAACTCGCCGCCGCCACCCAAACCCTGGCCGCCGGCTTGACCGAAGCGGCGAAACAGGCCAACCGGCAAATTCAGGTCAATCACCTCGGCTCGCTCTGCTGCGCTTTCTTCACCAACAACCCGGTTACCGACTACGAAACCGCCAAACAAGCCGACACCGCCGCCTACGCCCGCTTCTTCGCCGCCATGCTGGATCTTGGCGTCTACCTCGCCCCCTCCCAATTCGAAGCCATGTTCCTCTCCGCCGCCCACACCCCCACCCACCTATCCCAAACCCTCGCCGCCGCCGCCGCCGCGCTGGCACGGGAATAAGGACAAGGTCCAAACGCCGCATTCTCACCTTGTCCTCATTCCCGTTCCAGCATGCGCGGGAGCATGCGTTGCTGGAAGCGGTGTTCGGGGAGGGTGACGAGTTTGCCGTCCAGGCGGATGTATTGGCGGAAGGGGATGAAGGCGCCGGACTCCTTGCGGCTTTTGTTGGCTGCTTCGGGGTACATGTCGGCGAAGTCCTCGGACCAGGGTTCCGACTCGTAGATGATGGGGAGGTCGGGTTCGTCGTTGATGGTGAGGCCGGAGAGGAATTTGTAGGATTTGTCGGCGGCATCCTTCGGGGTCATTCTGGAGAGGGCGGCGGGGGCGATCATTTCCTGTTCGAGGGTTTGGGCGGAGTCGGTGCCGGCGCGGCGGGCGTCGGCCTTGAGGTCGCCGAGGCTTTCGGGGAAGTGGCCGTAGCGGTTTGAATAGAGTTGCAGCCTGAGCCACAGGGCCTGGAGATTGGCGCGGGATTTTTCCATTTCAGCCCTGCCTTCCTGCCGCAATCCCTTGGGGTATTGCATGACCACGCCGGCGGCGGTGAGACCGAACATGGGGATGGGGCCGTGAAGATTCAGGCGGGCGAATTCGTCTTTTTCGCCCAGGGGGGCGACGGAGCCGATTACGCCTTTGGCGTAGCGGCGGAGGGTGGTGAGGGGGGGGCGGGAATTCAAGCCGGAGGAGCGGGGATAGAACTGCCGCATGAGGGTGGATAAATTGGTATATTGGCGGATGATGAATTCCGGCAGGTTGAAGTAGAAGAATAAGCCGTGGCCGGCTTCGAGCAGTTGGACGGCCCGGTTGAAGTCGCGGTTGTCGGCGAGGGAGGTGCCGGCGACGAGTTGATCCGCCATGGAGACCAGGAGTTCGCCGTGCGAAGCGATGGCAAGGAAGTGTCCGCCGATATGCCGGAAGGTATCCTGGGAGACGGCGGCCCAGCAGGGCTGGGTCATCCAGCTGGCGCTGGCGGCGCTTTTCGAGTTCCAATTGATGGTTACGCCGGCGCGTTCGACCGGGAATTCGGCTTTGATGATTTTCTTTTCCGGGTTTTCCTTGCAGGACAGGAGCATGAGCCAGCGGTTGCCTTCCTGGCCCGATTCGTAGAAGGAAGCGCCGATTTCGCCGTTAAGGATGGCGATGATTTCGTTCGAGAAGAGGGGGCGGATTTCGGGGGGGATGGTGAAATCCTCGTGGTCGGAAACGCCGAAGAGGCGTATCGGCTGTCCGAGGAGGGTGCCGAGGTGGCGACCTTCGAGTCGGGCGGCGACGAAGAGCATGGGGCTGGGTTGATTGGGGATGGCTCCCGGGGTGGTCCATTTGTCCGCCGGTTTTAGCCGGCGGGTGAGGACTTCCATCAGGCTGGAGGAGGTGGAGACGCCCCGGGCGGGAACGAGGATCGTTTCGCCGCAGCCGGCTTCCCCGACGGTAGCCCCGTAATAAATGGCTTCGCCGTCGCGGCCGCCGCGGCCCAGGTAATCGGCCCAGCGTTCCACGGCTTTCCGGGCGATGGGGTTTAAGCCCAGGCTGGAGAGTAGGGTGTCGATGCGGATGAAGCCGATGGCGTCGAGTTCTTCGGAGGCGCCGGCCGATTCGGCCAGACGTTTGCCCCAACGCGAGGAGGCGAGGGTATCCCCTCCCCGGTTTTGGTATAGAGTCTGGACTTGCCGGGCCAGGGCGGCGTTATTGGAGATAACCGCCATATTCTCCACAAACCCGCCGGCGACTTCGGCCGGAGCCGTTTCCGAGGAGCCGCGCAGCGTCCAGACGTCTATGAAGTTTCCGATGTGTTTTTCGCGGTGTACCGCTGAACCCGGGTGCGCGAGGAAGAATGCCGTCTCCCAGCGGGTGATTTCCTCGAAGGCGGGGATGCGATCCAGGCCGATGTCGAAGAGCAGCAGAAAGGAGAAGTTTCCGGCCGGGTCGATATAACCGGCCATGGCCATTTTCCGGGACGATTTCAGCAATTTCGCGCCCATTTCCAGCGCCGAGGAAATGGCTCCAACCCGGGACTGGGTGATTACCGAGGACGGCAGGTCGGCGAAGAGTTGTTCGAGGCCGAAGCGATTGTTGCGAAATACCAATTCCATGGGCGGTTCGGCCAGAAATTTGCCGACGGGGCTGGCATTCCAACCGTTTTTGGAGCGGACGGCGTCGGACGCCTCCACATACCAAATGGCGTCCGGTGGGCAAAGGCTGGCGGGGACGTTGATGTTTTTTTCCGGCGCCACCGGCGCTGGCAATTCCGGCGGAGCGTCATCCTCTTCCGTTTTCGTCTCTTCCACCGGTTTACGCAGATCCGAAAGGAGGGGGACGACCCAGCTGGGCCGGGCCGGCCGGGGGGCGGCGGCGGAAGGGTACACGGTGACCGGGGCGGAACGGGTGACGACGGTGGGGGTTACGACCGTCTGGGTGACAACGGTCGGAGTGATTACAGTCGGAGTGACTAGGGTTCTGGTTACCGAGGTCACAACGGTCGGGCTGGAAACGACGGTTTCCATCGGGGTGACGCTGACGATGCGGCCGGAGTCGGGGAGGGTGATTGCCGCCGGAGGCGTGGGAACGCGATCGGAATTTTGATAGGGACAGGTGGGACAAGGGACCGTATCGGAGACGACGGCGGCATGAACCGGCCGGCTGAACAGGAGGATGCTTGCGGTTGCGGCCAGGATCAGGGCGGCAAAGAGGCCGGGGAGCGGCGAACGCCGGATGGTTGTCGAACAAACATGGACTGCGGCGTTTTTCATGTGCGCTCCGGTGGCTTGGGGAAGTGAAGGACGTCTCGCGCAAGGGCAATGCATCCCGGGGGAATTTGCATGCCATCATTCAAATTGCCTGGTACGCCGTCTTTTTTTTATGAGAGCGTCCCGAACGGCACGGAAATATACTGACAGCGGAGTGAAATTGTGAAAAGTTTAATTCACCACAGAGGCACAGAGGGCACAGAGGACCACAATTTTATTGAGTAATCTATAATTATTGTGGTTCTCTGTGACCTCTGTGTCTCTGTGGTTAAATTCACATTTTCAATGGGTCGGCGGTATAAACATCATGTCCCCGTTATTCTCACGTTCTGGTAAAGAGCTGGCAATGGCAGTGTCCGTCCACCCTGACTTCCTCCTCGTGGTAAACGCAGGGGCAGATGATCAGGGCGTCCTTTTCCTTGTCGCCGGTGACCCGGCGGCAGGGGCAATAGTCGGCGCCGAATTGTTGATAACGTTTGGCCATGGCTTTGAGGATGCTGGCGACAATCTCGGGATCGTGGTTGAAATAATAGTTCCGGCCCTGTAGGAAATTCTCCAGCCGCCGGCGTATTTCCACCGCCCGTTTTTCGAAATCGCCCGTGCCCGCCGGCGGCGTCTGGGGCTTCCCCTGGACGGCGGCGCCGGCATTGCGGTTTGGTTGCGGCGGCAGGTTCTTTTCGGCTGGTTGCCGCCCACTTTCTGGGCCAGACGTAAGCTTTACGGTATCGTTTGGCATAATTTCTTCCTTGTTCTGTATTACCCCTATCCGGAAAACTCTTTCGAAAAATCCCGCCTTTACCGTTCCAGCCACGCCTCGGCCTTTAGGGACGGAGTCCCCTGCGACAAACCGTAGGTCACCGCCAAACCCGCCACCACTCCCACGGCGCAGCCCAACAGGAATATGCCGTCCCCGCCCAACCATGTCCCCAACCAGCCGCCGGCGAGTAGACCCAGGAGGGTCGGCACAAAGAGGACGGTGGCGGCCAGGGCCGGATTGGCGCTGTGATAACCTATCCGCACCGTGTCGCCGATTTGCGGCGTCAGGCTGTCTTCCGGCACGGTTATCGGAAGGTCGAGGTGTTTGACCTCCTTGCCCCGGCACAGGCGGCACATGGGGCAGGTTTTGCATCCTTCGCAGTCACTGCCGTCCTTGTCGATCCTGACGGTGATGAATCCCGGCGAGGAAGCGATTACCGTCCCCGATTTACTGACATAATCATCCATAATGTTCATCCTTTCCCCACCCACCAGTATATATATACTGGCGACAAGTACCAAGCCGCATTCGAGCGAAAAGAAAAAAGCCTTGCTCACACCCTGAATCAGGCGCATCTCAACTGTGTTACCCGAATCCGCATCATGTTACGCCGAACCCCTCTCCACGCGTCATTCCGGCGCCATAAACATTGAACCGGGGGGAAGCGTAGCTCGCCGTCCCGGCGTCCGCCTAGTCCTTTCAACGGCGAATGAACGGATAAACTGTTATCATTACTGAAAATTTATCGAAAAAAGGCTTGAAGAAAAAGATTGCCCGCGTCGATGGGATTTATATAATACTCGGCTTGGAAAGTCGCGGCCGGTATAGCCCCGGCCCTATTTTTTTAGCCGGTGCCTCCAACTTCCGGCGAGGCGCGGCAGGGGAATTCACTGCACGAGGGGAAATGTCGGTGCATGGGGTTTGTTTGGCAGACCGGGGGAAATCAGGTTATGGATATGTTTGAAAAAGTGATTGGTCATTGTCAGTTGCGTAACTGCGAAGTGGAAATTTTGTACGTGACCCTCAAGAAAGGCAAAAACAAGAACGGCGTCAAGACTCCGGTCCGCTGTCAAAGCGCCGGGGAGTGTCCGCGAAGCTCGTTCTGCAAATTCGTCAATCCGTTGACCACCCATTTTCCGGTGGATCTCCCGGCGGCGGTGGGAGGTAGCGCCACCGCGGTGTGACGAATCCACGCTCTTTACATCCTAATAAAGCGACATGATAAAACAGGGACGGCGCCAGGCGCCCCCTGTTTTTTTTAGCGAAACGTGATACCATGGCAAGGTGTTTATACGCTAGCGTTCACTTTCGGGCACCTCTAAAAATTGCTATTTTGCCCGCAGACGAGGAAGGGCGTAGTGGCAGCGTTTTGTAACACGCGGTGGTGGTTTGTGTTACAAAACGCTGGAGCAATGCCCTGACGAAGTATCCGGGCAAAAGAGCATTTTTAGAGCTGCCCTTTCAGAAAACACCGGTCAATAAGGACATCCCGCCATGAAAAACCTCGAGCAACGTTTTAGCGGCAAGCCGCTAGCCCAGCTACTCGCCCTCGCCACCCTCATGCTGACCTGCCATTGGTCCACCCACATCGGCCGGTCCGGCGAACCGGCGCCTTGTGTAGCCGTCCTGCCGGACGGTTTCGTCAATGTCGCCGACGCGGTGCCGGAAGTGCTGCTCGACATCCGCTATTACAGCTCGTTCAATTTCGTGGGTGATAAAATAACCGGCTATTACGCCCCCATGGCCATCCTCAGTAGGCCGGCCGCCGCCGCCCTCGCCAAAGCCGCGACGGCGGCAGGACGCCAGGGCTACCTCATCCGCGTCTTCGACGCCTATCGCCCCCAGACGGCGGTCGACCATTTCGTCAGCTGGGCCAAAGACACCGGGGATCAGCGGAATAAACCCGGCTTCTATCCCGAAGTCGACAAATCGCGCCTGTTCAAGGAAAATTACATCGCCCAAAAATCCGGCCACTCCCGCGGCAGCACCATCGACCTCACCCTGGTGGACCGCCGCACCGGGCTGGAATTGGACATGGGGACGCCGTTCGATTTCTTCGGCGAAAAGTCGCACCACGGTTCGACCCGAATCAGCAAGGCGCAGGAAGAGAACCGCAATCTCCTCAAGGCGATTATGGAAAGCTCCGGCTTCAAGGCCTATCCCGAGGAATGGTGGCATTACACCCTGATTGACGAACCTTATCCCGCCACTTATTTCAATTTTCCGGTGCAATGACCGGCCGGTTTGAACGGCTGCCCGGGGGAATTTCACGGCGATTCGGGGGTTCTTACCTCCACCAGCCCTTCCAGCCGCTCGAACAGGTAATTGACTCCCACCGCCAGCACCGCCGACAATAGGGCCCCCCAGGCGATTTTATATACGTTCATGGTCCGCAGGCCGTCGAACAGCACCGCCCCGAGACCGCCGGCATTAATCGAGGCGGCAATGGTGGCTATGCCCACCGTCGACACCGCCGCCAGCCGGATGCCGGCGAAAATCGCCTTGAGGGAAAGGGGGAGACGGACCCGGTGGAGTATCTGGAAACGGGTCATCCCGAGGCCGGTCGCGGCTTCGATCAGCGCCGGGTCGACCCCATGTAAACCGGCGAGAAAATTCCGCAGCAGCAGATACTGGTTATAAAGCACCAGGACGATTACCGCCGTCTTCTCGCCCAGGCCGGTCACCGGGATGAGGAGGGAGAACATGGCCAGACTCGGGACGGCGTACAGCAGCGAAAACAGGTGTTCCAGGAACGTGCCCACGGTGGGGCGGTACATTGCCGCAACGGTCAGCATTCCGGCCAGCAGCAGGGACAAGAAGAGCACCGACGCCACCAGCCACAAGTGTTCCATGAAGGCTTCGGCCAGCTTCGGATACTGATTCGCCAAATAGTCAAGCATCGCCCAGCCCTTCCCACAGCCGCTCCCGCCGCCGGGACGACTCGATTAGGGAGGCGACGAAAGCGTCGGCGGGTTCCTGGATTATCTTCCTCGGGCAATCGAACTGGCAGACCCGGCCCTCGTTCATCACCACCACCCGGTTACCGAGTTTGAAGGCTTCGGAAATGTCGTGGGTGACGAAGAGGAAGGTTTTACGCATGCCGGTGTGGAGGCGCAGGAGTTCATCCTGCAGATTACCCCTGGTGATGGCGTCGAGGGCGCCGAAGGGTTCGTCAAGCAGCATGATCTTCGGATCCACCGCCAAGGCGCGCGCGAGACCGATGCGTTGCTGCTGGCCGCCGGACAATTGCCCGGGGTAACGCGTCCGATAACGTTCCGGTTCGAGGCCGACCAGGGTCAGAAGTTCGTCGACCCTACGGGCGATGCGCGGCTGTTCCCATTCGAGAAGTTCCGGAACCACGGAAATGTTCCGTGCCACGGTCAGGTGGGGGAAAAGCCCCGCCTGCTGGATGACATAACCAATCCGCCGCCGCACCTTGATGGCGTCGACCTCCCGGCTGTTTTCGCCAAAGAGGTGAATGGAACCCCGGTCCGGATCGTAAAGCCGGTTCACCATTTTCAAAAGGGTCGTCTTGCCGCAGCCGGACGACCCGAGGATGGTGATGAACTCGCCTTCGTCAATCGACAAGGTCACACCGTCCACGGCCGGCGGCCCGGCTTTTTCGAAACGTTTCTCGACCCCGGCGAAGGCGATGGCGGACTGGCGCCCGGGCGGAGCGGACGACGTGTCGTCCGTCGGACCGCCCGCCGCCCGGTGCGCTTCCTCACCCCGGTTCACTTTCTCACCCCGGCCACATCCGGTTGCAACGTATGACTGAAGTAGCCCTTCGCCACATCCCCGGCTTCCAATTTTTCGACGTCGACTTCGGCGTTCAGTTTTATCATGGTGGGGGTGTCGAGAGAGGCGCTGACCCGGTTCAGGATGGCGGCCAGATCGGGATGCCGGGCCAGGACTTCCTGCCGGACCACCGGCGCAAGGTAGTAGGGCGGCCAGGCGTGCTTGTCGTCAGTCAGCAGGAGGAAGTCAGCGGTGTCGACAAGTTGCCCTTCGGTGGTGTAGGCGGGGGCGACATCAGCCTCGCCGGTTTGCAGAATCCGGTACTTGAGGCCATTGTCGTAAACCCGCGACGACTTCCAGGCAAAGGGGCCGTAGACTTTTTCCAGGCCCGGCAGGCCGTCATCCCGCAGGTCGAATTCACCTTGTGAGGCGAAGCGGATCTTCCCCGCGTTCCGTTGCAAATCGGAAATGGTCTTGATGCCCAATTCCCGAGCCAGAGCCGCCCGCATGACCAGTCCCTGACTGTCATTGGCGCGGGACTGCTCCAGCCAGGTCAGGTCGAATTGTTTTGCATATTCCTTCCTAACCGTCTCGTAAACCCGCTTCGGATCGGTCTGCATGCCCATTTTCAAAATGGTGAGGAGGCCCGTTCCGGTATATTCGGGATACACATCAATTTCATTGTTCATAATCGCCGTGTGGGTCACGGAACTGGCCAGATTGAAAACCCGGTCCACCTGGTAGCCCGCCTCTTCCAGGGCGAGGGCGTAGAGTTCCGCGACAATCAGGCTTTCGGTGAAATCCTTGCTCCCGACCCTGATGACCGGCGTCTTTTCCTCGGGAACGCCGGAGGCGTGGCGGGACACGGTGAAAATCATCACCAACGCCACCACCCCAAGGGCCAAAAGCACAGGCACAGTCTCCCAGCGTTTCATGGTACCTTCCTTTCCAAGGCGCTCCCATAACTATGTACCGGAACGCCTTTATCACCCGGGAAATGTCACTGTCGATCGTCACCGGTAGGGGAACAGCGCTTTTCCCAGCAAGGTGAAAACCAATCCGGCCAGCAGCGACAAAGCCGCCACCGCCGCGCCGCCGACAAGCAGCAGGTCCGTGCGGGCCAAGCCCAGGCCGGTGAAGATGATGTCCCCGAGTCCCCCGGCGCCGATTTTCGAGGCCAAAGTGGCGCTGGCGATAATTTCAATCACCGCAATCCGGGCGCCGGCGACAATCATCGGCAATGCCAATGGCAAACGCACCCTCCGCCAGGCCTGGCGGCTGGTCATGCCCAGTCCCCCCGCCGTCTCCAGTACGAAAACCGGCACGGCGTCGAGACCGGCGATGGTGTTTAGAAGAATGGGGGGTATAGCCAACAAGGTGAGAGCCACCACCGCCGGCTTGACCCCAGTCCCCAGGACCGGGATCAGCAGGAGGAGAACCGCCAGGCTGGGGACAATCCGCAGCGTCTGAAAAACCGCCACGAAAACTCTACGCACCCCCTGGTGACAAACGCTGACGCAACCGCCCGGCACGGCGATTAGGAGAGCTGTCAAAAGGGAGGCGGCGCTGACCGCGACATGCCGCCACACCGCGGAGCCGAAAGCCCCGCCGTTGTTCGCAAAATAGGCGCGTATCGCCTCCTGTAGGGATTCCTGCATAATTATCGCGTCTTCCCGGGGTCATGGCGCGGCTCCTGCCGTCCGTCCTATCATTAAGTGTTGAAGGACATCGCCCATTCCCGCGCCGACGCGGCAAATTTCTATAAACTAATGACCTCCGCCGAACCAATGAAACTGTAACGTTCCCGCATGCAGGTGAAGATGATAATCTGGCACTCCTCCGCCGCCTTCATCAAAATCGCCCCCATAGTCTGTAAACGATCGGCATCGCAATAGCCCAGGGCGTCGTCCAAAATCAGCGGCATTCCCTTCTCCCCGGACACCAGAATCGCGCAGGCGGCCCGGAATATCAGGGACAATTGCTCCCGCGTCCCGCCGCTCAGATTATCGAACCGCACCGTCACCCCGTCCAAGGTGCGGGAGCGGATGGCCAGACTCTCGCCGTCCAATTCCACCCGAAAACTGGGGTTGAACACCCATTTCCCCAATTCCTCCACCTTTTCCCGCAACGGCGCCGCGTACTCACCCCTCGCCCGGTCCCGCTCCTCCCGCATCACCCGGTACAACAAACCCGCCGCCCGCGCCTCCTGCCTGAGGCGCTCCCGCCGGCCCGCCGCCTCGGCCAATTCCTGCTCCGCCCCCTGCACCGCCTCGAATAAACCCTCCTCCCCCCGCACCCGCAACTCCGCCGTCAATTCCGCCAATTCCCTTTCCATTCCCCCCGCTTCGCGTCCCAGCGTCTCCAGGGATCCCGACAACGAGCGGACCAGCACCTGCACTTTCTCGGGTTCAAGCTTGACCAGCGCCTCCGTTCCGGCCTGTAAATCCGCTTCCGCCGCCCGCAAGATCTCCGCCGCCGCCACCGCCGCCGTAGCGACCTCCGCGTCGGCCGCGCCGGACCGCTCCGCCGCCAGCCTGGCTTCGGACAGTTCCACGTTCTTTGCCAAAAGCTCCCGCCTCACCGCCGCCTCGCGCCGCCCCGCCGCCAAGGCCGCCCCGGCCTTCAGCTCCTCGGCGTAGGCCGCCTCGGCCAATCGCAAAGCCGCCAGCGCCTCCGCGTAAACGCTTTCGGAACGTGTTTTCTCGGCCCCG
Organism: Planctomycetota bacterium; assembly: GCA_031548195.1. GTDB lineage: Bacteria > Planctomycetota > SZUA-567 > SZUA-567 > SZUA-567 > JAJBSZ01. The sequence continues at coordinate 14,677 of JAVBRG010000119.1, read as the reverse complement.
GCAGCGTCCAGGTCGACCGCCCCCTCTCCCGTGAAATCCGCCACCTCCCTTTCCAAACGCGCCAGCCGGGCCTGGAAATCCCCCGGGGTCAAGTCGCGGAGATTCTCTGCGACGACCCTCAGCTTTTCCGTTATGACCTCCGCCGCCCGCCGCCGCGCTTCGCCCCGGCTGAGCGCCTCCTTGACATCCCCGGCGCCGGCTTCGGCAAGCAGCCCCGCCAGTCGCTCCGCCATTTCCCCGCGCCGCCGCCCCAACCCCTCCTGCCCGCCGCCGGCGGCGACCCGGACCTCGGCCAAGCCGGGGAAAGTCAGGGTCAATCCTTCCGGCACCGTGAAAATTCGTTCACTCCCCGGCGACAGGACGAGGTCGCCGCCCCCAGCCTGGAAAACCCCCGCACCCAGCCCCCGCACCCGCACCCGGGGGGCGGCCGCTTCGAGCCGGGCCGAAAGTTTCGTCAGTTCCAAATCCGCCGCCTCTATTTCCCGCAGGAGTTCGCCGGTGCAGGCGTTTTCCGCAAGTTCACGTTCCGCCCGCGCCACTTCCCCGCGGGCCGCCTGGATCCGTTCCGACCGCTCCCGCAGCATGGCGAGGTAAAGACAATTGTTGCCGTGATCGAATTCCCGGCGCGCCCGGTCCCTCCGGCCTGCCGCTTCGGCTTCGCAACTTTTCGCCGCCGCCAAGGCCTGCCGCGCCGCCTCGACCCGGGGTTCGCCGCCCCTTTCCCCCGCCAGCAGGTCCTGTTCCTCTTGAAACGCCGCTTGTAACCGCCCGCGCAGTTCCGCCATTTCCGCCAGGTGGGCCTCCCGGCCCTCACGCGCCCGTTCCGCCGCTTCGGCCCGGCTTTCGGCCGCCGCGCGTGCCAGTTCGATCCGGCGTAGGTTCTCCCGCGCTTCCTCGATTTTTCCGGCTCGGCGGCGCTGTTCCGCCAAATCGCTTTCCGCCTGTCGGAAATTAAGCTTCAGCGCGGTCAAGCGGTTTTTCAGATAATCCGCCCTTTCCACCCGCTTCTGCACCTCCTCCAAACGCGACCGCAACATTTCCGCCCGCCCCCGCGCCGCGACAAAATTTTTATCCGCGGCGGCGAGACGCTCGCCTTCGCGATCATCCCGGGTATAAAACGCGCCGTAGGCGGCCGCAACCTTCTCGTACAGGGTCTCGGCCCGTTCGTCGAAGGCCGTCCCGCCGGCGGCCGCATCCAAAGCCGACATCAGGGCGGAGCGGCCCTGCAGATCGGGGAGGCGGATCATGTCGCCCTGTGTGAGGATGAGGGCGTCCCAGAGCTGCTTGTCCAGCGTTTCTTCCAGAATCGCATTGACCCGGTCATGCGCTTTGTCGCCGGTGAGGTTTTCCCGCCGGGGGGCGAGGATTTCCAGGGTGGTCGAACCGGAGCGGGGTTTATACTCTTTTTTATAGACGAAGTGGTAAGGGCCGCTTTGGGCTTCGAGGCTGATTGCCGGATTCGCGTCGCGGTGCACCGGCCGGATGTCCCGGGTGGCGGGGATGTTTGCCGAGGCTTTGTAATTGAAAATGAGGCTGAGCGCTTCGGCGTGACTGGATTTACCGGCTTCGTTCGGCCCGTGGATGAGGGTGATGCCGTCCGGATTGAAGCGGAGAAGGGATTCGGCGACGCCTTTGAAATTACCAAGACGGAGGGAAAGCAGTTTCATTTCCAACGTCCCCCCGCCGCCAGACGGTTCAACAACAACAGTGCATCCCGCGCCGCAACCGCTTCCTCCCCTCCCCCTCCAGCCATGACGCCAAGCCGCCCCGCCGCCGCCGCCGCAAAACCGGAACAGGACCCCGCCGCCGGATCCGCCGGGTTTACGGAACTGTGCAGCCCCCCGCGTTCCACCTCGAAGGAAGCGTAAAGATCGGCAAAGTGGGCCAGCATTTTGTCTAGGGCGGCGACTTCCCCAAGCTCCAACAAACCGCCCAGGACCAGCCGCATGACGCTGGTCTCCTTGTCCGGCAGCGCCGCCAATTGCCCGCCCAGTTCGGTCACCGACTCCGGTCCGGACAATTCCGCCGCCACTTCGTGGAAGTGCCAAACGCCTGTCCGCACCTTGCGGCTGACCGCGCCGTCGGGGCTCAATTCGACCAGGTTCACCCAGCCCGGATCCACTTCACGGAACGCCGTCGCCTCGGGCGTTCCCGAGTAATAAACCCGGCCGGCGCCGCCCCCCGCGGCGTCCAAACCGGTATAGGAATGCTTGTCGCCGAGACATACATAATGCGCTTTTCCATTATCAAGAATCTCCCGCAAAAACGCGGTGCGGATCAGCGCCGCCTGATCCGGAAATTCGCCGCAACCATCCACCGGACCGTGCGCCAGAATAATTCTTAAAACTTCCGCCGCCGCCGGCAAAGTGGCCAGGGCCTCCCGAAGCGGATTCTCCGCCAGACGTTTCGCCGGCCAAGGCGCCCCTACCAATTCCACCCCGGGCAGGGCCGCGATCGGCCGACTATCCGTCACCACCCTGACATTCTCCGGTTTGAATTCCAAAAACGCGGGCTGGCGGTAAACCGATCCGTAATCCAGGGGATCATGATTACCCGGCAGGAGAAACACCGGAACCGGTACCTCCCCCAGCGCCTCCAAGGCCCGGACAATGGTTTTCCGCGCCACCTGGTTCGATTCGAAAACATCCCCGGCCACCACGACAAAACGGCAGTCCTCCTCGCGGCACAAGGCGGCGATCTTCCTGATGCAGGCAAAACGGGCGGCGTCGAACAGTTCCTGCCGGCCATCCTTCAGAAAGCGGCGGGTCATGCCCAATTGCCAATCGCTGCTGTGTATGAACTTCACCATGAGCCAATCCTTCCTCTATCGCCGGGGTCATGCAAACACCGACTAGTGCCACGTAAAGTCCAAATTTACGGGGCACTAGTGACGTACCGTCAACCATGGCCGTAGGCAACCGCAACAATTTCGGGTATTATCAAATTTATCATAAATCTCTAAAAGCGTATTATTTTATTTATCAGCGCAACGATACGCTATTTATATTGACTGAACTTTTGCAAAGTGGCGATTAAACCGCCAATCGCCACTTTGCAAAAATCGTTTTTGCCCGAATTTCAAGGGCTTTTGATTTTACAAAATCGCTTTCGGCGGTTTGAATGGTGATTTTGCAAAAGTCCAGTATTGACATATTATTCTATTGGTCTCCAAATAAAATATCACCTTTGCATCTGAAAACCGGGTATCTGGAAAAAAGATTGTCAAAAGCTCGGAGAGCTATATAGTAAAAGTTAACATCAGGAAATAGGACTACACAAGTTGATTCCGACGATTTTTCGGTACTGCCGGGATCGCGGAATCAACTCTCGGATCCGCAGGAACAGGGGCGGGCGAAAGTTTGCCGACGGAGGTTGCATGCCTGTACTGGTCGTCCGGTATGAAGACGGCATACAGACCTTCCCCATTGAGGAAGGCGTTCCCCTATTCATAGGCCGAGCCGACGATTGCAACGTCCGCCTGCCCTCCTCGGCGGTCAGCCGCAAACACGCGGTGATCATGTTCAAAAACGGCATCTGCGGAGTAAAGGACCTGGGGTCGTTCAACGGCACTTCCATCAACGGACAAACCATTCGCGCTCCGCAAAAAATCACCGACAAGGATCTCCTGAAAATCTCCACCTTCACCATGAAAGTGTACATGAAAGCCCCGGATCAAGTGGCGGCGGAACAATCGCCCCACCTCCATGATACATCCATTCCCGAACGTTACCAGCCAGCCAGTGCGGAAACGCCCGGCGTGACCGCAAATCCTGACGCCGAAACCGCCGAGGGCCCGGGACAGTACCGCTTCACCCCATTCCCCCTTCCGCCCGATCCGGCCAGACTCGGCCCCCAAACGGAACAACCGGCCGCGAAAATCCCCGGATCGACCCCGGACACCCGCGGCCGATTTCAAACCGGCCCCTACGACATCACCTACTTCCAGGAAAATTCCCTGGCTCACCTGAACATGATCCCGGATAACGCCGACACCAGCAGCGATTCCCCCTTGACGCAAATCCGGGACATCGAGGCCGGAGAATCGGAAAAAACCTATTACTCGCCGGAAGCGGAAACCATCATCCCCCTAATCGACGATGTCCCGTTGATCACCACCCTGACGCCCGATCCCGAACGGGACGATCAGGACGCCGAACCCGATTACCGGCACGAAAGCCCGGACACCGCCACCTATACCCTTCCGCCGGACATCTCCGAACCCAACGGCGAACCGGCCACCGGCGAATACCAGCCCGCCCCCGGCACCGCCGATTACCGCCGGGTCCTGGACACCAGCCTGTATACCGCCGCCCCCGACGGCGACGCCGATTCCCAAGCCGGCGGCGGCGTCCAGTCGGCAAACCGGGGCAAAGTCCCCAAAACCGGCACCGGCGGCTTTGTCAACGCCGACACCGACGAGTACGAAGCCGCCCTCGACGCCTTCGGCGCCGCCTTGGACGAATTCCACCCCACCGATGCCAAAACCCCCGCCAAACCCGGCGGCGGCACTCAAGCCATCATAGCCGATGTGGGAAAAATCGGCTCTTCGAAAACTTCCATCCGCACCCGCTCGCAAATCGAGGGGATCGAGAACATCACCATTTCCTCGGAATTGATGACCCTCATCAATACCAGGCTGTCATTGTACGCGCTGTTGCAGGATTTGGTCGAGGAAAGGAAAAACTACCAGGCGAACAACCCGAATCTGCCGGAGGAAGTGGTGGAGGAGTTGAACCGCCAGGACGCGGAACTGGACAATCTGCCGCTGGCCGACGAGGCGGATCTCCTCATCCAGGCCATGCGCACCAGGCAGGACCACATGACCGACGCCGCCCGGCAGGCGGCGGCGGCCAACCAGCCGCCCCCGCCGGGGGCGGAGCCGGAGATGCGGGTGGCGACGGAACTGGCCATATCCCAGTGGCTCCTCATCCGCGACTCGAACCGCGAAGCCCTACCGGCCATCTATAAAATGGCATACACCCAAGCCGCCCAGGAACCGCTGGTCAAGGAATTGACGGTGGCGAAAATCAGCCACGGCCGGCTGGTGGGGGGGGCGGTTTACCTTCTGGGGCTGCACCTCCTGATAAACGTGGCCAATCGCGAGCGGCGCCGCCTGGCTAAAGCGGCGAAGCGGCTGGCGGAGGAAGGCCTGGAGGAAAAAGGGGACAGCGTTCTGAATTTGCTCGGCACCTTCGGGAAGTTCGCCAACAATCTCATGAACCGGGGTAAAATCCGCGACGAAATGGCCAGAATGGTCGCGGAGGACGCGACGAACGCGATGCGGGCCAAAATGGCCACCCGGGAAATTGCCTTCATGGAAAAGACCCTGGAGCAGGAGTTCAAGCTGCTGTACCGGGCGGTGGCGCTGCGCTACCTGCCCGAATCCGAAACGATGCCCTGGTATGTCAGGGCCTTCCTCCGCTACGGGGTCATCGGCTTGAGTCCCTGGTGGATGCGGGCGGACGTGCGGGATTTCATCAGCGACGACTGCCGGGACAACGTGGTCCTCTCGTTCGAGCGCGGCGCCAGCGAACTGCAGGTCCTGTACGCCGACGAATACCTGGCGGCGGTATCGCAGATGGAAGTCACCCCCTCCCCCAACGAAAGCCTGGAGGAGCTGGACAAAAACACCGTGGAATGGAAGACCGACCGCGCCTATCGCCGTATCGTCAACGCCCGCACCTACAACATGCTGATGGAGGAAATGCTGTCGCAACTGGACGTCACCATCAACTACTGCATCACCCGGGAGCAGGAGATAGACGCGAAAATCAACGAAATAAAAACCCACAGCGTCGCCGGGGAAGGCGCGAACACCTTCGACTTGCAGACGGAACAGCAGGGCTATACGTCGAGGATGATGAACCTGGAGCGGCAGGCGGAGCGCATCAAGTCCGAAGTGGTGCCGTCGATTCTCGAGGCAATCGAGGACGCGGAAGGCAGGTTCCGCAAGGGCGACCTGCGCATCCCCGACGCCAAGACGCTCATCAGCCGGGAGACTGACGCCCTGGCGGACCTCCGCCGCCGCATCGAAGGCCAGAAGCGGGTATTTCCCCCGATGGCGGTGCGGGACGGCTTCAATCTGGCGTCGGACGTCGTCAACACCCGGGCGACGGTGCGCGCCAAGATTACCGAATTGGAAGGGAAGGATCCCGGGATTTTCCAGAATGTCATCGTACCCGCCAAGAAGAAGGCGAACCGGGTCGAATTGCGGCTTAGCCCGACGGTAATCATCATTCCGGCCTTCGGCCTGGAATGCATTTGCTCGATGGCGCGGGAGGGTATGGAAGGCGGGCACCTCCTGGTGCCGTGCTGTTTTTCCCTGCCGGGGATGCGCCAACAGCAGTTCACCAATCTGCTGGCCGATTTCCGCTGGAACACTTCGCGGAACCTGGCCGGAAGGGATTTGGCGGCGTCGGACACCCTGGCGGGACTGTTTGCCAAATTGCGCTGGGCGGCCCGGACCTGGCCGAAACCAAAACGGGAGAAGGCGCTTTTCTACACCGAGGCGAAGGAGGCGCTGAACTGGCGGAAGGTTTACGAGCTGATTTCGTCGGAGAGCGATATCGGTTGCCGGCAACTTTACATCCGGAACCAGGAATTGTACAACGGCCTTATCGACAAATTCATCGACTTGCCGGAAGGGGTGAAAAAGATTCAGCGTTAGCTTCTTCCCCAATTTACAAAAAAAGCGATCGGCCGGGCACGCACCGGCCGATCGCCAACCGCTGTCAACCACCTCTTTACCACCGTCTGGAACTACGCCACGAGTGCGCTTCCCACCTGATACACCACCATGGTGGCGAAATATGCAACCAGGGTGTAGGCTATCAACATCCAAATGGGATATTTCCACCCTCCAGTCTCCCGGTACGCCACCGCCAGGGTGGCGATGCAGGGCATGGACAGAAGGCAATACAACATCATGCAGAATGCCTGGAGGGGCGAGTAATTGGCGCGTAATTTTTCCCGCAGGGTCTGTTCCGCCTCCTCCCCCTCGTCCCCGACCGCATAGACGATTCCCAACTGGGCCACGAAAACCTCCTTCGCGGCGAAGGCGCCGATAATCGCGGTGGTAATTCGCCAGTCGAACCCCAAGGGCCGCATTAAAGGCTCCAAAAAGTGGCCGATGCGTCCGGTGTAGGAATAGGCCAGACGTTCCGCCGCCTCCGCCTTTTCATCCCCCGCCCCTTCCGCCGCCTCCGCTTCGGCTTCGGCCGGCGCCACCGCCACGGCGGCGGATTTTTCGGTGTTTTCGGGCATTTTGGGATATTCCGCCAAAACCCAGAGGATGATGCTCGCCCCGAGAATAATCGTTCCGGCCTTCTTCACATATTCACGCGCCCGTTCCCACATAAGGATCAGGACCGTATTCAGGGTGGGCATGCGGTAGGAGGGGAGTTCCATGACAAAGGGCACGCTCTCGCCTTTAAACAGGGTGTTGCGGAGAAGTTTCGCCGCCATGACGGCGAAGAGGATGCCGATCAGGTAAATCAGCCACAGCATCGGAGCCCGCCAGGTCTGGGGGAAGAAGGCGGGGATCAACAGTGAATAAATCGGCAGGCGCGCTCCGCAGGACATGAAGGGAATGACGAGAATGGTGGTGAGGCGGTCGCGCCAATTTTCGAGGGTGCGGGTGGCCATGATGGCCGGCACAGAGCAGCCGAAGCCGAGGAGCATGGGGATGAAGCTTTTTCCGTGCAGGCCGATTTTCGCCATCATCCGGTCCATGATGAAAGCGGCCCGGGCCATGTAACCGGTGCCTTCGAGGAAGGCGATGGCCAGGAACAGCAGGAGGATATTGGGGAGAAACACCAGTACGCCCCCGACGCCGCCAATCACGCCGTCAACCAATAAATCCCTGAGCGGGCTCTCGGCTCCGGCGGGCCAAAGCGAGGATACGGAATTACCCAGGGCGGCGAAGCCCTCCTCAATCCACTCCATGGGTTTTTCCGCCAGGGTGAAGACCAGTTGAAACATCAGGTACATGAGGAGGAGAAAAATCGGCAGGCCGAACAGGGGATGCAGGAGCACCTTGTCGATGCGGTCGGACAGGTCGGAATTTCCCTCCGGCGTCAACTGGACGCAATCGGCGGAAAGGCCGGCGATCCAGCCGTATTTCGCTTCCGCGACCCGCACTTCGGGGAGGTTTTTCTGTTCCTGCTGGAACACTTCGCGGAGGCCGGAGATTTTCCCGAGGAGGGTTTTGTCGGCGATTTTTTCCAGCATTTCCGGATCGTTCTCGAAGAGTCGCGACGCCACCCATTTCGGCGGGTATTTGTCGGCCAGGGCGCGGTCGGGACCGGCGAGGGAGGATTCGATTTCCGCGACCGGTTTTTCCAGTTCTTTCGGGTAGGCGATTTTGGGATATTCTATCGGGGGTTTATCTGCCCGGGCGAGTACGGCGTCGAGGAGTTCGTTCAGGCCGACGTTTTTGCTGCCGACGGTGGGGATGACCGGCACGCGGAGGAGCGCCCGCATTTTGTCGAGATCATAATCGATACCCCGGGCGCGGGCGACGTCGGCCATGTTCAGGGCGATGACCAGGGGGAGCCCCAGTTCCATGATTTGGGTGGCGAGATAAAGGTTCCGTTCCAGATTCGAGGCGTCGACCACTTGGACGACCAGGTCGATTTTTTTTTCAACGAGGAAGTTTCTGGCCACCACTTCCTCCGGCGAGTTCGCGGAGAGGGAGTAGGTGCCGGGCAGGTCGACGATATTGAATTTCACGCCGTTCCTGACCAGCGACCCCTCCTTTTTTTCGACCGTGACGCCGGGGTAGTTTCCGACATGCTGGCGGGCCCCGGTGAGGGCGTTGAAGACGGTGGTTTTTCCGGCGTTGGGATTGCCGGCGAGGGCAAAGGTGATCTCCTGCATCGCTTCTCCAAAATAATATTTGATTACTACAACTTTGTTTGAAGCATAAAACATACCGTCTTCTTTTCGAATTGCAAGTTTTTTTATCGGATTTTCATAAATTCATTGAAAGACCGCTAATATTTGGCGAAATTGGAGGCAATTGTTTTCGTGCGGGGCTGGCGTGAGGTTTTCCATTGAGAAGAGGAAGGGAAGGGAAATGCAGGGATTGATTATCGGGCGTATGGCGGTGGGGTTTTTGGCGGGGCTGTTTTGTTTGGTGTCGGCTGCAGGCCAGGTTGCGGCTTTGGATTTGAAGTCTTCCAGTTTCACTTATGCCGTGGACATGCAGACGAAGTATCCGGTGACGGACAATGTGAAGGTGGACGTCGACATCAGGGAGTGGTTGGAGGGTCATCTGGAAAAGATCATGCAGGATTGGAATGGGATGGCGGTGAGTCCGGAGTTGCCGGATGGCGGGATAAATGTGGGGGTGACGTTTGGCACGGAGACGGTGTCGCCGAAAATTTTGAGTGTCATTTTCGAGACGTATGTGTATCCGTTGCGGGCGGCACATCCGTCGTCGCGGATGGACGTGTTGAATTATGATTTGTCGAGTGGCGAGCGTTTGGGTTTGTCGGATGTTTTCGATCGTCCGGATGTGGCGTTGCGTATTATGAGTGAGGGTGGGCGGGCGATTTTGGCGGAGGCGTTGAGCAAGAGTTCTCCGGGGGATTTGGGGGGTGGGGTTCCGGAGGGCAATTGGTTTATGGAGGGGTTGTTGCCGGAGGAGAAGAATTTTGCGGCGATGGTTTTGGAGCCGGGCGGGGTGCGGGTGATTTTTCAGCAGTATCAGGTTTTGCCGTATTCTTTTGGGATGCCGTCGGCGTTTTATTCGCTGGAGATGTTGAAGGAGGCGGGGCCGCGGGCGGCGATTTGGGGTGAGGAGGCGGTGAAATAGGGGTAAAAATAGCGGTAGAAAAGCGGTTGTAAAAGCGGTTCAACTGGACCAGTTGAACCGCTTTTACAACCACGTTTCTACCGCTATTATACTATCGCAATCCGATACAAAGGTCCCCGCCGCCAGCTGCCTAAACGCCGTTTCCAATTCCTCCTCGGTATTCATAACGATCGGCCCACCCCAAGCCACCGGCTCCCGTAGCGGCGGACCGGAAAGAAAAATGAACCGAACCGCCCCCTCCGGCGGAGCCGCCACCGCCACAACCTCACCCTCGCCAAAAAGAACCGCCGTTTTCACGGGAATCCGCCGACCGCCAATGTCCGCGTCCCCTTCCAACAAAAACACGAAAACCGTTTCACCCGGAATCGCCGGCAGGACCATCTCCTCGCCCGGAGGCAGGGAAACGTCATAAATACTCGCCTGGATATGGCGGGGTTTAATGCCTTGCACTCCCTCAAACTCACCGGAAAGTACCCGCACCACGGCGCGCCCGGCGGCAACCTGCGGAATCATATCCTGCCTGATGTCAAAATAGGCAGGCGCAGCCATCTTTTCCCGGCTGGGAAGATTCAACCAGATCTGCAACCCGAACAGGCGGGGCGATGCCTGGGGCATTTCTTGATGCAGGATACCGCTGCCGGCAGTCATCCATTGGCTCTGGCCGGATTTAATCGACCCCCGGTTGCCCAGACTGTCCTGATGCTCGATGTCCCCCTCAACCAGATAAGTGATCGTTTCGATCCCTCGGTGCGGATGCATGGGAAAACCCCGGAGGTAATCCGCCGGATTGGTGGAATCGAAAGAGTCCAGCAGTAGAAACGGATCGAAATCCTCCACCGTGCGGTTGCCCAGCACCCGCACCAGATGCACCCCGGCTCCGTCAATGGCGGGGTGACCCTGTACGGTTCGTTTGATTGGTTTTCTCTGCATGGCGCGGCCTTTCTCGTCTGCGGGAAAAATAGCTATTTTTAGAGGTACCCATAACTCTTTGTCCTGCTACATCGGACCTAATCCCACACGTCATTCCGGCGCCATAAACATTGAACCGGGGTGAGGCGTAACTCGCCGGAATCCAGGCCGATAAACCGTCGCTCCGCCGCTCGGTGGTTCCACTAAACGCCCTATCAGTGTCGGAACTTACACCTCCGTAAGACAAGGAGCAAACGCCACTGTAGCGATTGTCCATCGGCCTGGATTCCGGCGAGCTACGCTTCCCCCCGGTTCAATGTTTATGGCGCCGGAATGACGTGTGGGGTGGTTCAAGGCGTAACAAGGATGCGGATTGACGTAACAGCGAGTTGAGATGCGCATCCTTAAAAGGCTGTCGTCATTTCGCCTACGCCATTTTTTCACCAAAGCCGTCAACCCATTTGCCGCAAACGTTCCATGAATGCTTCAATCCGCGTCCGCGTCCGCTCATCCACTCCCCCCGGCCGATCCGCTTCGAGGGTCAACAGGGGCAGACCGATGTTTTCCCGCCACAGGCGGTCTTCCAGTAAACGATGGCAAAACGACTGCACATAATGCACCACTCCCGCCACTCCCCGCGCCGCACCCGCCTCTTGCACATCGCGAATCCGGGAAAAGACGTCATACGGATAGGTATAACGCAAATACGTCTCCACCAGCCCCTTCCCAATCCCGTCCAGCAAGGCGAACTGGCGCGGCACCTCGTGATCCACAAACCGCCCGCCCAAATTCTCAAAAATCTCCCAAACGTCGGCAAGAATCGTCGGCACCCCGGCGCACGACAACCGCAGCCGCTTCCGCTTGCCGGTGTCGTCCTCGGCCTGTATTTTCGCGAGCAGCATTTCCAGCTCCCGCCGGCACTTTTCCGGCTCGCCGAAAAAGTCCGAAGTGTTCAGCAAGGCGACAAAGAGGTCCCCCGATTTCACCCGCCCCTCTCCGGCCAAACGGAAAATCTCCCCCGCCAAGGCGCGAATCGGATCCAGCCTGGTCTTCATGTCCTCCGCCGCTTCCAGGGTCGTCCCCAAACTGTCCGCGAATCGCCGCAGGGACAACGCCAAATCGTCCGCCCGCCGTGAAGCGGGGAAACCGAACGGATGCACCACAATCCCTTCACTCGCCAGAATCTCGCACAAGGCGATGGTATTTGAACAATCCCCCTCAATCACCCCCACCACCTCGCGGATGCCGCGCTGGTGGATCGCCCCGTACAGACCTTTGGTCCAGGCGCACAAGGATTGGGGAAACCCCCGCTCCTCGGCGTAACGCACCAGCGACGCGGCGTCGGCGTCACCCACGAAAATATTGTTGAGGTCGACCGGAATCCGCCCGGCCGCGTAAATTATCTCCACCGGCACGGTGGTGGTAATGCCAATCGGCGCGTCCGAATGCGAACTCATCGCCCCGCCCTTTCATACATCGCCACACCATCCCGCATGGTCCTTTTCAATTCGCCGTTCAACGACAAATGGTGCAGGTGGGCCAAAGCCTCCCCGACGGAAAAAATCTTCTGCGCCGGCGGGTAGTCCTCCCAGTTTTCAATAGTGAGGCTCCAGCGCATCCGCCGGGTGACCGCCACCGTGTCGACGACCTCGTCCGCGACAATTCGCCTGACTTCGTCCAGCCGCGCCTGGTGATGGTTCCGAAGTTCGCCAATCCGTTTCCGAACGTCGTCAATCCGGATGCGGTGGCCGGGATACGCGACGGCGACGTCCAGGCGCAGAAGCAAATCCAGGCTGGCCAGATATTCCTCCAGCGCGTTATGGCTGAAATCGAACTGGGTGATGTTCGGGGTGATTTTCGCCAGAATGTGATCGCCGACAAACAGCCGCCGCCCCTCTTCCTCGTAGAGGCAAAGGTGCCCCCGGGTGTGGCCCTTGGTCAAAATACAGCGGAGGGTATAACGTCCTATTTTAAAAATATGGCCGTCTTCGACCGTGGTATAATTGTCCGCCGCCTCCGGCGCATAGGCGTAACCGGGATGGTCGGCAACCGCCAGCCCGTACCCCGCCCGCTCCAAACCGGTAAGACGGAAAAACTCCATGAATCCCTGCCAGTATGGCGATTCCTTTCCGCCCGCCACCACGGCGGAGTCCTCGCCCGAAATGAAGATGCGCGTCTGGGGCGTCGCCAAGGCCTGGCACAGCCCGGTATGATCCGAATGCAGGTGGGTCAGAAAAATGTCGGTCCGGCGCATGTCGATATCCAGCTGTTTGATCGCCTCCCGTAGAGCGCCCTCCGGCAGGGGATGATTGAAGCCGGTGTCGACCAGGAGGCTCCGCCGTTCCCCCCGAATGAAATAGGAATTGGTGATTTTCAGGGGGCTTTTCGGCAGCGGGACTTCGATTTTCACCATGTCCGGCGCGACTGTTTCGTAGACTGGGGGCTGGGTGGTCATATAACCTGCCTCAAGGAAAAGATGATTGACAAACAAATTCGTAGGATAGTCAATAAGTTTAGTGTTTAATCAGCAAGCGAGTCGCCCATTATCATCTTCCCCAACCGGATTACAAGGAGCAACGACGCACGCATGGATCTTTCCCCAGCCCAGTGGATTATCCTCAATTTCACCGCCTTCATGTATGGCTTCAATAAAACCGGCATCGTCGGCAGCGCCATTATCTGCACCCCGATGATGCTCCTCGCCTTCACCCCCGGGCAGACCCTGGGAATCATGCTCCCCTTGCTGGTGGTCGCCGACATCTGCACGATAATTATCCTGCGCAGTTCCGCCCGCTGGGACGTCATCCCCAAGGCCATCCCCTGGGCGGTGGTCGGGACGATCCTGGGCTGGTGGATTGCCCGCCAGTCGGTAAGGATGGGCGCGGAGGGGGAAATCCTCCTGAAGAAGGGCATCGCCGCGATTCTGGTGGTGATGGTGCTGTTCGGCTTTTATCTGAGGGTGCGGCCGGAACTGGTCACCCGTAAAGAGGAGGTCGCGGGAACTCCCGGCGCTTCAGGCGGGACGAGGACGATGGCCAAACCCTGGTTCGCCTGCGCGATGGGGATCATGGGCGGACTGACCTCGATGCTGGCGAACAATGGGGGGCCGGCCTGGGTGGTGTTCCTGTTGTCGCTGGGTTTGGGGGTGAAGGAATTTCTCGGCACCGCCGCCTGGCTGTTTTTCATTCTGAACGTGACCAAGATTCCCTTCGCCTTGAATCTGGGTTTTATTGGCAAGGATACGCTGTCCATCAATCTTTACCTTCTGCCGGCCTTGGGGATCGGTCTGGCGATGGGCGTGTGGGCGGTGAAGCGTTTGTCGAAAAAGGCCTTCGACAATATCACGCAAATCCTCGCCCTGCTGGGTTCCCTTTATCTGCTGTTCGCATGATCAGTTCGGCTATTCCGGCATAATCGTCGAGGGAAAAGGTCGCCACGCCTTCGCGGACGCCCGGATAGTCGCTGGCAAACGCGAGGATTTTTCCCCCCGTGCCGACCGGCGGCTTTCCATTCGCCTTTCTGACCACTTCGATTTTTGGGTAAGGGGAAGCTTTGCCGCCTTCCAAAAGAATCACGTCGACCTCGCTGAAAAGCGGCAGAAGCCCCTCCACCGTGACTCCCGGCCGAGCCGCATGGACCAGGAACCGCCACGGGGAATAAACGGCCGTAACCGCCGCGCCGGCGGCGGCTAGGTGAAAGCTGTCGCTTCCGGGTACGTCCGGCGTGAAGTCGTGGCCGTCATGCTTGATGACCCCGACCCGCCATCCGGTGGCGGCGAGACGGGGAATGACTCCGGCGAGAAGCCGGGTTTTTCCGGAATTTTTCGCACCGCACACGGCGACAATCGGAGGCGCAGCCCGGCGGGCGGCCGCTTCGGGTTCGGGCTGGAGGCCGACCGGTTCAGGTTCGGGCTGGCAATTAACTTCAATTTTGCAAAGTTCCCCATACTCT
>JAVBRG010000148.1:0-32133 GCA_031548195.1 Planctomycetota bacterium | reverse complement strand
GGACTTTCAGTAACAATCCAGCCGGCCGCCGCCCAATTCCGGCGAACATGGGGGGCGTCGGGGATGAGCCTAAACAAAACCCCTGAAATGCGGGCGGAATCGGCCACTGTCCAACGGCGTCGGCGGTTTAACAGCCAATTGGCCAAACTACAATATGTTAATTGAAAATCCTCATCTAGTCAAGGGGTTGACGGTAAGCCCGGGGATTGGGTATCATATAGTGGATGGGATTATTCAGCCCAGGGGAGAAAACGATGAACCGTCGCATAAAAATTTCGCCGTCGCTTCTGGCCGCCGATTTCATGCACCTGGGCGACGAAATCCGCAAAATTGAGGAAGCCGGCGCCGATACGCTGCACCTGGATATCATGGACGCGCATTTCGTGCCGAATCTTTCCATCGGCATACCGATGGTCGAAAGCGTGCGGAAATTCACCAGGATGTACCTGGACGTGCATTTGATGATGGATAATCCGGAAAAATATCTGAAAACTTTCGCCGACGCCGGCGCCGACGGGATCTCCGTGCATCTGGAGGTGTTTCCCGAACCGGATGAAATCCTCGCCGCCATCGGCGCCTTGGGGAAGGACCGCGGTTTGGTCATCAACCCCGACATGCCGGTCGAGTGTCTGCGGGGCCGCCTTCACAAGGTGGATCGTCTCCTCCTGATGAGCGTCTTCCCCGGCTTTGGCGGGCAGAAGTTCATCCCCGAATCCCTGGACCGTTTGCGTCAGGCCCGGCGCATGCTGGCGGATGCCGGGCGGGAGGAAATAGAACTGCAAATCGACGGCGGGGTCAGTCTTGAAAACGCCGGGGAGATCATCCGCGCCGGGGCGGACTGCCTGGTGGCGGGGACGGCGGTGTTCAGGGCCGAGGATCCCCGGCGGGCGATTGAGGTTCTGCGCCGGGGGTGATGCGGACAAAAAGCCCTTTGCCCTTGATCTTCACTCCCCGGATCCGATAATGGGCCAGTAACTGGAATTGTGGAGCGGTTCCCACAAATCCGGCGATGTAGGATTATCCGCTCTTGCCCGAGGAACGCCCCATGGCGGAAACCCCGCGCCCCAAACCGGTCGAATATTACAACCCCAGACCTCTCATCCTGGGGGTTTGTTTTTTTTGGGGCGTGGCCATGGGCTTCTGCCTGTTTTACTTCTCGCCGCCCAAACAAATCGCCGATCCCGGTTACGGAAGGGAACAAACCGAAGTCGTACTCCCCAAAAACCCGGCCTCCGACCTGGAACGCCGCCGCTCCGGCACTCCCGACATCGCTCCCGTCACCCCCGCTCCCAAATCCGTGGTCCCGGCCCGACCCCGGCTGGAAAGCATGGAAATCGACCCCCCGACCCCTTCCCTCACCACCGAAGGCGGCTTGACCGGGCGTACCGCGCATCTGCTGTTGCCCACGCAGCCCCGCGCCCCCAGCCAACGACCCCCCAGTGAATCCGGAACTCTCCGGCCCACCCGAAAACCTCCGGCCGGCAGCCCCACGCCGCCCTTGCCGGAACTGTTTCCCTAGAACCGCTCTAGAAAAAGGACTCTCCATGCCCCAACCCACCGTCTTTCTCCTCTCCTGCGGAGACGAACTGCTGTTCGGCCATACCCTGGACACCAATTCGGCCTGGCTGGCCGAACAAGCCACCCTGTCGGGTTGGCGGGTTCTCGGCCACCGCACCGTCGGGGACGTCACCCAGGATATCGCCGACGCCTTCGCCGAAGCCGCCGGCAAGGCCGATATCGTCGTCGCCACCGGCGGGCTGGGTCCCACCGAAGACGACCGCACCCGGAACGCCCTCGCCCAGGCGCTGGGCGTCGGGTTGCATGAGGATCCCGCGGCAATAGAGGAAATCGCCGCCATGTTCCGCCGCTTCAACCGGCCGATGGGGGAGAACAATCGCATCCAGGCGCTGATACCGGATGGCGCGGAGCGTATCGTCAATCAGCACGGCACGGCGCCGGGGATTCAGGCGACTCTCGGGCGGGCCCGGGTGTTTTGTCTGCCGGGGGTGCCGAAGGAAATGCGGGCGATGTTCGAGGGGGCGATTCGCCCGGTCATGTCGGGGGCGCCGGGGGCGGCTTTCACCTATATGCGGCGGCTGCATATGTGCGGCCGGGGGGAGTCGGACATCGGGGCGGCTTTGCAGCATCTCATGGGCGAGAAGTCGAACCCGGAGGTGGGGACGACGGTGGCGGAGTCGATAATCACGGTCCGTCTTTACGGCAAGGGCGAGAGCGCCGGGGAGGCGCGGGAGGCGGTGGAGAAGGCGGAAGGGGAAATTCGCGGCGTGATGGAGCAGGATATTTTCGGGGTTGACGGCGAGACATTGCCCCGGGTGGTTTACCGGCTCCTCTTGGAGCGTTCGGCGCGGCTCCTGACGGCGGAATCGTGCACGGGCGGGATGCTGGCCAGCAATTTGGTCGATGTGCCGGGGGTGTCGGAGGTGTTCGTGGACGGAGTGGTGGCGTATGCGAATGAAACGAAGGTGCGGCGTTTGGGGGTGCCGCGGGGATTATTGGACAAATACGGGGCGGTGAGCCGCGAGGTGGCGATGGCGATGGTGGAGAAGCCGCTGAAGTACGGACAGTACCTCACGCCGATCTATGCCTTGTCCACGACGGGTGTGGCGGGGCCGGACGGCGGGACGGTGGAGAAGCCGGTGGGGACGGTGTGGATCGCTTGCGCGCGGCTGGATAGTGAAGGCAATGGTTTGACGCGCACTTTCCGCTATAATACGGTGGCGGATCGGCAGGGGGTGCGGCAACGTTCGGCGAACGCGGCTTTGGATTTGCTCCGGCGGACGATTCTGGGCTATCCGTCGCATTACGAAGTCGAGGAAACGACCTGGCGGCGGTAGTCCCTTGCCTTTGCGATCCGGAAAGCTTCGCTTGATACCAAGATTGGAAAATTCCCTTATGGAACCACAAACCGATAAAGTGAAAACCATTCTCTGTTACGGCGACTCGAACACCTGGGGCTACGTCCCCGCCGGCGAGGGGGCGCGTTTCCCCGCTTCGGTCCGCTGGCCGGGGGTCCTGGCGAAAACGCTGGGGGCCGGTTACCGGGTCGTCGAAGAGGGCCTCTGCGGCCGCACCACCGTCTTCGACGATCCCTTCGCGCCCGGAGTGGAACGGAACGGCTTGAAAATCGTCGGCACCATCCTCGACTCCCACAAACCTCTCGATTTAGTGGTGATTTTCCTGGGCACGAACGATCTGAAAGCCCATTTCGCCGCCATCGCCACCGACATCGCCAAAGGCGCCGAACTGATCGCCAAAGCCGCGGCCCGGCCGGATTTCGGACCCGATGAAAAAACACCGCCGGAGGTTCTAATCCTGGTGCCGCCGTCGATTTGGGAGGTCCCGACCGCCTTCGGCCCCGCCTTCAAGGGCGGGCGGGAGAAGTCGACGGAATTGCCGGAAGCCTTCAACATGATGTCGAAACGCAGCGGCTTCACCATCCTGTTCTCCGAGGACATCGTCCACTCCGACGCCCTGGACGGCATCCACCTATCGGCCGAAAACCACGAAATTCTCGGGGAACGGGTGGCGATGTGGGTTATGGAGAGGATGGGGCGCTAGGGAAACAGCATCTCCTCGGCGAAGGCGATCTGGAAGTCCTCGCGGCCGGAAAGTTCCACATAACGGACCTCGCGGCTGGCCTCCTCGGCGGCTTGGCGTTCCGCGCGGGACAGGAGAAACAGCCGCGTCCCCGCCAGGGCCGCGTTACCGACCGATTTCACCCGTTCCAGCCGAATCCCGCCGGGGAGCAAGCCCACCCCCAGCGCCGTTTCGGGGCGAAGGTAATTTCCAAACCCGCCAGCCAGCAGAACCTGGTCCACGTCCTCCGGTTTTAGGCCGGCCAATTCCAATAAAACCCGCGCCCCGGCGGCTACCGCGCCTTTGGCTAGTTGAAACTCCCGCACATCGCGGTGCTGGAGCGCCACCCCGGAGTCGCCGTGTCCCCCGGGCATTTCCAGCCAAAAGGCCGGGCCGTCGTCGGCCAGGTGCAGACGTTTCAAGGCCGGAGCCGGTACCCCCTCCTCCGCCGCCTCGGCCGGTTCAAGCATCCGCCCGCCGTCGTCAATCACCCCCAGCCGCCGCAAGGCCGCCACCGCGTCGAGGAGTCCGGTCCCGCAAATCCCCCGGGCCGGACGGTTTCCCCCCACCACGGCAATCTCGATGTCCCCGGCGCCGCTTAGCTCGACCCGGGATACCGCCCCGGCGGTCGCGCGCATGCCCTGGCGAATCCGCGCCCCCTCGAAAGCGGGACCGGCCGCGGCCGCACAGGCGTAAACCCTCCCGTTCGCCGCCAAAACGATCTCCCCGTTCGTGCCGACGTCCAGAAACAGGACATTACCGGGCGTTCGCATGACCTGGTGGGCAACAATGCCGGCGGTGATGTCGCCGCCGACGTAGGCGGCGATATTCGGGACAATCATTATCAGCGGCGCCGGCCGGCCGCGCCAACCGAGTGTTTCGGCGTGAATGGGGGGAGCCGCCCTGAAACAGGGAACAAAGGGGGAAAGGGCCAAAGCCCCCGCCTCGACCCCGAGTAACAGGTGGTTCATGACCGTATTGCCCCCGACCGCCAGCAGGAGGGGACTTTCCGCCACGCCTGCCTCCCCGGCGGCCCGGCGGGCTAGTTCTTCAATCGCCTGGACGGCGAGGCTCTGCATTTCCCTCGCCGCGACCGGATCCTTTGCGGCGTAATCGACCCGGGTTATGACGTCGTCGCCACGTGCCGCCTGGGGGTTCGCCGCACTCGCCACCGCGAGGATTTCCCCGTCGTCGAGATCGCAGAGGGCCCCGGCCAGGGTGGTCGTGCCCAGGTCGACGGCGAAACCGAGGCGGCGGGCGGTTTGGCTTTGCCGCCGCGCTTCGACGGCGAGGACGCGTTCCTCCAGACCGGTCACCCGGCAGGCGAAGGCGCCGGCGCGAAGTTTCCCCGGCAGGGTTTTGATAATTTCCAGGGGGATATCCGGGTCGCTCCGGCCGGCTTCGGCCAAACCCAGGCGCAGGCGGGCGAGGTCGTTCTGTTGATCTTCCCTGGAAGGTTCCGGCAAGGTCAAATCGGTCTGCCACAGACCGGAATCGGCGACGACCTCCCGGGCGTTGAAGTCGGTGAGGATGACGTGTCCGCCGCCTTCCGCAAGGGGGTCGGCAAGGGTGAGGTCCTGGTGAATTTCACTTTGACAGGCGAGGCGCCAGCCTTCGGCAAGCAGGGCGGGGGAGAGGCAGGCCCTCTGCCTTTCGTCGGCGGGAATGTCGCCGGCGAGGATTCTCAACCGGCATTTGCCGCAGGTTCCTTTCCCGCCGCAAGGCGCGGGAAGGGCGAAGCCGGCTTGTCGGCAGGCTTCTTGTAGGCTGGTGCCGGGGGAAACGGATAACCGCTTGCCGGAAGGCTGAAAGGTGACTAAGGGCATGGACTGCTCCGGGACGGTGGGGAATAAGCCTCACGGTATTCATTCGTGCCGCAGTTTTTCGATTTTCGCAATGGAAAGGCCGGTAATTTTCGCGATGACCTTCAACGGAAGACCGTCCTGCAGCGCTTTAAGGGCAATTTGTTTTTTCGCGTTTTCGCTGCCTTGCTCGATTCCCTTCTCGATTCCCTTTTCGATTCCCTTTTCGATTCCCTTTTCGATTCCCTTCTCGATTCCCTTTTCGATTCCCTTTTCGATTCCCAGTTCGATACCCTTCCGCCTACCCTCCAGGAGTCCCTCCCTACGCCCTTTCCGTATTCCTTTCTCCTCCCCATCCACAAAGCCCGATTTGTACTGGATCTCGATATCCCGGCGTTCTTTTTCCCGGGCTTGGGCGAGTAAGCGTTCGTTTTCATCCACACTGAGTTTTTTCAAGCGACCCCAGACCTTCTTCAGGGTCGGATTGCTTTTCGCGGTCATCTCGAATTCTCCTTCCGTTTTAGCGGAAAAAAACTTGAGCCACTCCCATAGTTTACTGCCGTCGGAAGTGGCCGGCAACTTCGGGATTTCCAGGGTGTGTATTTCCATGAGACGCGGATACTCCAGTTGGGCGACCGGATCGTACAGGATAAAACGGTGATGATAATGGGGGTCCGTCTTGGCGGTCAGGTGATGATCGGTTATTACGATACTGATGCAACGTTTGATGTTGTCGTAATTATCGCCTTCCCCTATCTGCTCCATCACCATGGCGGAATTGTAGAAAATGATGCGCTCCCAAAACCATTTTTGCGATTCCACCTGGATTTCGATATCGATACGTTTTCCCTGGGTGGTTAACAACTTGATATCGAGCACTCCTACCTTGTCGCGGGGAAATATACCGCCAACTTTCGAGTCGACGATCTCGATAACCCGGTAATCCTCGTCCGGCAGGTCCAGAACCGTTTGCAGAAAAGCGGCCAGTAGGTCAACATGGTCCCTGTCGCCCAAAAGCCGCTTGAAAACGAAATCGTTGAGAGGCGACAAGGGCGCTTTGGGTAACAGGTTTTTCTTGACCTTCCCTTGTTTCAGTATACCACGCTTCCTCTTTGTAATCTGTTTCACCACCGGCCCTTTCTCAATCGACCCGGCTGAACAGCGCTTTTAAATAACGTCCCTGGGGGAAATCGCCGGCTACAGGGTGATCGCAACCGGGACCGGCGGCCTCGAAAATCACCAGACCCCGGCCGGCGTCTGCGGCGGCTTTGCGGACCGTCTGCCGCCAGCGCTCCTCGGGGACGGCGCCGGAACAGCTGCAGGTCACGAAATAACCCCCGGATTCGACCACTCCCAAAGCGGCGCGGTTCAGGTCGTAATAGCGCTTCAATGCCGCCTCGACATCGTCCTGGCCGGCGGCGAGCTTCGGCGGATCCAAAACCACCAGGCCGTAACGGGTTTTTTTGCCGGAGCGGTCGCGGAGCAGGTCGAAGGCGTCGGCGTGGGTGAGGGTGATGTCATTCTCCGCGCCATTCAAGGCCAAATTCGCGGCAGCCATCTCCAGGGCCTGTTCGTCGAGGTCGACGGCCTCGACCGCCGCCGCGCCGCCCTGCCAGGCCGACAGCGCGAATCCGCCGGAATAGCAGCATAAATCCAGGACTTTCCGCCCCCGGGCCAGCCGGGCGGCGCGGCGGCGATTGTCGCGTTGGTCCAGAAAGAAGCCGGTTTTGTGGCCGGTTCGGAAATCGACCCGGTAACGGAGGCCGTACTCGCTGATTTCGGTCGCGGCCGGCGCCGGATATTTCCTTTCCGCCTTGGCGAAGGACACCCCCTCCTTCGCCGCCGCGCCCGGGTCGGCGCGGAAAACCGGCGTGGCGCCGGGATACAATTCCTTCAGGGCCGCCACCAGCAGGTCGGCCAAATGCAGCCAGCCGGATACATAGGGTTCAATCAGCAGGATATCGGCGAATTTGTCGACGACCAGCCCCGGCAGGCCGTCGGCTTCGGCGTGGACCAGGCGGTAGGAAGCGCCGGAGGCGCCGCGGGGCCCGGCGAACAGTTCCGGATCCAGGACCGATTCCCGGAGTTTTTTGGCGATTTCCAGGCGGTTCCGGAAAAAATCCCCGTCGGGGGCTTCCGCCCGGTTTTCCGAGAGGACCCGGAGGGCGATGGTGTTTTCGGGGTGAAAAAAGGCGTAGGCTACGAAAGCGCCCCCTTTGTCCCTGACTTCCACCAGTGACCCCGGTTCCAGCATGACCCGGGGCGGCTGGATCATTTTCTTGAAAATCCAGGGATGACGTGAATTGCGGGGCGTCTTCAGGGTGACCACGGGGAAGAGCATTTTAGCGGCCGTCCCTGAGCCGGAGGCCGTTTGCGGGGTGGATGTCCGGGAGCGTAAGGATTTTCTGCACGGTTTTTTCGACGTCGTATTCGACCCGGCGATACACCACCATTTCGCCGTCGTAAATGAGGTAGCAGCTGCGGGGATTGCGGTCGCGGGGCTGCCCGACCGAACCGACATTAATGATGGCGCGGGTGGCGGGGTTGATGCGGTAACGCCCGGCGAGGGCGGAGAGCATGAGGAAGGATTCGTTGTTTTCTTCCAAAACGCCGGGAAAGTGGGTGTGGCCGACAAAGGCGACATGCTGGCTCATGGCGGAAAAGATGTCGGCGATTTTCAGGGGATCCATCTCGGGATCGGACGGCAGGACGTATTCGGTGATGGGCTGCCGGGGGCTGGCGTGCATGGCTTCGAAAGTCTGCGTCTCGAACATCGGCTCCAGATTGGCGAGCCAGTTCCAGCGGCGTTCGAGTTCCGGTTCGTCGGCGCCGGGCGGCGGCTGGAGGATTTTGCGGTGATAGTCGACCGCCTTCTTGGCGATGGGATTGAAGCCTTCGGCGTCGAAGAGGACGGCGTAGTCGTGATTGCCGCAGAGGTTGACGGAACAGGCGGCGTCGACCAGATCGATGCAGGCCGCCGGATCCGGTCCGTAACCCACCGTGTCGCCAAGATTGTAGATGGTGCGCACGCCCTGGCCGCGAATGTCGTCGATGACCGCCGTCAGGGCTTCGAGATTGCCGTGGACGTCGGAGATAATGGCGATGGGTTCGTGCGCTTCCGGCATGGGTTTGGTCCTAACAAGGCGACATTTGCGGTATGGAAAACCGCAAATGTCGCGCGAGTTCCTGAGTTGCGGCAAAACGCATCACACCGCGACGACTTCCTTCACTTCCGGCACGTCCTTCTTGAGGATTTCCTCGACGCCGTGTTTCAGGGTTTCGGCGGCGTGGGGGCAGCCGTTGCAAGCGCCCATGAGCTGGACCTCGACCTTGCCGCTCGCCTCGTCGACGGAAACGAGCTGAACGTCGCCGCCGTGGCCTTGCAGCAACTGGCGGATGTTGTTGATGGATTCCTGCACTTTATCCTTAATCATGTTTCACTCCTGATCGATTTACTCAACGAAAATTCCACGTGACACGCCCATAATAAAAGGTGTCGCCTTCTGGTCAATTGGCGTCTCAACGCGGCGGGAATTCTCCGAACGATCCGGCAAAATGCCGGCTTACAGGCCCGCGGCTTTGCGGAGAAGGTCGGCTTTGGTGGTGCGTTCCCAGGTGAATTCCGCTTCGGAGCGGCCGAAGTGGCCGAGGGAGGCGGTTTTGGAATAACGCGGCTTGAGAAGGTCGAGTTCCTTGATAATCGCCGCCGGGCGCAAGTCGAAATTGTCCTTGATCAGGTCTTCAATCTTGTCCTCGTTGATTTTATTGGTTCCGAAGGTGTTGACATAAATGGACAAGGGCTTGGCGATGCCGATGGCGTAACTGACCTCGACCTCGCATTCGTCGGCCAAGCCGGCGGCCACGATGTTTTTCGCCACCCAGCGGGCGGCGTAGGCGGCGGAGCGGTCGACCTTGGAGGGGTCCTTGCCGGAGAAGGCGCCGCCGCCGTGGCGGCCGCGGCCGCCGTAGGTGTCGACGATGATCTTGCGGCCGGTCAGGCCGCAGTCGCCTTGGGGACCGCCGGTGACGAAACGGCCGGTGGGGTTGATGTGATAGATGGTGTCCTTGCTGAGAAGATGGCTGGGAATGGCTTGTTTGACCAGGTCGATCATGTCGGCGGTGATGCGTTCGTGCGAGGCTTCGGGATTGTGCTGGGTCGAAATGACCACGGTGTGGACGTGAACCGGTTTCCGGCCGGCGTATTCGACGACGACCTGGCTTTTCGCGTCGGGGCGCAGATACTTGATCCTGCCGTCCTCGCGCGCGGCGGTGACGGCGCGGATGAGGTCGTGGGCGAGGTGGATGGGCATGGGCATGAGTTCGGGCGTTTCGTTGACGGCGTAGCCGAACATCATGCCCTGGTCGCCGGCGCCCTGGTCGGCGGCGAGCGTTTCCTTCACGCCCTGGGCGATGTCGGAAGACTGCTTGTCGAGGGCGACCATGACGGCGCAGGTTTTGTAGTCGAAGCCCATGTTGGCGTCGGTGTAGCCGATTTTGCGGATGGCCTCGCGGGTGACGGCCTGGAAGTCGATATGGGCTTTGGAGGTGATTTCGCCGGCGATGACGCAGAGACCGGTGGAAACCATGGTTTCACAGGCCACGCGCGAGAAGGGGTCTTGTTCAAGCATGGCGTCGAGAACGGCGTCGGAGATATGGTCGCACACCTTGTCGGGGTGACCCTTGGAAACGCTTTCTGAAGCAAAAAAGGTGTGTCTGGTCATGGTCTGTTCCTCTTCATGTGTATACTGTTCTGTGGTTTTAGCCGAGTTCGGTCTGGATTACGGAAATCGTATCATAAGATTCCCTTGACGCCTCCGCAAGTATTTTCCTCGCGCGAACCCGGCGGGCATTACATTTTCCGGCAACGGCATGATATGAAATGGAAAAACATGATTTACTCGGCATCGCGCCGCAGCGATCTCCCCGCCTTCCACCCCGGGTTTCTCGTGGATCGGGTGCGCCGCTCGCGGCGGCTCGAGGGGCTGGTGCTGTGGACAAAGGATATCCGGAATCTGGTTAACCACCCGGGTTTGGCGGAAGTGGCGCAGGCTTATCCGACCATCATTAATTACACGGTCACCGGCCTGGCGGGGACGCTTTGGGAACCGGGGGTGCCGCCCCTCGGGGAGCAATTGCCGGAACTGGCCGTTTTGGCGAAGCGGTTCCCCCCGGGGGCGATTCGCTGGCGCTTCGACCCGATTATTCCCGGGCCGGATTTATACGAACGCTTCGCCGCTACGTTGGGGGATTTTCAAGCCGTTTTGGGGGACGTCGATGCCTGTGTGGTCAGTTTTCCCGACCCCTATCCGAAAGCGGCGGCGCGCACCCGGGCGGCGGGTTTACCCTGGCCGGTCTTCACCCTGCCGGAAAAGCGCGCCATATTGGCGAAATTTTTGGTGCTGTTTCAAAAAAGCCGCCGTCCCGGGCAGGTTGAAGCGGAGGCGGCCCCTTTCCGGCCGCTCCGGCTCTGCTGCGAAGCGGATCTCCTGGACCAGCCCGGGGTCGGCCCCGCCGCCTGCATCGACGCCGGGCTGTTCGAAAGGCTTTACGGCGTGCGGATCGGTTCGCCGGAAAAGGATCCGGGACAACGCAAGACCTGCGCCTGCACGAAATCGACCGATATCGGACGCTATGATTTAAGCTGCGGGCATGGCTGTTTGTATTGTTATGCCGAACGCCTATTGAAATTGTGAAAACGTATATCATCGCGTCATACTTCGTCAGCTCGGTCGGAAATAACTTGTTCTGCCTAGCCGCCGGCTGAAAAAGTGATTTCCGCCCTCGCTTCCTCGTCTGACACGATGATATACATTTTCACAATTCCAATAGACGTTCGGTATATGCCCGAGGGGATTGAGGGGATTTCGGAGCAATTCCGCCGGGCTGGGGTAACAGCGGAGGCTTGCACATTTCTGATTCGGGGACTATATTGAATACAGGGGGTACTTGATAATAAAACTTTCCGAAATGTCCTACAGAAGTTCTTGCCATGCCCACCCTTACCATACGCAATCTTCCGCCGGAGGTGATCGAACGCTTGAAGCGTCGCGCCAAGCGTCACGGCAATTCGATGGAACAGGAAGCCAGGAATATTTTGGGGGAACAATTGCCGTCCAAGGAGGAGGTGTTGGCGAAGATACAGGAGAACAGAAAGAAAATCAAAAATCCCCCTTCCGCCGAGGACGTCAATAGATGGATTGCCATCAGTAGAGGCCACGGTGATGATTATTGACACCATGGTCATGGCCAGTAAGCGCTGACCCTCTGAAACTACCCCTCCCCCTTCCCTCTCCCCAATTCCTCCAGCAACTCCCCGACATCACGGTAAACTTTCCGGGCCGCCCTCGCCACTTCCTCCTGGGCGCCGGGGACGGTGAAGCCGCCGAAGCGGACAATCATCCCCAGATCATTGATGCCGTCGCCGATGACGCTCACCGGATGCTCCTGCCAGCCGTTGGCCGCGATTAAATCGGCCACGCCCTGCGCCTTGTCCACGCCGGCGCGGTTCAGGTCGATTGACACCTTGTTGGGGTGGGTGGAGATGACCCCGGCGAAATCGTCCCGCAGGCGGTATTCCCATTCCCGACAGATTTCCAGGCTGGGGTAGGACAGGCTGATTTGCCCCATGGTCGTCGCGGACAGGGCGTCGGGGTAGGTTATTTCCTCGAATTCTAAATCGGTTTTGGGAAACCAGGAGGCGGGCCGGAGAAAGACCCGGGTCGGACCGTCGCCGGAAAGCTGGATGTGGAGGCTCTCTTCGGCGGCGGGATGGCGGCAGATGGCCGGGATGTGGGCGTCGTCGAGGTAATGCCGGAACAGTTCGCGGCCGGAGGCGTCGACGGCGAAGGCGCCGTTCAGGCAAACGATGAAGTCGAGGGGAATGCGCCAGCGCTCGACCTCGCGGCGGATCATCGGGTAGTCCCGGCCGGTGGCGATGCCGAAGACATTGCCGGCGGCGCGCCACTTTTCGATGGCGGGGATGAGATGGCCGATTAACTCACCCTGATGGTACATGGTTCCGTCATAATCCGAAGCCACGATATGCATGGAGTCTCCTGAAATGTGTCCAGACTAGACCGTAAGCCATGTCAAAATGACCAAGCCGGTGCGGCGAATAACAAGCTCGGGGCAAGGTGCGGTCCAAGGACGATTTTCGCAACTGCCGGGCAAATAACAAGATTAAAGTGGCGGTGGCGCAATTTTATCCGCCTTCCCCATTGTGGCATTTTGTTTGCTGGTTATAATAGGGCGGTTCTGGTCCGTCCTGGGACGCCAACCGCGTTCCAGATATTTTTTTTGCCGCAGTTCCCATTTGCACAATCATCAGTAAACGCTGTCTTTTTATCGATGTGAGTCTTTTATATGGAGGAATCCGGACATGGCAGTAAAACCGTTGGCTGACAAAATTCTCGTCAAGCGTCTCGAAGCGCAGGAAGTCACAAAGGGCGGCATCGTCCTCCCCGACAGCGCCAAGGAAAAACCGAAGGAAGGCCGCGTCGTTGAAGTCGGACCTGGCAAAATCACCGATTCGGGCGAGCGCGGCGTCATGCAGGTCAAGAAGAACGACCGCATCCTCTTCACCAGCTACGCCGGCACCGAGATCAAGGTCGACGGCGAGGAATTCCTGATCATGAGCGAGGACGACGTCCTGGCCATCGTCAAGGAATAGGCGGAATTTTTTCATCATGCCGATTAAACCGCCAATCGCCACGGTGGGAAAATCGCTTTGGCCTTGAACAAGAGGCTTGTTTTATTACTCACATTTTACTGGATATTATTTTTCAAAATCGCCATTCGGC
Organism: Planctomycetota bacterium; assembly: GCA_031548195.1. Lineage (GTDB taxonomy): Bacteria > Planctomycetota > SZUA-567 > SZUA-567 > SZUA-567 > JAJBSZ01. The sequence continues at coordinate 18,935 of JAVBRG010000148.1, read as the reverse complement.
GGTTCGAATGGTGATTTCGAGAACTTATGGAGATTATTTATGGCAGCCAAGAAACTGGCGTTTGACGCCGAAGCGCGCGAAGGCATCCGCGCCGGCGTGAAGAAACTGGCGCAAGCGGTCAAGACCACCCTCGGCCCCCGCGGCCGCAACGTCGTCATCGAAAAATCCTACGGCGCCCCCACCGTCACCAAGGACGGCGTCACCGTCGCCAAGGAAGTCGAACTCGAGGACAAGTACGAGAACATGGGCGCGCAAATGGTCAAGTCCGTCGCCTCCAAAACCTCCGACGTCGCCGGCGACGGCACCACCACCGCCACCGTCCTCGCCGAGGCGATTTTTGACGAAGGTCTCAAGAACGTCGCCGCCGGCGCCAGCGCCATGGCCCTGAAACGCGGCATCGACAAGGCGGTCGACGGCATCGTGGCCGAACTCAAGAAAATTTCGAAGCCCGTCAAGTCCAACAAGGAAATCGCCCAAATCGCCACCGTCTCGGCCAACGGCGACGAAGAAATCGGCGCCAAAATCGCCGAAGCCATGGACAAGGTCGGCAAGGACGGCGTCATCACCGTCGAAGAGGGTAAAGGCCTCGACACCACGATTGACCTCGTCGAAGGCATGCAGTTCGACCGCGGCTACCTCTCCCCCCACTTCGTGACCTCGGTCGAGGACATGGAAGCGGATCTCGAAAACGCCTACATCCTGCTTTACGAAAAGAAGATTTCCTCGGTCAAGGACATCCTCCCCATTCTCGAGAAAATCGCCCAGTCCCGGCGCCCCCTCCTGATCGTCGCCGAAGACGTCGACGGCGAAGCCCTCGCCACCCTGGTCGTCAATAAAATGCGCGGCACTCTGAACGTTTGCGCCGTCAAAGCCCCCGGCTACGGTGACCGCCGGAAAGCCATGCTGGAAGACATCGCCGTCCTCTCCGGCGGCCAGGCCGTTTTCGAAGACATCGGCATGAAGCTGGAAAACCTCGACATCGCCTCCCTTGGCCAGGCCAAGAAAATCGTCGTCGACAAGGACAACACCACCATCATAGAAGGCGCCGGCAAAACCGACGCCGTCAAGGGCCGCATCGAACAGATCCGCCGCGAAATCGACGCCACCACTTCCGACTACGACAAGGAAAAGCTCCAGGAACGTCTGGCGAAATTGTCCGGCGGGGTCGCCCAGGTGAATGTCGGCGCCGCCACCGAAGTCGAAATGAAGGAGAAGAAGGCCCGGGTCGAGGACGCCCTCCAGGCCACCCGCGCGGCGGTCGAGGAAGGCATTGTCCCCGGGGGCGGCGTGGCCCTGATCCGCTGCGCCCAGGCTCTCGCGAAAGTCGAAACGAAGGGCGAGGACGAGAAGACCGGCGTCGACATCGTCCGCCGCGCCATCACCTATCCCCTCCGTTCCATCGCCGAAAACGGCGGCAAGGAAGGGGCGATTATCGTCCAGAAGGTCGCGGAAGGCAAAGACGCCTACGGCTACAACGCGCAAACCGACGAATACGGCGACCTGGTCGCGATGGGCGTCATCGACCCGACCAAAGTCACCCGCTGCGCCCTCCAGAACGCGGCGTCCATCGCCGGCCTCCTTCTCACCACCGACTGCGCGATTGTCGAGATTCCCGAGAAAAAGCCGGCCATGCCCCCCGGCGGCGGCATGGGTGGAATGGGCGGCATGGGAGGCATGGGTGGAATGGGCGGTATGGGCGGCATGATGTAATAGACGCAGCCGACCTGGTACGGAATTATCTGCGGCATGAATATGGCCCCGCCGAAATGGCGGGGCCGTTTTGCGTTATGGGGATCACCCATGAAGGCGGTTCGGTAAACTCAGATGCACACATACGCCCCGTCGACGACCACGTCGCTCCCGGTGGTGTAACTCGAGGCGTCGCAGGCCAGGTAAATCAGGGCCGGCAGGAGTTCCTCGGGTTTGCCCATGCGGTGCAGGGGGAACAGGGGCATCCAGGCGTCAATCAGTTCCTTGGGAACATCCGCCGCCATCGGGGTGGATATGTAGCCGGGGCTGATGGAATTCACCCTGATGCCGTGATCGGCCCACTCCACCGCCAGGGATTTCGACATGTGGATCACCGCCGCCTTCGAGGCGTTGTAGGAGCATTGCCATTGGGGAATATTGACGATGCTTCCCGAAATCGAGGCCATGTTGATGATGGAGCCTTTAATTCCCTTGTCAATCATGATGCGTCCCGCCGCCCGCGCCACGATGTACTCGCCCGTTAGGTTCACCTCGATGACTTCGCGGAAATCGGCCAGGGTGGCCTCGAAGGTGTCCTGGTGTTTGCAGATGCCGGCGTTATTGAAGACGATGTCGAGGGAACCGGATCTTTTCAAAATTTCGGCCAGGGCGGCGTCGACGCTTTTTTCGTCGGTGACGTCGGTGGCGATGTAGTAGGCTTTCCCGCCGTCCTTCTGGATCAGGGCCAGCGTTTCGTCGGCGCCGCTGCGGCTGAGAATGACCACTTCCGCCCCGGCCATGGCGAAGCCGTGCGCCGCCACCTGCCCGATGCCCCGCCCCCCGCCGGTGACCACCGCCACCTTGCCCTTCAGACCGAACATCCGCTCCAGGTATGACATGCGCTCTCCTCCATTCTAGAAAAGGGGATTGATTTGTTGTAAACGCTGGTGATCACTCGGTCACGACCCGGCGGCTTTCAGCGCTGCCGCTCCCGGGTTTTTTTCCGCTTGCGGCGCTTCCGCGAGCCCGCCTCGACCCCGGCCTTGGCCTGGACGTCTCCGCCGCGGCCCTTTCCCTTACCCCCGATCGTGCCTCGGTGCCCGGCCTTGTCCAGGTTTTTTTCGTCGTAATTCGGTTCCAGGTATTTGGCCGCATAGGACGTCTCGGACGCCGGACCCACGTGCATCGACTCGTACAAACCCGCGTCCCAAAGCCCCAGCTCCAAACCCCGGCCATGCACCCCGATGGTCCCGGCCAGGGCGTTCAAGCCCACGCACTCGCCCCACGGAACCGTCCGGAGGCACTCCTCCAGTTCCGCCGCCTGGTCCTGGGCCAGTTCGGCGTCGCCGGTCAGGAGGAGGACGTAACCCGCGTTCAAGGCGGCTTCGAGGTGGCGCTCATGGTCGAGACGCCGCCAGGATTCGGGGGGGACGAAACCGTAGGGGGATTCCTCCAGCCCGACCGCGCGGCATTTGCGCCAGTCCAGGTCCAGGGGCGTTTCCAAAAAGCCCCGGTCCCATTTGCGCCATTCCGAACAGTGCGGCGCCGCCGCCAGCGCCAGCTCCCGCATGCGTTCCCTGACCAAATCCCGCCGCGCCGCTTCGCGGTCCAACTGGAGGATTATCGAGTATGAAGTCTGCCGCCACAGCATTTCCGCCAGCCTGCCGTCCCAGCCGTTTTCGGGGGCGAAGGAGGCGAGGCGCGCCCGGCCGTTTTCCTCGGCGGCGGCAGCGTAGGCTTCCCAATCGCGCTCTTCGCCGGTCAGCCGCGCGGCGGTGAGGAGCATGGCCGGCATCAGGGGGCCGGCTTCGGGGGTCGCGCCGGAAAAGTCCCCCCCCGCCACCGCCTTGCCGTCGACCCCGTGCAGGCGGAAACGTTCGCGGCGGATGCGGTCCAGCCACTTGCCGGCGATGGAACGGAATTTTTCCTGGCTGTCGAGGGAAATCGCCGCGGTGGCGAGGCCGCGGTTGACGGCAAACATCCAGGCGGCGTGGTTGTCCCGGCGGGGGGCGCCGAAAAATCCCCGGCCGTCCGGGGCCAGGCCCCCGACCAGAAACGATTTCGGCGCCACCGTCGCCAGGCGTATCAGTCCGCCGATGAGGCGGTCGAGGATGGCTTCGTCGCCGGATCCTTCCACCCCCAGTTCCAAACGGAGCAGGTAGGAGTCGAACAGGAGGGCGTGGTTGCGGGTGGTGAAGTGGTAGCCGCCGCCGAGGCCGGAAGGATTGGGTTGATTGGTGCGGGCTTCCCGCGAAGTCGCGAAAAATTTGGAGGGGAAATCGTCGGGACTGGAGGCGTAGTCGAAGGGGAGGCCGAGTTTGCGGAAGAGGAATTTCTCCTCTATGGCGGCCTGGGCGGCGCGGATGATGCCGTCCAGATAGGGGACGGGTCCGGGTCCGGGGGATTCCATTCCGGATTGATCTTGGATAAGGATCACGGTGGCTCCTGTGAAGTTTGGCAAAGGGGTTGATGCTTGGAGCGTGTGGTTATACCGGTATAAATACAAGCGTTATTCAAGAATACTTACACCTGGGGGCGTCCCCTCATTTCACCACCGGCATCTCCTCCGCCATGAAGGACTCGACCCGATTCTCGCCGTCCAGGGTCAGCATGACCCGCCGCGCCTGTTCCCGGCCCTGATCCGACAGGAAGGCGAAAACCCGGTAGGGCGGGATATTGTTCGCTTCGTAGCCGGGGAACAGCCGCCGGGCGTCAGGTACCGCCGCGCCTTTGGGGAACAGTTCCCCCCCCAATTTCCGCATCGCCTCGAAGTCGCCGGCCTTTACCGCCGCCAGGAATTCCCGCATGCCCGGGCTGTCGGCCCCGATGGTTTTTACCGGCCTGCCGCCGCCGCTTGGCGGTGAATCCGCCGTCGCCTCCGGCGCCTCGCCAGCCGGCGGCGGGTTACTTATGGCCGAGGGCCGCACCAGATAACGGGCGGTATACCAGCCGAAGCCAAAAGCCAAAACCAGGCAAAAGAACAGCCGTAAAAACCAGCGTGAATTCTCGCTCAATTACACCACCTCCCTAAGCCGTTTCGCGTGGGCCTTTTCCTCTTCGGCGAGTTGCCCCAAAACCGCACGGACCGACGGTATCAAGGTCCGTTTCGCCAGGTCGCCGTAGAAGGCCGCCGTCGCCTCCTCGTGTTCGACCAGCCCGGCCAAAAGCCGGCCGCCCTTTTCATCCAGGGTAATCTGCCGGCCGGAAACGCCGGCGCCATGGCGCCTTTCCTTCCAAACCTGGTCCGAAAGCTGATCCGGCCCCAGCGACCGCAAGTGCCGGAGGTGCCCCTCCTCCTCGTCCGCCAAATCCAGAAGCAGTTCGTGCAGTTCCGGCGGAGCGCCGGCCGCCAGCCGGCGGTAACGTTCCATCGACAGCTTTTCGAAGTCCATTGCCGCCTTCAGGGCTAGGCCGCCGGCAAGGCTCCTTTCCCCAGCGCCGCCGCCGGCCAAAGCCGGCCCCGCTTCGCCGTGGGACACGGAAACGGGCTTGAGCGCCGCCTCTCCCGCCCCTCCGGCTCCCGCCGCCGCCGTGGCCGCGGCGGCCTTGTCGGCCTGGAAGGAGGCGTAGGTTTCATAAAGGATGGTGAAGCCGAAAACCAGGAACAGGATCGCGGCGGCGAGTTTGATGTAGCGTTCGTCCGGCACGACCGCCTTCAGTACGTGGCCTAGAAAGACCGCGATAAAGGTCGAGGCGGCGAGGGCGAGGGAGGCGGCTGCGAAGACCACCCATTTCGAGAGCGAATTGTCGGGGGCGTCGGCCGTTTTCGCCATGGCGGCGAGCTGGGTCTTGTCCCCCAGTTCGGCCAGGAAAATGAGGATGAAGGTCCCGCTGAACAATTTCCACCAATCCATTTCGCCCCTCCCGTGTTTTGGAATAATTCACAGCACCCCCAGTCCCGCCAGATCTTTCCGCAATTTCTCGGGGTTCATGAACAGGACTCCCGGCATGCCGGTCATTCGCGCGCCGTCCACGTTCTCCTGCCGGTCGTCGATGAACAGGCATTCGTCCCGGGGCCGCTGGTAATTCGCCGCCGCCGCCAGGTACATTTCCGGATGGGGCTTCAGGTATTTCACCTTGTAGGACAGGGTCGGTTTTTCCACCCTGCCGAGCCAGGGGAGGACCTCCAGCGCCTTCCCCCAATGCAAGGGGTCGGTGTCGGAGAGGATTCCGACCTGGTGCCGTTTCGCCACTTCGGCGAAGAGGCACTCCATGCCGGGCATGGGGCTGAACAGGTCGTTCCAGCCCTCGACGAATTGTTCGTAGTCGTAATGGAGTTTACTGTCCATTTCGGCGCGGGCGATTTCGAAAAATTCCCGCGAATCGATTTCCCCGGTCATGTGCTGCCGCACCTCGTGCCGGTACCAGTATTTCTCGAATGCCTTCTCGGGCGGAACTCCCAAGGCCCGCATGAGCCGGCCGAATTTTTCGCCCCTGGTATCGATGTTCAGGAGCACCCGGCCCAGATCGAAAATCACCGTGTTGATTTTACGCACCACGTTCCCCTGTCATTCGATGTAGGTGTCGCTCTTGTTTCCCGATTCCCTGATGTATATCGAGCCCATTTCCGAGCCCACCCCCGGCGGGAGGAACGGCCGCTCGCAAGTGATGACCGAGCCGTCGAAAAAGAGCACGTTGGTGAAATGGTGGCCGTGGTTGCCGGTGTTCATGGCCTTGCCGTTTTCCTGGCTCTTGTCGCTTTTGTCGGCGGCGATCACCTTGTTCGGGGCGTCGGTGGGATAGATGTGTCCCGTCATGCCGTAGGAAAGTTGCCGGGGGGAGGTGAAATCCTCGCCAGGCTGCGGCGGGTCGACGAGGTTTTGGTCGCCCGGGCAGCGGAAGACGTTCACGTCCTTGATGACGCCGCGGCCTTTGTCCCAGAGGGCGTTTAGGCCCGGTTCCACTGCGTAGAGGTTTCCCTTCAGGGGTTTTCCGTCCGGCGAATCGCAGAAGCCGGACATGCCGCGCCCGGGCGGCAGGGCGAAGTCGTTCTGTATCGACCATTCCTTGACCGCGGCGCCGATGCTGCGGAGGTTTTCCAGGCATTTGAGGCGATTGCCGTTGTCGCGCCAACGGGTTGCCATCGGCAGGGCCACGCCGACAAAGGCGAGTATGGCGGAGAGAGCGAGGATTATCTCCAGAACATGCGGCTTCCACATGGCGAGGCATTCCAAGGCGTAATCACGGGTAAACAGCAGGCCTGCGCCACCAGAGGCGCGCAGTCGGGCATTAACGGGGCCGAAGGGTCGGTTTGTCGAATTGACCATTATATCATTATGCAGAATCCAATGCGTTCTGACAAGAGAATCCTGTTTAACTTTGGACGCCAATTGGTATAATGCGAAAATCGTTTCCGCCCGCCGGTTCGGAAATTGACCCGCCCGAGGGGAGCGCCCGAACCAAGCTCAAGGGGGAACGGAGGGCGGAAGCCGACGACCACCGGGGTCGCGAGCCTCCGCCAAATAACCCTTTACAAAGACTGTCAGGTGTCACATGTCGGAATTCAGTAAATATCTGTCTCCGGAACGGGTGCAGGTTCTGGATGTGAAAAACAAGCGGCAAGCCATCGACGGCACCCTCGCCCTTCTGAAGGACTCGCCGAACATCTCCGATTTCTCCCGGGTGGCGGCGGCCACCTGGCAGCGGGAGGAAGCCCTGGCCACCGGCCTGGGTCTCGGGATCGGCGCCCCCCACGTGCGGTCCTCGGCGGTGCGTTTCCCCACCGCCGCCCTGACCGTCCTTAAAAAAGGGGTGGAATACGGCAGCCTCGACGCCACGCCGGTGCGGCTGGTCCTTTTGGTGGCCATGCCCGAGGACAGCCAGACCGAGTGGCTCCGCTATCTCGCCCGGGCGTCGGCCATCTTCCGCGACGACGCCATGCGCACCAAATTGTTCAACTGCACCGCCGCCGACGTTTTATGGAACCTGGTCAAGGAGCACTGATGGCAGACTGGTATTTTCGCGGCAAGAGTTCCGCCGGGGCCGGACCGAACCGGCTCAAGGTCTGCCCGGCCTGCCGCAATCTGGTTAACGCCGGCGAGGAATTTTGCCCCTTCTGCGCCAAACGCCTCAGGGATTCGAACGGAGTCACGGCCCTGCTCCGCCGCCACTTCGCCCAGCCGGGTTCGATGACCCAAACCCTCATCGGCGCCCTGGTGGCGGTATTCCTCCTGCAAATGCTGGCCGACATGTTCCTCCCCCCCGATTTCCGCCGGGGCGGCGGCGGCGGGATAATGTCCTTCCTTTCGTCGGACGGCCTTACTTACATCCGCATGGGCTCGAACTATCATGCCCTCACCTTCTTCGCGGGCGAATATTGGCGGCTCCTCAGTTACGCCTTCCTGCATTTCGGCCTGATTCACATCGGCTTCAACTGCTGGGCTTTCTGGGATCTCGGCCGTTTGGCGGAGCGGCTGTGGGGGGCGCGGCAACTGTTCGCCGTTTTCATCCTCACGGGAATCACCGGCGGCCTCTTCAGCCTCCTGGTGGCGATGGGGATAATGGGCCGGGCGGCGAATTCGGTCGGCGCCTCGGGGGCGATTTGCGGCGTCTTGGGCCTTTTGTTGGGGACCTATTTCCGAAATAAATATTCGCTGGGCCGCGAGCTCGGCGCCTCCCTCATCCAATGGGCGATTTACATCCTGGTTTTCGGACTGGTCGCCGGAGCGGACAATGGCGCGCACATCGGCGGTTTAATCGGCGGCGGGGCGCTGGGTTACTTCCTGCCGCCCACCAATATCACCAGGAAGTTCGAAAGGGATCGCAAAGTTTGGAATGTGCTGTTTTGGCTGTCGGCGGGGCTGCTGGTCGTTTGCGTGGGCTGCACGGTCTATTATTTCGCGCTGGGGCCGGAGTACGCGGTCAAGGACATGATGACCCTGGGCGGATTGCTGCAAACCGGCGGGGCACGGTAAACCTTAAGGAGAGTTGATGAATGTATTGATCGTCGGCTCGGGCGGGCGGGAGCACGCCCTGGCCTGGAAATTGTCCCTCAGCCCCAAAGTGACGAAAGTGTATGCCGCGCCGGGGAACAGCGGCACCGCCCTGGTCGGGGAAAACGTCGATGTCGACGTCGGGAACCTCAGGAACCTGGTCCGCTGGGCGAGGGACCACGACATCGGCCTGGTCATCCCCGGGGCCGAGGCGTATTACGTGGCCGGGATCGTCGACGAATTCAAGGAATCGGGGATTCCCATTTTCGGACCGTCGGCGGCGGCGGCGGAACTGGAGGGGTCGAAGGCCTTCGCCAAGGGGTTGATGCGCCGGCACGGCATTCCCACCGCCGATTATGCCGAGTTCGAACAATACGACGCGGCGCTGCGTTACCTGGATTCGCGGCCGGCGGGGCCGGTGGTGGTGAAGGCGGACGGCCTGTGCGCCGGCAAGGGCGTGGTGGTTTGCCAGAACCTCGACGAGGCGAAGGCGGCGGTGAAGCGGATGATGGCGGAAAGGGAATTTGGCGATGCCGGACAGCGGGTGGTCATTGAGGAGCTTCTCCGGGGGCAGGAGGTGACCATTCTGGCCCTTACGGACGGCAAGACGATTGCCCCGCTGGCGTCGTCCCAGGATCACAAGGCCGCTTTCGACGGCGACACCGGCCCAAACACCGGCGGCATGGGGGCGTATTCGCCGGCGCCGATTCTCACCGAAGAATTGATGGACGAGGTCGTCGAAAAGATCCTGGTCCCCACCGTGCACGGCATGAACGAGGAAGGCCGGCGTTTCCGGGGCCTCCTCTATGCCGGCCTGATGCTGACCGGCGGCGGGCCGAAGGTTTTGGAATACAACGTGCGTTTCGGCGACCCCGAGACGCAACCGGTCCTGATGCGCCTCAAGTCGGATTTGTTCGACCTCCTTTACGCGACGGTCAAGGGGAAGCTCGCGGACGAAAATATCGAATGGCACGAGGACCCGGCGGTGTGCGTGGTTTTGGCGGCGGGCGGCTATCCGGGTGCTTACGAAAAGGGCAAAGTGGTCACCGGACTGGAAAACGCCCAGCGCCGGCCGGGCTGCACGGTTTTCCACGCCGGGGCGAAATTGAACCGCCAAAAGGAAGTGGTCACGGACGGCGGCCGGGTGTTCGGGGTGACCTGCATGGGGCGGGACATCAAATCGGCCATCGACAACGTCTATCGGGCGGTCGGGGACATCCACTTCGAAGGCATGCGCTACCGCACCGACATCGGTAAAAAAGCCCTGCCGGATTTCGGGAAACAGCGGCCGTGAGCAATTTCTTCGCCTACCTCTCCCGCATGCGGCTGATTCAACGCTGGAGCCTGATGCACAACCTCAGCCCGGAAAACATCCAGGAGCACAGCCAGCGGGTGGCGGTCCTGGCCCACGCCCTGGCGGTGGTGGGTCAGGTCAAATTCGGGAAAACCACCCGCCCGGAGCGGGCGGCGTTCCTGGCCCTGTTCCATGACGCGGGCGAAGTGATTACCGGCGACCTGCCGACACCGGTGAAGTATTACGACGCGGAAATCCGCAAAGCCTATCGGGGCATCGAGGACGCGGCGAACCGGCGTCTTTTGTCGTTCCTCCCCGAGGAATTCCAGGCGGTTTACCGCGACGCCCTGTTTCCCCGGGACGCCGACGCGGCGGAATGGGTCTTCGTCAGGGCGGCGGACAAGCTCTGCGCCTGGCTGAAATGCATCGAGGAACGCCGTGGCGGCAACCGCGATTTCCTCCAGGCGGAGGCGGGACTCCGCAAACAGCTTGAAGCCATGCAATTGCCGGAATTGGCCTATTTTATGGAAAATTTCGCCCCGGGGTTTTCCCTGACCCTCGACGAGCTGCACTAGAAAGCGCTTGAGTCATGGAGAAAATAGTTATAATACCCGAATCCGATTCCTACGTGTGTTGCGACCGGATTCTGGCCGGCATCGACAACGGCCGGCTTCATAACGTTTCCTTTGAAGGCGGTTGCGACGGCAACGGCAGGGCGATCGGGCGGCTCCTGGAAGGGATGCCGGTCGAACAGGCGATAAAACTCCTCGCCGGGGTCAACTGCGAAGGCAAAGGCACGTCGTGCGCGGATCAATTGGCGGCGGGTTTGCAGAGGAATCTGCGGGAAAATCTCAAGAAAGAGGAAAATGCGCGATAAACGAAACAGTCATCAGGCGGAACGCGGTTCGGAACTGTTCGACGTCCACAACCGAAGCCGCCGGCAGCCGCGGCGCCCGGAAAACGGCCGGCGGCCGGCGGCCCGTTTCGGCGGGGCTTTCATGTTTGCCTGCTACATCGACAAACACCAGCCGCACTACCGCCCCACCGCCCGGGTGATGTCCCTGGACGGCAAACACCTCTGCAGCCGGCAGGAACCGGTCATGCCGGAACACGGAAAAGTGTCATAGGCAAACCGACCCTGGACTCTCACCTCCTCTTTCCCATAATGGGAGAGAGGATTTTTGTTAGGACTGGACTTTTGCAAAATCACCATTCAAACCGCCGAATGGCGATTTTGTAAAATCAAAAACCCTTGAAATACGGGCAAAAACGATTTTTGCAAAGTGGCGATTGGCGGTTTAATCGCCACTTTGCAAAAGTTCAGTTAGGAGGCAGCCGCCATGCCGCAAGAACGTTTCCTCGTCACCGGTTGCGCCGGTTTTATCGGCGGACATATGCTCGAACACCTGGTCGAAGCCGGTTACGAGACGGTCGGCATCGACGATTTTTCGACCGGTTCCCCGGATAACCTCGCCCCGACCCGGGGCCGCGTCCGCTTCCTGGAAGGCAGCGTCGCCGACCGGAAACTGGTCAAGGAGGCGCTCCAGGGGGTCACCCGGGTGATTCATCTGGCCAGCGTACCGTCGGTGCCGCGGTCGGTCGAGAATCCCCTGGAAAGCGCCCAGGCCTCGGTCATCGGCACGGTCACCCTGCTGGACGAATGCGTCAAGGCGGGGGTGAAAAGGGTGGTGCAGTCGACCTCGAGTTCGGCTTACGGCGACAATACGGAGCTTCCCCGGGTCGAAACGCTCACCCCCCGGCCCCTTTCCCCCTACGCGGTGGCGAAGGCGACCCAGGAGCATTACGCCCGGGTCTTCAGCCGCTGCTACGGCCTGGACACGGCGTCCCTGCGCTACTGCAAGATCGTCGGACCCCGGCAAAACCCGAACAGCAAATACGCGGCGGTCATCCCCAAATTCATCACCGAGATGCGGGCGGGACGGCCGCCGGTGATTTTCGGGGACGGCCTGCAGACGCGGGATTTCACCTTCATCGAAAATGCCCTGCACGCCAATGTGAAAGCGGCGCTTTGCCCCGCTGACCTGAACGGGGAAGTGTTCAACGTCGGGGCCGGTAAAGCGCACAGCCTGAACGATTTGGTGGACAATCTGAATCTGCTCCTCGGCACCGACCTCAAACCCCGCTACGCCCCGATCCGCACCGGCGACATTCGGGACAGCCTCGCCGATGTCTCGAAAGCCCTTAACGGCTTCGGTTACGAACCGCGCGTCGACTTCAGGGAAGGGCTGAGGCGCACGGCGGAGTTCTTCAAACACGTCTAAACCAGCAAGGCGGGTCTCCATGGCTCTACCTCCCAAAAAACCGGTACTGAAAATCCAGGCGAAGTCGCCGGTCATCAACGATTCGAGCGATTTCGTGCCGCTTGCCCCGGTGCAAGCCCAGGTCGATCCGGCGCTGATCCCGCCGGAGGAACCGCCGCCCCCCGCCGCGACCCAGAACGTCCCGGCAGGGCCGGCCCCGGGCAAAGGCGGGTTCATACCCGTCACCACGCCCGGCGGCGGCGGTTTCATGCCCACGCCCGACCGGGTCATCCACCTGCACGATGAAAAACGCCTGGACACCGTACCCTTCGAATTCGCCGACATTCGCGCCTTGGCGCAACGCATTCTTAAACGGGCGCAGGAACAGGGTCAGGCCAAAATTGACGCCGCTCGTAAACAAGTGGCGGCCATGGAAAAAACGGCATACGATAAAGCCTACAAGGAAGCGTTTCCCAAAGGTGAAAAAGACGGCTTCGCCAAAGGGGAAAAGGACGGCGCGGCCAAGGCGGAGGCGAAAGTCCAGGCGGCGATAAAAGCCGAAAAGGAGACGATTCAAAAGAACGTCCAGCCGGTGGCGGGGGTGATGCAGCAAGCGGTTGCGGCGATGGAGGAGGCGAAGGAGCTGCTCCGGCGCACGGCGGAGGGCGACTTGCTGCTGCTGGCGATTGACCTGGCCCGGCGGCTGGTGGGACACGAGCTGTCGGTGGATCCGGAGGCGATTAAACCGCTGGCGGCGGAATGCATCGATCTGATTACGGATCGCTCGGACATCACGGTGCGGGTGAATCCGGCGGATCATCAGGTGATGCTGGATTATTACCCGGATTTGAAATTGCTGTTTCCGGATTTGGGTCCGATAAAAGTGTTGCCGGACCCGGCGGTGGAACGCGGCGGAATCATGGCGGCGACGCGGGAGGCGGAGGTCGACATGCGGCTGGCGACCCGGCTGGCGACATTCGAGGAAGTGATCCTGGGTTATTCCGGTGAACAGGCGATTCCACCGTGGAACCGGATAAACCCGGAACTGGCGCTGGCAGCGGGGGATGGCGGCGCTTACCCTCCGTCCGGAATGGGGTATCCCGAAGGCGATCGTTTTGCCGCCGTACCACAAGGCGCTGATCCGATCGCGGTGGAAATGCCGGCGGCGGATTCAGGCTATGCCGTGTCTGGGGAAGCCGACGCGGCGGCGGCGGCGGCAGGTGCGGAGGGCCTGGAAGGGGGTGAAGCAGCGCTGAGCGATGCGGATTTGGCGGATTTGGCGGAGCTGGCGGATATGCCGCCCCCGGCGGGTTGAAGCCCCAAACGGGGGGTGACGAGGTTACCGGCAGGTGTTTTGAATACGCAAAAATTTACCGATTCGCGGATTTGTCGGATTTTCAACCCCGATATGGATCGACGGAGCGCTTTAGATAAAACTTTTTGTTATTATAAGCGTAAAATATTAAAATTCTCCCGCCCAAACTTTCACATCTTTGCGTATATTAATATAAACTCACAATTAGCATACCCTGGGATTAAGCATTAATTAATAATTGGCCCAGATGCCAAGATAAACGCAAAAAATTATATTTGGAGCTTGAATAAGCGGCTCGCGGCTGCTATAATGATTAACACCCATTATATTGTGAATAATGGGTAATGAAAAGAAACGCTTCCACTTTATTTTATACAGGCATAAATACAACATTGGGTAAGTGTGTGCGATTATATCATTTTTAATTCGTACACTGATCAACGCGCTTTGCTGCACATACGCTAAACAAATAGGGAAATTTGTTTAGATCCGTGCAGTCAACGGATTGTACAAACTGTTAATACTCGACGTCACCCTTTTACGGAGGGGAAATAATGGGAAAGATGCCCGACGCCTTACGGGAAACCATTGCTAAAAACATCCGCGAATGCCGGGTCAAAAAATTCCCCGGACGCGGCGGCGGAAAAAAATGCGCCGAGTCTTTCGGGGTCTCACCCCAGCAATGGTCACCATGGGAAAGCGGGAAAAGAACCCCGGATGAGCTCCGCCTGGAACAAATCGCCTCTTTTTTCAGCACCACTGTCGAATGGTTCCGGCGCGACCACTCGGCCGATTTGGCCGCCGCCATAGGGAAATCAATCGCCCAGCGCGAAAATGCCTCCCCCCCGGTCATTCATTCACAGACCTTCGGCGAAGGCGAGGCCACACCGGTTACCAGCGGCCCCCGTTCCATGCCTCCATTGCAGACGGTTGAAGACGAGGATATCGCGCACTACCTGTGGGTATTGGATATCCTGACGCGCAAGCTGACCGCCAGCGGCATTCGTGTAGTGGTAACTTTCGAGCGAGCGGCGGAAAAGGCGGCAAATATCTTCAATACCAGCAAGTTATGAACTCCTACGGGATTCGGAAAAAACACCCCGCATGGCACAAAAAATCGCAATGGGCTAAACGCCCATTGCGATTTGTACTTTACCGGGTTTGTCCCATGCGCCCTGCATAGCCCCGAAAGTCGCACCGGGAAAATGAGCCCCCCTGGGCATTACGGCGCAAGCGATTCGGCAAAACTTCAGTTATCTAAACTATTTCCGCCGCTTCTTCGCCGGCGGTTCGTCATCCTCGTCATCCTCGTCCTCCTCGTCTTCGTCCTCATCCTCCTCGTCGTCGTAAAATTCCTCGTCATCCTCTTCATCATCGTCGTCGTAGGGATAGTCCTCGTCGTCGAAGTCGAGGTTGTCCATCGAGAACGCCGCCTCGCGCACTTCGTCGAAAACGTCCGCCGGCAATTGGATGGGGTCCTTGACGCCGCTGTAGTAGACCAGGGTATGGTCGTCCTGTTTCCGCAGGAGGGTGACTTTACGCAGGTTCAGGATGACATCCCCGACCAGGCACAGGCCGGCTTCGGGCACGATGGTGAAATAATTGTCCTCGTTCTCGTCGTGTTTGTCGCTTTTATTCATCTCCATAACCGACCTTTCATTGTTTTGTCTTCGGGTTTATGTTGCCGTTCCCCAAACCCCTCGGGTGAAAAATGTGCGCTTCAACCGCCGGCCAGCCAGGGCCGGCCCATTTCATCCTTCCAGGCGATGTCCGCCAGGCTGTAACGCGGGCGCGGGGGCGGCAGGGAATTTTTCGGGTGTCCGGTGGGGAAGAGGGCGATGGGGAAATTGTACTTCTCGTCCAGCTTCAGGGCTTCCATCACTTTGCGGACGTCGAAAAGGCCAATCCAGCAGCTCCCCAGCTCCAGGGCCGTCGCCGCCAGCAGGTAATGTTCGCCGGCAATCATGCAATTGGCCCGGATGAACACATCGTTCGCTTCCCGGGAACTTTCCGGCTTGTCCTGGTACTTCGCCTCCACCGCCGCCAGCGTTTCCGGTGACAGCGCGCCGACGTCGGCCAGTTCCTTGGCCCGGCGCAGGCGTTTCTTGAAAATTCCCCGGTCCCCCAAAAGGACGGTGATCACCGGCGCCTGTTGCAGACAGGGCTGGTTATTTCCCGCCTCTGCCAAAAGGGCGCGGAGTTCGGGGTTTTTCGCGACGAAAAACCGCCACGGCTGGGCGTTGGTGGCGCTGGGGGCCAGGCGGGCCGCTTCGAGGCACGTTTCGATATCCTTCGACGCCACCGGGTCTTCCGAAAATTCCCGGCAGGAACGGCGGTTTCTAATCACTTCGAAAAAATCCATCGTCAGCCCTCGATCAATACTTCGGCCGTCATCTCCCGGGGAATCGCCACGCCCATCAATTTGAGCATGGTCGGCGCCAAATCCGACAATTTGCCGCGGGGCTTCAGCTTTGCCTGCCAGCTGTTCGCCGCCACGTAGATGCATTCCACCGGGAAAAGGGTGTGGCTGGTTTTGGTCATGCCGGTGTCGTAGTCGACCATCTGTTCGGCGTTGCCGTGATCGGCGGTGATGAGAATGTCGGCGCCGATTTCCAGGAATTTGGGGATAATCCAGCCCAGGCACTTGTCGACGGTCGCGACCCCTTTCGCCGCCGCCACCGGGTCGCCGGTATGGCCGACCATGTCGCCGTTCGCAAAATTGACCACGATCATTTTGTAGGGATTTTCGTGGATGCGCCGGAGGAGTTCGGCCGCGACGAATTCGGCTTCCATCTCGGGGTGGCTGGCGAAGGTGGCGGGGTCGAAGCGGCCCTTGATTTCGACCTGATCCTCGTCCCGGTAGGGGGTGGTGGATTTGCCGTTGAAGAAGGAGGTGACGTGGCGGAATTTCTGCGTTTCGGCGAGGCGGAGCTGTTTGAAGCCGGCTTCCGACACCACTTCGCCGAGCAGTTTGTCCATGCCGCCGTCCCCGCCCATGGCCCCGAGGATGTAATGCGGGAAGGTGTCGTAATAACGGGTAAGCCCGGCATAGGTGACGTTAGGCTTTGCCGACAGCTGGCCGGGATATTTCGGATCCGCGAATGCCAGCGACAGTTGAATCGCCCGGTCCTGCCGGTAATTGGTGTGGAGGATGGAGTCGCCGTCCTTTACCCCCTGATAATCCCCGAGGATGTGCGGGGGCACGTATTCGTCGACCATTTCCGTGCCGTCGGGGGTTTTGTCCTTGGCGTAGGAATTATTGACGACGGACATGATGTCGTCGCCTTTCAGGGCTTTGGCGGAGACGATGGCGGCGTAGGCCTGGTCCGTGAGGGCCCAATCCTTGGAGCGGTCCATGCCGTAGTAGCGCCCCATGCAGGTGCCGATGACAGAGCCGCCCACTTCCTGCATGACTTTCTGGAGTTTGGCGATATATTCGGCGGAAGAGCGCGGGGGGGTGTCCCGGCCGTCCAGGAAAGGATGTATGACGATGCGGCCTTCGGGGAATTCCTGCCGGGCGCGGCGCATGATTTTAAACAGATGTTCCTGGTGGGCGTGGACGCCTTCGTCCTGCAGGAGTCCCATGAAGTGGAAGCTTCCCCGATGCTTTTTCCAATTGTCGACCAGGCGTTTCCATTCGTCGGTGGCGAAGAGTGAGCCGTCCCGCAGACCGTCGTCGATGCGTTTCAATTCCTGGATGACGATGCGTCCCGCCCCCATGTTCAAATGGCCCACTTCGGAGGAGCCCTGGTAGCCGTCGGGGAGTCCGACCGGTTCCCCAGAGGCGTCGAGGAGGGTCCAGGGGTAGCGGGCCTTGAGGCTGTCGATTACCGGGGTTTGGGCGTTCCAGACCGAGTTGCCGCGGGGATTTGGGTTATATCCCCAGCCGTCGCGGATGAGTAGAACTACGGGTTTGACTGGCATGGGTTTAGTCTCCTTCGGGTGCGGGGTTTGCCGCATTCTTGGGTGATAATTCCGCAGAGGTTCGGCGGTCGTCTATAATATGCTGTTAATTTTTTGGCTATAAGCGTCGATGATCTACCCGAATACGCTCTCGGTTCGAGAGGGTGGTTTTGAGGTGCGTCTCCGCCGAAAACCCTTAAATTATACCGAAAGGTCATTTTCATGTCCAAACCTTTACGTTTTTTTATTGCCGGGATAATTCAGGGTTCGCTGCCGGATGCGATTCATCCCCAGGATTACCGCACGGAAATACGCGATCTGTTGCGCCAGGCCTTCCCCGGGTCGGAAGTCTTCAATCCGGTCGACCTCTATCCTGACAGTATTAATTATAATCCCGACAAGGCCGGCGCCGCCTTTTTTGATCTGATGGACAGGGCGGGACAGACCGACGTCTTGATAGCCTTTGTGCCAGAGGCAAGCATGGGAACGGCGATAGAAATCTGGAATGCGCATCACGCCGGATCGTATGTGCTGTGCGTATCCGGATTGACGTTGAATTGGGTCGTGCAATTTTTATCCGACCGGGTCGTGCCGGATTTGCCGGCTTTCGCGGAGCTGGTCAAAAACGGGGTGTTGGCCACGGAAATCCGGGCGAAATTGGGAGATAGGCCGTTGACGGTTTGACCCAACGGTGTTATTTTAACGTATGACTAGGAAAATTTTTTGAACGCTCGGCCGTTGGGCTGCTCTAAAAATGCTCTTTTGCCCGGATACTTCGTCAGGGCTTGGCTCCAGTGTTTTGTAACACAAACCACCACCGCATGTTACAAAACGCTGCCGCTACGCCCTCCCTCGTCCGCGGGCAAAATAACCAATTTTAAAGGTGCCCCGTAGCCGTTTCTTTCCAAAAGAAGCGGTGCAAATAGCGCGTATCGGTTACCCCACTCATAGGAGATTAGCAATATGTCAGTCACCTCTGTGACCAAATTGTCGGCAGCCGTCCTAGCCTGCACGCTGCTCCTCGCCTCAAGCCCGAGCGCCCAGGAAACATATTCAACCTATGGCGGCTACAATAGTTATGGGAACGCCGCTTACGGCCGGGCTCCAACCTACCGCAAAGGTCGACTCCCTCAGGGGCAATACCCCGCACCGGCGGTCGCCGCCGGTTCCTTCACCCTGGACGACAATCCGCTGCCGCCCTTCGGCTCGCCGGAGAGCCGGTCCATGGGCGGCAACACTTCCATGTTCTCGCCCAATACCCGGGTCGCGAATCCCGCCACCGCCCAGCGGCAGGACGCCTACGCCCAGCCGGTCGCGCCCACGCCTCCACCCGCCAATAATCAAGCCGGCAGCCTCGAACAGGCTCCCCCCTATTTCGACGCCACCAGCTACGCCGCCTACGCCGCGTCCTTGAGCGCGAGTAATCCCGCTCCGGCGGCAGCCGCGGCGCCGGCCGCGCGGACCGTTCCGGCCTCGGCCTCTACCTATCGCGCTTCCGCCGGCAAGGCCGGCGCCGCCAGCGCCGCCAATTACGGAACCTC
>JAVBRG010000171.1:0-28403 GCA_031548195.1 Planctomycetota bacterium | reverse complement strand
CTCCCGCTCCTGTTTTCGGCTGACGTCGGCTGAATGGCACCAACTGCTAGACAGCGGGTGGGGAACAGCCGGCCTCGCCGAAGCCGACCGGGGGGACTGGCTATGCGCCCCGCTGGCATTCAACCTGGACGGTGCCTATGCCCTGGCCAAGATACTCGGCACCTTCGAGGCTTTAAGGGGAAGCGTATTGGTTTGGGCCTTCATCGGACGCATGAACAGGAAAGTCCGGCAGTCTCAGGTTCACGATACCGATGAACACCCCCTGAAGGAGCGGCGAAGGGAGAAATGGACTGGTCGGCCAAATGAGGCCCTAAAGCTGTTCTCCCCCGACGACGGGCCGGCCGGCGCTTAATCCTTCACACAGGGAGGCCGTCACCATGACCAAGGACCACAAAGCCTTCGCCGTCCACCCGTCGCTACCCTTCCGGATGCTCAATAAAAACGAACTCGCGAAGCTGTTGGGTTGCACGGTCCGCACCATTGACCGCATGATTAGTACCGGAAGGGTCCCATATATCGAGTTTCAAACCAGACAAAAGAGTGGCAGGCGAATAATCAAATTCGATTCCCGTGACATCGAGAAGTGGATTATCGAACACCGACGCGGTGCCAGCAACGAGGCCCCCGGTGAATCGACTTAACAGACCAAATCGAGAGGAGCCATAAATCATGGCATCAATATTCAAACCCACCGGTCGCAACAGCCATTACGTCGAATTCCTGGACATCCGGGGCAGACTGCGGCGAGTCCGGGGCTTCAAGGACAAGGCCGCCACCAAGGAACTCGCCAACAAAATCGAACGCGCCGTAGCCATCCGCCAAGGCGGCGGCATCCTGGCCAGGGAAATGTTGAAGTGGTTGGAGGGACTCCGGAAGGACATCATTGAAAAGCTGGCGGAATTCGGGGTTATCGACAAGCAGCGGGCGGCGGCTGGCAAGGCAATCCTTCATCACATCAAAGAGTGGGAGGAAATGATGAAGGCGAAAGGGCGAACCCCTCAACACACCCGAAAGTACAAGTCCGCCGTCACCCGCCTGGTCAATGAAAACGGCTGGCGAAGTCTGTCCGATATTACCCCCCAAGCCGCCCAAAAGTGGTTGGGAAGCCTTCGGGACAACGGCGCTGCCCCAAACACCATCAATGACTATGTGCGGGCAATGAAAGCCTTCTGCAAATGGTTAATGGTTGTGAAGCGCGTTTCCGAGAATCCGCTTGCCTACATTGTCACGGTCAACACCAGAGTCGACCGCCGCATTGAAAGACGCGCCTTGACCCAAGAGGAAATCGCCAAACTACTCTCCGCAACCGAAGCCGCCGGCAAGCATCACGGCATGACCGGCCACCAACGGGCGTTACTCTACCGGTTGGCAATGGAGACGGGGCTACGCTGGAACGAACTCCGGAGCCTCACCAAAAGTTCATTTACCCTGACCAACGTTCTTACTTGCGTCACCGTAGCCGCTGATGATGCGAAAGGGGGCAAAGACGACACTCTTCCCCTGCGGGTAAAACTGGCGGAAGACCTGAAGCGTTACCTCGCCTTTCTCCCGCCAGACGCCCCCACTTTCCCCATGTGGAAGGACAGAGGGGCGGACATGATTCGACGTGATCTGAAAGCGGCAGGCATTGCAATCAAAGACGAATACGGGAAGATCCTCGACTTCCACGCCCTCCGGCATACCTTCGGTTCCATGCTGGCGGCGGCAGGGGTTCACCCGAAAGTCGCACAGGACTTGATGCGGCATTCAACCATCGAATTGACCATGAGCATTTACACCCACACCCTATACGAATCCCGCCTTGAAGCACTGCACAAACTCCCCGACTTTGAAGCGCAAAGCGATAATTTCCAAGGTGATAACAAAATAGCGGAGACGTAGTAAAGCCGGCTGTCCGATTGCCTGTATCAAACGGTAGTGGCGTTTTCGGTGGATTGGAGGGGTGTTTTCAGGAATTATCAGCTTGCAACTCATTGAAACGATGCTAGTTACTGGCCGGCGATAACGCTCGTTTCCGCCCCCAAAAATGGTAGTGAAAACGGTAGTGATACAGCTGGAAACAACGGGGATAAACGGGAATGATTGATACAGATGACCTATTTGAAATTCTAAATTCATGTGCCACGCCGTTAAATAAAAATCCCCGCAACCCTTTATGAATACAGGAGATTGCGGGGACAATATTTTGGAGCCAACTCCGGGATTCGAACCCGGGACCTGTGCTTTACGAAAGCACTGCTCTACCACTGAGCCAAGTTGGCGTTTGGGTGCGGGCGTTGACCTCTGGGAACGGCGCCTGCCGGAGGGAAGGGTTATTTGTAGCCAAAAATCTCCGTAATGCAAGAACTATTTGGCCGCGACAGCTGCTGAACGATCCGTTGCCGGCATTGATACTGCCGTCGCCGCAAACTAAAAACCGCAGCCGCTACTTAACAGCCCGGTAACAAAGTCCATTGCCGCCGCTTTCGGCTTGTAGGTCCGAAATACGTCGGCCACAAAAAACGCCAATATGCCCATATTTGCTTATTTTTTTGGCCTCGTCTTTCGAACCTACAAGCCGAAATCGGCGACAAGCGACTTTGTTACCGAGCTGTTAAACGAAAAACCGGAGCCGCACCTTGCGGTGCAGCCCCGGCCGGAGGAGGAATAGCTTATGGTTCGCAGCCGCTAACGGGGCTATTCAGGGAACCGCTTCCCAAAGGCCAGCCTCGCCGGGCAATTGGTCGCCTCCCTATTGCGCCGTAACCATCTTGATCGTCGGCTGGTAGAAAGTCGTCGATTCGCTCTTCGACACCGGCGACGACAATTCCGCCGTTATCAGATCCGCCGTGAAGCGTTTGTCGCCGGCGGTCCGTGCCCTGACGTTAATCTGCCAGCTCACCGTCGACCCCTTCGCCAACGTGCCGACCGGAGCGAAGGACAAGGTGTTCGCCGCCGTCTGGGTGACCGCCGTCGCGCCGGCGCCGGATAGGAACTCCATGCCTTCGTCCAGGTTAATCGTATAGCGGAGGTCGTGGGCGTTACGGGAACCGGTGGTCGTCGCCGTGACCGTGTAGGTCAGGCAGCCGCCGACTTGCACCGGGTCGCAACTGTCCTTCAGGCTCGTCAATACACCGGCGACACCCGTGAGCGGCAGGACGTGTTTCGCCGTCTTCTTTTCGGCGCAACGGGCCGCGACCGTAAAGTGGGAAACCACGTCGCCTTCGACTTCGCTCATGCCGACTATCGACAAATTGCGCGTTTCACCGGGCTGGAGCGTGCCAAGGTTCCAAACCACCCGCGCGTCCTTGAATTTGCCGCCTTCGGATATGTTCGTGATCTTGAAGTGACCCCCCAGGCCCATTGCCACCATCGTGTCCCGGGCCGGTCCGTCGCCCTTGTTCGTCACTTGAATCTGGTAGGGAATGTTGGTGCAGATGTAGCCGTCGGCCGGCGCTCCGGCGGTGAGTTCGAGGTTGGCGCCGATCACCTTTACGGAACCCGCGACGGTGCTGTGGCAGTTGCGGTCGGCGGCGATGACCGCTTCGATATTATACACGCCCGGCCGGGCCGCGACGAGCTTGCTGGAGAAGGATTGCTGGCCGCCGACCGGAATGGTTCCGACCGGGATGGAGATTTCCGTCTGGCCGTCCGGAGTGGTCAGGCCCTCGGGAAGTTTCGCCATGATCCGGGTGTTGGTCGCCGGGGCGCTTCCCACGTTGAAGCCGGTGAGGATAACCGGGATTTCGTCGCACATTTCCCCGACCGCCGGGAGCTGCATCTTGATGTCGACGTTGCATTGCACGACCCGGGTGGCGAGGGGCAGGGGGATTTCGTAGCAGATTTTCGCCAGGCTGTTCGAGACCAGGCAGCCGAGTTTCTCCGCCTTGCCGGTGATGGAAATCCGTTTGGCGCTTTTGGCGGGAATCGTCCCCAGGTTCCAGAACAGGCGGCCCTGTTCGTCGCGGCCGCTGGGTTGGGGTTCGATGTTCTGGAGGCCGAAGTTCTCGGGCAGGGCGTCCTGCATGGTGACGGAGATCATGTCGCGTTCGGAGCGGTTGGAAATTTGGATGTGGTAGGTGAAGACGTCCCCAAGGAGGACTTCGGCGGGACCCTGTTTTTCCAGCAGAATCAGGGCGTTGGTGGGTACCGCGCAAGGAGCAGGGAAACCGCTCCACGAGTATAGATTGCCCTTGATTTCCTGATAATTCGACGTGCCCATGAACTGGGCGGTGGTTTCCACTCCACTGGCGGGAAGGGCCAGCATCCCGGCCAGCATTCCCATTAGTAGAACGACCCCCAGAATTTTACCCAACACTTGTTTCATAGATCTCTCTCCTCCCAAAGAAATACACCGAAAGGCGGCCGGTTTGGCTGACGGACGTTCGGCAAGACCCCGTGTTTTCTGGGTTTTTTAAACGCGGCGTTTTGTCTTCCAGGGCCGTCGGCGTAGCCGCCATTCCCCAAATTGTTTGACCAAAATACGTTGGTACATTCCCCCCGATGGTGCGGTTCGACAAAATTGGGGCAACTCTAAAATTGCATTTTAGAGCGGCCCTATGATTAATTGGGTGGCGATGAAAAGCCTGGCCGGAAACCACGTGGAAACGCGGTTGTGCATTGTACTTCAAGTACAATACCGTAGCGGCGGGATGCTGCCGGGGGTTTGTTTGGAGATTGGCGTGGAAACGCTGGCTGGGAAGCTATGGAATGGATGACCAGACCGCCGTCGTCAGGGCTGACGACTACGTCATGACGCCGGAAGCGGAAAAAAATCCGGCCCGGACGCGCATGCCGCCGCGTCCGTTATCCCCCCTCGCAATTCCGTCCCGATCCCCAGAGAAACCCCCGGATGTTCCCCCACCCGGTCGCGAATAATTGCCCCCAATTATCGCAATCGTTCGCTGTCAGGCCGACACAACATTTGTTATAAACTCAAACAGGTCAAAGGATTTTATCATCTTCTCCACTACCTCGCCTACCCCTAGGCTGCAGGAGGGGAATTCCGATTCAACTTTAACCGTAAAGTGGATTGTATGAATCCGGCCAGCGAATGCAACAAGATTCTGTCCTTTCGGAAGCGGTTTCCCGCAAATAAAAATCGGACGGAACGGTCAATTCGCGGCGGAATTGCTTGACAATTCAGGATTATCGGTTATTTTGAGGTAACAGAAATATGACCGATACGGGTTCACTTGATAGGTGAAAAACCCGGCCGTTATTACGGCATCGACGTGTTCATATTTCGGTGTTCGCGAGCGCGCGGGCGCGTGCAGCCGACTGGAAAATATTGGGCACAGGGAACGGATCCGTCGGATCCGGGTTCTAGCAACCTGTTCAGGACTCCGGTGTTCCGTAAAGGCACGCATGTTTCGGCTCGACCGTGTGGAGGAGTGGCCGGCATGGGTGTTCCCGCAGGTAAAGTTGGGCCTTTTCAGAAAGATTATTCTGGAAGCCGCCCTGGTGCGAGAAGGGGATCGAGCGCTATGTCGCATGAAACAAAATGCATGGTGCAGGGTTGCGAGAATCGGGTTCATGCCAAGGGCTATTGCCGCAAACATTATGGCCAGATTTGGCGAAAAGGTAAAATTTATACGCAGAAAGACGCTTCCTCCGCCCGCAAGGTCGGGTTGAAGGCCGCCCAGCGGGACGACACCGACCGCATGCGCGCCCTTGAGCGGGAGCTGCGCCGGGCCGAGATGATGTACAAGAATGTCATCGGGTTCGAAGGCCGGTTGAAGTGGCGGCGCGAGATTGTCGAGGTGAAGAAGGAGATGACCCGTCTCGGCATGCCGATTCCGATGCCGGAGGCGGGGCAGCAGGTGCCTTTGAGCATGGCCAGCAGTTTTTAGCCGAAGTTGTGCCGGAAATTGCATTTCCCCCACCTTTTCAGTTATAATCATCCCGCCGGTGACGGCGGGATTTTTTTTGCAGCCCTTGCATTGGGGAGAAGTGATGCACTATACCGGAAAAATCATACGGCCGCCGCACGAGGCCCGTAACGTCCTCTTGCAGGTGACGGTCGGCTGTTCCTACAACAAATGCACTTTCTGCAACATCTACCCCACGCCTTTCAAGATTTCGCCCATGGAGGAAATCGAGGCGGATTTGCGTGAGGTGCGCGAGGTTTATCCGCATTGTCCCCGGGTGTTTCTCCTGAACGGCGACGCCTTTGTCCTGAGTTACGCCAAGTTGCGGGAAATCGCCGGGAAAATCCGAAGTTATTTGCCCCAATGCCGCATCATTTCGATGTATGCGGGGATTCTCAATCTCAGGGACAAATCCGTGGCGGAACTGAAGGAATTGCGGGAACTCGGCGTGGGCAAGCTGACGATTGGGGTGGAATCGGGGGACGACGAAACGTTGGCCGCCGTCAACAAGGGTTACTCTGCCGCCGAAATTGTCGAACAGTGCGGCAAGCTCGACGCCGCCGGCATGTTATACAGCATAATTTACCTGGGCGCCCTGGCCGGCGCCGGCAAGGGGGAGCAAAACGCCGTCGCCAGCGCGAAAATTTTCAATCAGATTCATCCGACCCACATCGGCGCGACTTCCCTGACGCTACTCCCCGGGTCGGTCCTCTTTGAGGCCGCCCGCCGGGGCTGTTTCCACGAAGCCGGCGAGCTGGAGCGGGCGCGTGAACTTTACGCTTTGGTGGAAGGCCTGGAAATCGACACTTTTTTTGCGGCCAATCATGTTTCGAACACCGTGGTCATCAAGGGGAAAGTTCCGGCCGAAAAGGCGGAGATGCTTGCCTTGCTGCGGGAATATATCGACAATTACGATGAAGAGACCATGCGCTGGCGAAGGCGGAATTTGCGGAGTTTGTGAAGGGGCCGAACGCGGCAGGGCGAAGAAGGAGACAGGGCATGAAAACTGTTACCCAACCAAAAAATTGCTATTCAGACAACACCGCCTTGCTGGATGCGGCGGAGGAATTTTTCGAGGCGCTTGAACGTGACGCGACTGATGAAGAACTTCGGGAAATTTTCCAGAAGATTCCCATATCGCCGGAGAACGCAAAATATGCGAAACGGGTGTATGGGAAAGAACTCATGCTGCAAGCGGGAACTAATCTCGCTTTGGCAAACGCGGAGTTCGGCGAGGGGTGGCTGGATGAACCAGATGAAGAAAGATAACCGGCCCAGGCAATTGACGCAGAGAATTTATCGAGCCGACCTGCTGGTCAATGAGTTGCTGAAATCCCGCGAACAGTCCCGCGAGGCAAGGGAATATAACGCCGGCATGTCCGCCTATGCCAACATTATTGAAGACATCGCCAGGCATGGAGCCCTTGCTGAAAAGATCGAAGCAGAAATAGCATTGCAAGAGCGTGATTTTGATAATGCTCGACAAGCGGGCAACCCCAGGCTGGAGCGGTTCTAACAATTCTATGACATTTTGAGCACCGCTCTTTTGCCCTCACTCTTCGTTACTCGTCGCTTACAGCCCGTAGGGGATGCGCGCTCCTCGTGCCTCAATTGAGGGCAAAATAGCAGTGCTCAAAATGCCATATAATTATTAGAACCGCTCTAGATAACGTTCGAGTCCGCGCCAATCGCCCAGTTTGAGGAAGGCCGTTTCCTGTTCGCGGATATCGTAATAGTAGAACTCCTGTTCGCCGTGATGGCCCCGCAGCTCGTTTTCCGCGAGGTGGCGTTCGAGATCGACGCGGGCCTGCTGCACTTCCGACTTCAGGGCGAAATCGCCGATACCGATTCTCTGCGCTTCCGTGAAGTCCTCGATGGCATCGTTGATGCGGTATAAATCGCGGCGGGCGAAGCCGCGTAGGGCGCGGGCGACGGAGTCGTCGGGATGGGCGTCGATGCGATGGGTGAGGAAGCGTTCTTGTCCCGCCGCGTCGTCGCGGGCCTGCATGACGGCGAGGGCGTCGCCGTCGGCGTAAATATCATCGAGGATTTTTCTGGCGTCGGCGTCGGCGTTCGGGGGGAGCCCGCTGCCGTGTTCGAGGGCGCGGATGAGCGCAGCCTGGGCAGTATAACCCTGTCCGGCGGCCCAGGCTTTTTTGCCGAATTCATAAAGGACGATGGGGTCGTCGGGCAGTTTTTCCATGGCGCCATGGAGGGATTCGTCGACGTCTTCGAAATCGGCGACCTGATTGCCGATGTTGGCGGCGACGGTGGTTTGGCTGTCAAGCGGGGCGTAAACGTGATTGTCCGGCGTCGGATTAGTCCCGAAGGCAAAGGCGGCGCTATCGTCCCTGGTGATACTGGCGAGCGTTTCCCGCAAAGTCCCTGTGCCAACGTCGCCGGCAGCCGTTGCCATCCCCCCTCGCGCCGCCCCCGCCGCAGCCGGCGCCAGCAGCGCGGCCAGTAGAAATGTCAAAAAAACCGCATGTGATCTAAGCAGCATCCTTATCCCCCTACCGCATAGTGGCAATCGTTCAACCAACGAGATTATGGGAGTCTGCTTGGAGCTTTGACAGGCGCGCTACGGCACTATAAGGCATACCACTTCGGCAAGTCATAAAGATCTAAGCGGACTACGAATATTGTGGTCGTTAACTTTTATACCATAATATTGCGTGAAAAACATCCGCCTTTTCGTGTGATTTTTGATAAAAATAGACTGTCAACAGAGTTGTTATAGACAATTATATCCTATATTATACTATCACCTTGCCGCAATATGTAATACCGCGGATAAGGTCTATATACAGCCAAATCGAGATATTTCTAAGTGATATGCACACGATTAACGTTGATATGAAATTTTTTACTCAAGCTGTCGGGGAGTAATTTAGAAAACGCTTTGAAATTTTGAAAATTCTTTACGGTAAACGCCAGGAATGGCTAAGGAAGGGTTTATTTCGGGGTGATTGCCGATTCAGGATGTTCTCGACCGTGATGCCGTGGCAGGCCAAATGTGTGCATGAATACGTTGACAGGTATCTTGAGATACTGCATGCCGCTGACGGCTGAATAATACAATGGATTTGAATTGATGTGAGCCAAAACAATAACCCTGCGCCGCTAAGGAAAAGCCATGCCCGACTTCAACCCGCTAACTCCCGAAGAAGAACGCATCATCGTTCGCAAAGGAACCGAATACCCCGGTACCGGCGAATACCTGCATAACCGTGCGGCAGGAACTTATGTTTGCCGCCGCTGCGGCGCCGCCCTTTACCGCTCCAACGACAAGTTCGACTCCGGTTGCGGCTGGCCCGCCTTCGACGACGCCATTCCCGGAGCAGTGGAGGAACGGCCCGACCCGGACGGACGGCGCACGGAAATCCTTTGCCGCGCCTGCGGCGGGCACCTTGGGCATGTGTTCGCGGGCGAAGGCTTCACGCCCAAGGATGTGCGGCACTGTGTCAATTCCCTGTCCATGCGGTTCATACCTGAAGGGGAGACGTCTCCTGAACCATCAGGTCAAGCGTCCGAAACCCCGTCGTCAAAACCGCCCCGCGCCTACTTTGCCGCCGGCTGCTTTTGGGGAGTGGAATACTGGTTCAAACGCCAGCCCGGCGTGACTTCCACCCGGGTCGGGTATATGGGCGGTTCGCTTGAACAGCCGACTTACCGCCAGGTCTGTTCCGGTGCTACCGGCCACGCCGAGACGCTGGAAGTGGTCTACGATCCCGCCCGCACCAGTTACGAAAAACTCTGCCGGCTCTTTTTTGAAATCCACGACTTCACCCAACCGGACGGCCAAGGACCGGACCTTGGTGACCAATACCGCTCGGCGGTTTTCTTTACCGACGACCGGCAAGAGGAGACAGCCGAGCGTATCCTTGGGGAATTACGCGGTCTCGGCCATGCCCCCGTTACCGAAGTTACGCCGGCCGGGGTCTTCTGGCCGGCGGAGGAGTATCATCAGGACTACTACGCCAAGAACGGGAAAAGCCCCTACTGCCATGCGCGCCGGAAGATTTTCCCAGCGTGACGTCACCTCAGGCTATCAGTCCGTAAACAAACCCCACTCTTCAAAAGAGACGGATACTTTCCGTTTCAATTTTGTAAAGTGACTGGAATTTGCAAAACTGTTTCGACATTTTGCGAAATGCCTGAAAAATCAATGCGATTCTCTGTGACCTCTGTGTCTCTGTGGTTAAATTCACATTTTCAATGAGTCGGCGGTATACTTCGGCCAAAAAAAAACGCCAATATGCCAATATTTGCTTATCTCTTATGGCCTCGTCCTTCGAACCTACAAGTCGAAATCGACAGCAAGCGACTTTGTTACCGAGCTGTTAGCGAATCGTATCCGGCAACCGCACCGCCGGCGTGTCCGTCTCCCCCCGCCACCAACCCTCTTCCGGCGGTTCCGCCATCTCGAATCCCATTTCATCCATGCCGATTCCGCCAAACACCGGTTCGCCCGGCTCCGCCATTTCCGGCATCGCCTCCCCGATCCCACGACTCGCGCTTTCCCTCTCCTTGCGTTGCCGTTCCGCCTCGGCCGCTTCCCGCTCCGCCACCAGCGATCGCTCCGGCACCTGCAAACGTTCCGCCGTGGACAGCCGCGGCGCCGGCGGCGTCTCCTCGACCGCCTTCACGCCCCCCCATTGATCCAAATAAAAAGTCCGCAGACCCTTCCGCAAGGGAAACATGTGGAAGCCCCGGGAGTCCGAATCCAAGCGGTAATACTCGAACACCGGATTTCCGGTCTGCGCCTGTGCGACCGCCGCCGCCACTTCCCGTGCCTTCCCCCGGCCCCGGTACTCCCAGGCCAAACCCAAAAGCGCCCGCGCCTCCGCTTCGACCCGCTCCACCGTTTCGTTTCGCGCCGCCACCAATCCCCAGCCGCCCGCATTCTTCACCATCGACACCCCGACCTTGAATTTGCGGCCGGTGGTGCGGTTGGTCCCGTTCAACGTCAATTCCGCCCAATCCCGGTCGAGATTCGCGCCCTGGTTCTCCGGCGCCGTCAGGATCATTTCCCTGGCCAGCGACAACGGACTGTATTCATTGACAAACTCGCGGTACGGCATGGCCAATTGCGATTGCGGCGAAAACAACCGGTGCGCCGCCGGATAGTCCCCCCGCCGGAGGGAAGCGGTGAAGTCGGTCCACAGGGCGTTCACGGCATGGATGTCGTCCAACGCCCGGCCGTGCGGCGCCAAAGCGCCAAGGAGAACGGCTATTTGCAGGATTAAAGCGATATGCCGCATGCAGATCCTCTGGTCGATGGATGGTCTCTGGAAACATCGTCTGGGGAATTTCGGGACAGCCCCGTGCTTATTATCGACCGCGCGGCCGTCAGCTCTTCACTCACTCCATGAAAACCCCGGCGAAGGTCACCGCTTGCCGCATCTCCGGCGTAACCGCCTGGTGATAACCCAGAAGCCGCGCCCGCGTTTCGGGAAGCGCCAGACCCAGGGCGAATATGCAGGCGGAGCCGCATACGTGGTTCCGATCGTTATGGCTCGCCAGACTCTCCAGGCCCCGAACCGCCCCTTCCGCCGCCGCCGCCAGGTATTCACGGTCGATTTCCTCCGCCTCGGCCAGGAACTGCTGGGTGAGCTCCCTGGGGTCGCCGAAACGCGGCCCCAGATGCGCCAAATCACCGGAGGCGAGGAGCATCACCTCGCCGGTCGCGGACGCGGCGGCGAGGCAGTTCGCCAAGGCCTGGATGTCCGGTTCCCCGGCCGCGTCGCCCGGCGGGCGGTCGCCGTCGATGAAGTCGCCCAGGGACGCCGCGAGGATGGGAACGATGCGGATGTCCGGGCCGTAGACATGCCGGAGCCAGACGGCGTGGAGTTCGATGGAATGTTCCGCCCGGTGGGCAAGGAGGTCGCGGGCGGGGTCGTAATACGGCCGAAGGGCCGCCGCGAGGCGGCGGCACAGATCGCGGTCGGTCCTGACGGTTCCGAACGGGGTGGCGAAGTCCTTTTCGCAGATGGCGTAGCGTTCCTGCATGGGGACGTGGGCGGTGCCGATGACCACCACGGTTTTCGGGGCGGGACGTATTTGCAGCTCGCGGTAGCACTGCCCGTAGGCGGCGGCGCCGCGGGGGTAATCGATGTGGGGGATGACGGCGCCTTTGGGAAAATGTTTCGGCGCGGGGCTTTCCGGAGGTTCTTCCGGAGGCGGGGCGTCCTCCAGCATGCGGTCGAGGTCGCGGGCGAGGGTGTCGGGATCGGCATTGTAGGCGGAGCCGGCGGAGGCGGCGGGCCGGAGAAGGGTGTTATGGAAATCGCGGGCGGCCTGGGCCTGGAAGTCGTGGAACTGTTCGTCGTCCAGGAATAGGGCGTCCCCGAGGGCGTTCACCAGATGTTGAACTTCGCGGCATTTCACCCCGCCGGTGAATTCGCGGGAAAGGGTGTCGGAGATGTCCAGGACGGAGGTGGCGCCGTCGAGGCGCCCGGCGATCAGGAGTCCGAGGGGGGAGACCAGCAGCCGCGAAGGGGTGATGCCGGCGCGATCATAAAGGATGTAAAATGTTTCGCCGGCTTGTTCGGCCGGGGCGGCGTCGATTTCGGGCCTGAGTCTCGGGTAGGCGCTGGTGGTCACGGCGGTTCCTCTCGCGGAATTGTGCCTTACCTAGTGCACAGGAAAGTATGGCGACCCCTCACCCCTTTTCCCCGCGGGGCACTATCTCGTACTGCGTATCGATGATGTCCAGGAGATCCCAGAAATTCTGGATGACGTGGTTCGGTTCCGCGACCCCCGGCGCGTTTTGGTATTTCGTGCCCCGGCGGCTGAAGAAGGTGCGCATGCCGATGCGGTGGGGTACGTCGATGTCGACGGAGGGTTTGTCGCCGACGTAACCGCATTCCTCGGGTTTGGCGCCGACGGAGCGGCAGGCGAGCATGTAGATTTTCGGGTTGGTTTTGGCGATGCCGACCGATTCGGTGATGAAAATATGGTTGAAGTCGACCAGGGGCTGGAGGTTCAGGCGGAGGATTTTCTCGACCTGCTTCATGGCCACGCCGGCGGTGATGACCCCGAGGGTGAGTTTCTTCTCGTGCAGGCGTTTCATCACTTCCACCGCGTCCTCGTAGGGGGAGAAGCTGCGGCTCTTGTACTGGTGGTAGGCGATGATGCCGGCGCCGATGATGAACAATTTCGAGCCGGCGGGATAGGCCTCCTTCGGCATGCGCCGCAACAGCTTGTCGAAATGCCGGTCGTCGTTCGAGCCGAATTCGACGATGATTTCCTCGAGTTCGCGGAGGATGGTGTCTTCGTCCACCTTGAGGCCGGTGCGGATCATCGCCTGGGCGGCCAGGCGGCGGGCGTTGGCGGCGAAGTCGGTCGAGGAATAGAGGGTGTCGTCGACGTCGAAAAACAGGGCTTTCAGGGGTTTCTTGGCCAAGGCGACGGCTCCTTTGTCCGAACGGCTGAAGTTTTACCAATTGGCGGCCGAAGCGCCATGCGCCATTTTAGCAAAAATCATTTCCGCATTAAATCCACAAGCCACGCGGATGCGTATATATATACTGGCAAGGGCCGGGGAAGGTCATAAAGCCCGCCTGAAAAGATCGAGCCATTATCCCTCCTCCCCTCCTCAATGCAAGGGAAAATGGCCTCGTCGGGAAGTTATGCCGAACGCTTCTCTTGACAGTGGGCGGCAAAGGAATTAGGATACCCTTAAACCGTACAATCGCATCCGCTATCGGCAAATCCGCTCCGCCCGGCGTGCCCGGCCGCGAGCGTTTTATTGTAATAGCCTTTCCCCGGGGAAAGGCGCAGAAAGGAAACGTCATGCCTGACCAATTATCGGAAGAAGACAAGCCCCTGGTGCGAAAAGTCGATGGCGACAAAATCGAGGAAACGAAGCCGGTGGTGTGGACGCCGGAGGACGCCAGCCGTTTTCTCACCTCCGCCATTCACGAATCCCAGCGGCCCCTCGCCGACGCCCTTAAGCAACGGCCGGTCACCTCCAAAGCGCTGGCGGTGATGCTTACCATCATCGTCGTTGCGGCGGCGGTCATCGGATTCATTCTGTGGAACCAGATGGAGAAGGCGGAAAAACGCGCCGACTCGAGTCAAAGCCAGCGCGACCAGGCCCTAATCGAACGGCACCAGCAGGAAGCCAAGGCGGTGACCCTCCTGGATAAACTGGAAGACGCCCAGTTGAAGCATACCGCCCTCAATCAGCGGGTGGATTCGCTCCAGGGCAGCGAAGAAGCCTTGAGACGGGCCCAGTCCGACATGGCGAAATACCGCCGCCAGGCGGAACTCCTCAAAAATCAAATCGCCGGCCTGGAAATGGAAAAAGCGGCGATTCAACGCCAAATGGACGCGGTCCGGGCCATGGTCATCGACCACCAAAACGAGGGGGAGGTGCCGGAAGAGCCGGAAAACCCTTTTGAGGCGGCTCCGGCCCAGCCGGAAGCGGCGGCGGCGGCGGAGCCGGCGGGACAGGCCAAGTCGCTGCCACTGCCGCTGCCGGTTGAGACTGGAACCGCAGAAGCGCCCGAGCCGGTTCAAACACCCGAACCGCTTCAAACCGGCGAATCGGTGAAAAACACCGAACCGCCGGCAACGGAAGTTCATCCTGAAGCGGCGGCCGAGGCGGAACAGCCTCAGGCTCGAACGGCACCGGTGGAGGCGGAGGCGATTGATACTACCGAACCGGAAGCGGTTTCCAAAGCAAAGGCGGATGCCGAAGCGGTGCAGGCGGCGCAGCCTGAAGCGACGGCTGTAACTCAGGACAACCCGCCGCAGAAAACAGCCCCGCCCAGCGAACCGTCCCGGCCTATCCTTTCTCCGGAAAAATTTCTGGCCGAGAACGAGGCCACTCCTGAAAAAAAGCCGGCGGTGGTCGTCATGCCGGTCGAGGACAAACCCGCCGAAGTGAAGACCGCCCCCCTGATTACTGAAGAAAACAAAACGGTGGGGAACGAACCCGCCGAAGTGAAACCGATTGAGGAACAGGCCGCACGATCAACCGCCGCGGACGACATGCCCCGCCCCAAAGCCATGCCCATAACGGAAACGGCTCCGGATTATCACGACGAGGAGGACAACGGACCCATCAAATCCACGCCTATTCGTCTGGAGGACATGCCGCAGCTGCAGGTCGAGGCGGTCGCCCAAACCCGGGACGACGCAGCCCTGACGCAACAGGAATCCGCCTTTATCGGCAATGCCGTCGCCGCCAGCCACGCCGCCGCGTCAGGCCACGACGCGTCGGAAAATGCGGCGGACGCGGCTGGTCACGACAGTCCCGAACCCCATCCCGACGACGACGTCAGTATCGACCGGGCGGTGGAGGAAATCCGCGCCGCCGTCGAGGACATCAAGCGCCACGGCGATCCCCTCGAAGCGGCGGCAATCACTTCCGGGGCGGTTACCGCCGCCGACGGACCGGCCGCCGGGGCCGGTGGCGGCGCCGCCGGGATTAGCGGCCCGGCGGCTATAGGAGCGCTCAAGCGGGACCTGGACCGCAAGGGACAATAAGCGGCACCGGCCCTGGTCATGGCGGCCTCTTCCCCACGGAAGAGGCCGTTTTGCATGCCCACGACCCCGCGCCTTGGCTAAGCCGCGTTTTTTGTACTACCATTGCCGCTACTGGAAATGTATACTTTGCCGATTCGGCTATGGTTGAAAAATGCGGAATATTGGACAGTGAAGTCATGAGCGAGTATGACCGCGGTTCCGCCCGGGGCGATTCACCGCCGAGGCGTCGTTTGGAGGCGGTGTGGAGCGTCGGGCGCTGGGCGATACTGCTGGCGGCTTTGGGTTATCTCTGGCACTCGGGCGCACTGTCGTACGAGAATCTGCGTTTGTCGAAACGGGGCTGGCTGGCGATTCCGGCGGCGGTGTTTTTTATCGCCGTGTCGACCATGGCGATTGGCGTCCGTTTCCATTTTCTTCTGCGGAGCCTGGCCTGTCCGACCCGGTTGAAACGGCAATGCGGCACGCACCTGTCGGGATTATTGCTGCAACAAGTCGGTTCTGACGCCGCCTTCGACGTGCTCCGGACCTTGTCCGCCAAAGCGGCCGGCGGCGGCATGGCGGACATTCTCGCGGCTATCGTCCTGGACCGGCTGCTGGGGCTTGCGGCCCTGACCGTGGTGACGGGTTTGGGTTTGGCGGCGTATTGGTCGGGAGGCGGCCTGCTTGGTCCGGCGGCGGCGTGTTTGGCGGTGGCGGGAGCGGCGGCAATGCTGTTCCTGGCCGCTCCGGCGGTAGGCTGGCTGGAGAGGCGGGAATGGTTTCTGAAAATTCCCGGGGCTATTTTTCTAGTGTCGGTGGGGAAGTCCCTGGGCCGGTTTCGTCGGCACGGCGGCCGTTTGGCGGGTCTGTTCATGGTGTCGCTGTTTGTGCATTCCAGCATGTTCGCGGCTTTGTATTGTTGCGGCAACGCCCTGGCCGACGCCAAGGTCAGCCCCGGCGAAGCCTGGGTCGGCTACGGGGTGGCGACATTGACCGGGGGGATTCCCCTGCCCATGGCCGGTTTGGGGGTGGGTGAGGCGGCGTTCGGCGAAACGGTGGTGCAAATGCGGGGAATGGGCGAATCCGGGCGTTTCGCCAGTATTTTCCTGTTAACCCGGATGTTGACCATCATGCTTGGCGCGGCGGCGTGGCTGTGGGAATCGGCTTTCCGGAGCGGCGGAAGATTTGACAAAATGAAAACCCCCTGAATGTCAGGCGAACCCGATTTTTTGCCTTACGCACAACTTCAGATTAGGATCGGACAACAATGCGCATCGGCGTGGTGGGAGCGGGGTACGTCGGCCTGGTGGCCGGCGTGTGTCTGGCGGAAATGGGGAACGCCGTGATGGTCGTGGACAACGACGCGGCGAAAATCGATACGCTCCGGGCCGGGCGTTCGCCCCACTACGAGCCGGGCCTCGACGAACTGCGGATACGCAACCAATTGAACCGGCGCCTGGCCTTTTCCACCTCCATCGCCGACCTGGTCCGTCACGCCGAGGTGATTTTCCTGGCGGTGGGGACGCCGATCGCCGACGACGGTTCCGTCGACCTCTCGGCCCTGGACGCGGCGGTTTCGGAAATCGCCGCGGCGCTGGACGGTTACCGCCTGATTGTCGTGAAGTCGACCGTTCCCCCCGGCACCAACCGCCGTTTGACCGAACTCGTCGGCACGAAAACCCGGCAGCCCTTCGACCTCGCGAGCAATCCCGAATTCCTGAAGGAGGGGACGGCGGTGAACGACTTCATGCATCCGGACCGGGTGATTGTCGGCGCCCGCACCGAGAAGGCCTACGGCTTGATGCGTTCCGTCTACAACCCGTTTTTCCGCACCGGCTACCGGCTTATGGAGACGGACCCCGAATCGGCGGAGATGATCAAGTACGCTTCGAACGTGATGCTGGCGGCACGCATCAGCTTGATGAACGAGATTTCCCGGGTCTGTCAGGTGGTCGGGGCCGATGTCGAAAAGGTCAGGGTCGGCGTCGGCCTCGACAAGCGGATCGGCTCCTCCTTTTTGTTTGCCGGTTTGGGTTACGGCGGGAGCTGTTTTCCGAAGGACGTGCAGGCGATGGCGTATCTGGCGGAGGAATCCGGCATCGAAAGCGGGATGTGCCGGGCGATCGACACGGCGAACCAAAAACAGCGCAAAGTCCTGTTCCCCTTTGTCGAAAAGGAATTCGGTCCGGACTGGCGGGGCCGCACCTTCGCCCTCCTGGGCCTCGCCTACAAGCCCCGCACCGACGACGTGCGGGAGTCCCCGGCCCTGGTTTTGGCCGAGCACCTTTTGGCCGGCGGCGCGACCGTGCGGGGGTTCGATCCCGAAGCGGGGGAAAAGGCGAAACGTAAGCTCCCCGGTTTGGAATTGGCGGTCGGCATCGAGGAGGCGCTTCACGGCGTCGACGCCCTGTTCATTTGCACGGAATGGAACGAATTCCGCACTCTCGATTGGGAGCGTATGAAGGGGATCATGAAGCAGGCGGTGGTGTTTGACGGACGCAATTTGTATTACCCCGAGGAAATGGCGGAACGGGGGTTCAGATATTATTCGGTGGGCCGTAAACCTGCGGAGCCGGGACAAGCGGCGAAAAGCTCCGGCGGATCGGTGCGGATCAAGTGATGAGCCGGGGTTTTGGGGTTTTGTCCATGTTCTATACCGGGTTATAGATCCGTTCACGCGAGGCGGATGAAAAAAATTTTTATTTTTACCAAATTTTTCCCACGAGAGGGACCAGTGTGCGCCCCGAATTCCTCCCCTTCTCCCGACCGAACATATCGGAAGAGGACATCGAAGCCGTCGTCAAGGTCATGCGTTCCAAATGGCTCACCACCGGCAAGGAATGCGCCAAATTCGAACGCGAATTCGCCGAACACGTCGGCGGCCGCGAAGCCGTCGCCGTCGCCTCCGCCACCGGCGGCATGCACTGCGCCCTCAAAGCCCTGGATATCGGCCCCGGGGACGAAGTCGTCACCCCTTCCATGACCTGGGTCTCGACCCCGAACCTCATCGAACTCGCCGGCGCCACCCCGGTTTGGGTCGACGTCGACCGGGACAACCTGATGACTTCGGCGGCGCTTGTCGAGCCCCTGATTACCCCCCGCACCAAGGCCATCATACCCGTGCATTTCGCCGGAGCCCCCGTGGACCTCGACCCCCTGCGGGAACTCGCCGCCCGGAAAGGGGTCTTCCTTTTGGAAGACGCCGCCCACGCGATCGGAACCGCCTACAAGGGTAATGCCATCGGGTCCCGGGGGAGCGCCATCTTCTCCTTCCATCCCATCAAGAACATCACCACCTCGGAAGGGGGACTCCTGGTCAGCGACAACCGCGACTTCGCCGCCCGGGTCCGCCGCCTGAAATTCCACGGCCTCGGCGTCGACGCCTACGACCGGGAGACCCTCGGCAGGAAGCCCCAGGCCGAGGTCGTCGAACCGGGATACAAGTACAATTTGACCGACATGGCCGCGGCCCTGGGGCGGACGCAACTGGCGAAGCTGGAGGAAATGAACCTCGCCCGCGAGGAACTGGCCGGCAGGTACGCCCGACATTTCGCCAGCGTGCCGGAAATCCTCCCCCTGGTCGTCCCGCCCTGGCCGCACCGGCATTCCTGGCATCTCTACGTGGTGCGTCTCGACAAGGAAGGCCTGACCCGGGACGTATATATGGAGCGCCTGAAGCGGCGGAACATCGGCACCGGGATTCATTTCCTGGCCGCCCACACCCACGCGCACTACCGCCACAAGCCGGGGCCGAAGCCGGTTCTCCCCAACAGCGAGTGGAATTCCCGGCGCCTGTTTTCCATCCCGCTTTTCCCCGGCATGACGCCGGAGGACATCGACGACGTGGTGGCGGCGATGCGGGAGGCGCTGGTGCGGGAGTGACTGGTCGATTTGTCGAAGGAATCTGGCAAACCGCCGCCCGCTTCCTTCGACAGGTCAAACTTGACAGCGTACCAAAGAAACCGGACAGGAAAAAGAAATGGATCTCTCCCTCGTCATACCGGTCTACAACGAAGAGAAATGCCTGGAAGAATTGATCCGGCGCTGTCTCGCCGTTTGCAAAGGGACCGGCAAAACTTTCGAAATCGTCCTCGCCGACGACGGCAGCCGCGACCGCTCCCGCGCCATCATCGAGGACGCCCACAAACTTCATCCCGAAGTCGTCGGCGTTTTCCTGAACCGCAACTACGGCCAGCACGCCGCCATCATGGCCGGCTTCGCCCAATCGCGTGGCGAGGTCGTCGTCACCCTGGACGCGGATTTGCAAAACCCGCCGGAGGAAATCCCCAAGTTACTGGCCCAAATCGACGCCGGCCACGACGTGGTCGGCAGCATCCGCGCCGATCGGCACGACAGCCGTTTCCGTAAAACCGCCAGTAAAATCGTCAACCGCATGGTCCGCCGCCTCACGGGCGTCGACATGCACGACTACGGCTGCATGCTCCGGGCCTACAAACGGGAGATTATCGAGGCGCTTCTGTGCTGCCGGGAGACCACCCGCTTCATCCCGGTTTTGGCGAATTCCTTCGCGGCAAACCCCACGGAAATCATGGTCGAGCACGCCGAGCGGGCCACCGGGGACTCGAAGTACGGCATCTACAAATTGATCAATCTCTATCTGGATCTCCTTACCTGCATGTCGACGGTGCCCTTGCGGGTGGCGAGCGTGGTGGGGGTGATCATGAGCGGCCTGGGAATTTTGGCGGCCTTCATCATCATGGCCGGGCGGCTGATTTTCGGTTCCGACTGGGCGGTGGACGGGACGTTCACCCTGTTTTCCCTGGCCTTCGTGTTCCTGGGCGGGATTTATTTGGGGGTCGGGGTCCTGGGGGAATACCTGGGTAGAATTTACAATGACGTGCGGGCGCGCCCGACCTACTTCGTGAAGCGGGTGGTGGGGGGAACGGGCCGGGCGGCGGAACGCGCCACCGAAGCCGGGGAACGATAAACCAAGCGTATTTACCATCAAGTCGGAAAGGACCCATGATGAAGGCGGTAGTTTTCGCATACTCGAACGTCGGCTGCGCCGGCCTGGAAACACTCCTCGACCACGGCGTCAAGGTCGCCGCCGTCTTCACCCACCCCGACGACCCCGGCGAAAACACCTGGTTCCGCTCCGTTGCCCAAACCGCCGCCGCCCGGAACATCCCCGTCTACGCACCGGACGACATCAACCACCCCCTGTGGGTGAACCGCATCAAGGCCATGGAACCGGACTGCCTGTTCTCGTTCTATTACCGGAAAATGCTGAAGGACCCCGTCCTCGCCCTGCCCCGGCGCGGCGCCTTCAACCTCCACGGTTCCCTCCTCCCGAAATACCGCGGCCGCTGCCCGGTGAACTGGGTCCTGATCAACGGCGAAACGGAAACGGGCCTGACCCTCCACCACATGGTGAAACGCGCCGACGCCGGCGACATCGTCGGGCAAATCCGCATCCCCATTTCCCCGGACGACACCGCCCGCAGCCTCAACGAAAAATTGACCGCCGCCGTCCCCGGCTTCCTCGCCCCCCTCCTCCCCCCCCTCGCCGACGGCACCGCCCCCCGCCGCAAACAAAACGACTCCGCCGCCAGCGTCTTCGGCGGACGCCGTCCCGCCGACGGGCCAATCGATTGGGAACAGCCGGCCGAACGCATCCGGAATCTCGTCCGCGCGGTGGCGAAACCTTATCCCGGCGCCTTCACCTACGCCGGCGGGCGTAAGTTTTTCATCTGGGAGGCTAAGGCCGAAGCTCTCGCAAACCCGGCCAAGGCCGGGACCGTCCTCTCGGACGACCCGCTGCTGGTCGCCTGCGGCTCCGGCGCCCTCCGGATTGTCCAGGGCCAGGAGGAGAAGGGGGTCGAAGTCGGGGGCCGGCAGCTCGCCCGCGACATGAACCTCCGCCCCGGCATGCGCCTCCGCCAGCCCGATGCGAACGGCTCCCGGAAACAGCGCGTCCTCATCCTCGGGGTGAACGGCTTTATCGGCAACGCCCTCTCGGAACGGCTCCTCGCCGACGGCCGCTTCGAAGTGGTGGGCCTCGACCGCCAGTCGGACCAGGTCGAACGTTTCCTCGACCGGCCGAACTTTACCTTCATCCCCGGCGACATCACCATCCACCGCGAACGCATCCGCTACGAAATCAGCCGCGCCGACGTCGTCCTCCCCCTCGTGGCCATCGCCACCCCGATTGAATACGTCCGAAATCCCCTGCGCGTCTTCGAGCTCGACTTCGAGGAAAACCTCCGGGTCGTCCGCTATTGCGTCGATTACAAGAAACGCGTCGTCTTCCCCTCCACCTCCGAAGTCTACGGCATGTGCGAGGACCCCAAGTTCGACGAGGACGAATCCCCACTGGTGGTCGGCCCCATCCGCAACCAGCGCTGGATCTACTCCGCCTGCAAGCAGCTTCTCGACCGGGTCATCTGGGCCTATGGCCAGGAGGGCCGGCTGCGTTTCACCCTCTTCCGCCCCTTCAACTGGATCGGCCCCCGCCTGGACCGGCTCGACTCCGCCCGCATCGGCAGCTCGCGCGCCATCACCCAGATGATCCTGAACCTGGTCGAGGGCACCCCCATTCTCCTCATCGACGGCGGCGCCCAGAAGCGCTGCTTCACCTCGGTCGAAGACGGCATCGAAGGGCTGTTCCGCATCATCCTCGACAAAAACCGCACCTGCGACGGCGCGGTGATGAATTTGGGAAATCCGGACGGGGAACTGAGCATCCGCGAGCTGGCCGAGATTCTCGTCGCCGCTTTCGAACGCCACCCCCTCAGGGACAAATTCCCCCCCTTCGCCGGTTACTGCGAAGTCGAGGGCGTTTCCTACTATGGCAAGGGCTACCAGGACGTCCAGAGCCGCAAACCTTCCATCGCCAAGGCCGGGCGCCTGCTCGGCTGGAAGCCGGAAATCGACCCCCGGCGGGCGGTCGAGGAGACGCTCGACTTTTTCCTCCGGGACACCCTGGAGAAACAGGAATGCTAGCCGGCCTGCGGATTGACGTCGACACCCTGCGGGGAACCCGCCTGGGCGTCCCGCGCCTATTGTCGATTCTGGGGAAACACGGCCTGCACGGGACCTTCTTTTTCTGCGTCGGCCCCGACAACATGGGGCGGCACCTGTGGCGGCTCCTCCGGCCGTCGTTCCTGTGGAAAATGCTCCGCACCCGGGCGCCGTCCCTTTACGGCTGGTCGATACTCCGTTGCGGGGTCGTCGGCCCGGGACCGGACATCGGCGAACTCGCGGCGGGAATAATCCTGAAAACGGTCGCCGCCGGCCACGAAGTCGGGCTGCACGCCTGGGACCACCAACGCTGGCAGACCATGCCCATGGATGATGTGAATGCGGTGCGGGAAGCGGTGGGGCGGGGCTACAACCGGCTTACGGACATCCTGGGCCGGCCGCCGTCTTGTTCGGCGGCGCCGGCTTGGCGGGCGCCGGATGCGGTTTTATTGGCGAAACAGGATTTCCCTTTTTCCTACAATTCGGACTGCCGGGGCACGGACTGCTTCATCCCGGTAATCGGCGACGGCCACGGGGGAAACGGCAACGGCAAAACCCGCGAACCCCTGAAGCCGCAGATCCCCGTGACCCTGCCGACCTACGACGAATTGGTGGGAAGGGACGGGGTGACGGACGCGAACTATAACGCGAAATTGCTGGACCTGTTCCGCCCCGAGGGCCTGAACGTCCTCTGCGTACACGCCGAAGTGGAGGGAGTGGCGAAGGCGGAAATGTTCGAGGAATTTCTGGTCATCGCGAAGGAAAGGGGCGTTCAATTCGCCAGATTGGACGCGGTCCTGAAAAGCCGGAGCCGGCTGCGCAGCGCCGGGGTGGACATGCGAACCCTGCCTGGGCGCGAGGGTGCATTATGTTGCCAGGGCGAGTGGCTGGGTTGACAGGATTTTAGTGAATTACCAATCTTGAATTTCAGACAAAAACGCTTTTCCAAAGCGATGGCCGGCGGCGCAAGCGTTACCTTGGAAAACCTCAGGGAAAACAAAAGAATGACTGTAGAAAAAATGTCCAGCCCAGCCGGCGTCAAGCCTGGAACCGTATCCTACTTGAGGTTTTTCGGATTAGCCTTCATAATCCTGTATCTTTTGCTTTATCTCGCCCCCCTGAACACCCGCCCCCTAAT
This sequence comes from Planctomycetota bacterium, assembly GCA_031548195.1. Taxonomy (GTDB): domain Bacteria; phylum Planctomycetota; class SZUA-567; order SZUA-567; family SZUA-567; genus JAJBSZ01. The sequence continues at coordinate 4,958 of JAVBRG010000171.1, read as the reverse complement.
CACCCCCGACGAAACCCGCTACGCGGAAATCCCCCGGGAAATGCTGGCCAATCACGACTGGGCCACCCTGCACCAGGTCGGCCTACCCTATTATGAAAAGCCGCCCCTCGGTTACTGGCTTACCGCCGCCTCGCAACGGCTCTTCGGTCAGAATAATTTCGCGGTCCGCCTCCCTTCCGCCCTCGCCGCCGGTTTGACCGCCCTGGCCCTGTTCCTGCTGGTCCGGCGGGTGCGGGGCGACTCGACCCCGGCCCTGATCGCGGCGGCGATATACCTGTCCTGCCTGCAGGTTTTCGGGGTCGGCACTTTCGCGGTCCTGGACACCATGTTCACCCTCTTCGTCTGTCTGTCCCTGTTCTGCTACGACGGGGCGATGAACGGCGGCGGGGCGGCCGGGACGCCGGCCGGCCGGGGACGGAGGGTGCGGTGGGCGGCCCTGTCCGGCGCGGCCTGCGGTTTGGCCTTTCTTGCCAAAGGGCTGACCGCCCTGGTGCTGCCGGCCTTGACCCTCCTGGTTTGGCTCTTGTGGGAGAGGCGTTTTCGGGAGCTCCTCGTTTCCTGGATAATCCCGGTGCTGGTCGCCGGATTGACGGTACTGCCGGCGGCGCTCCTAATACACCGCGCGAACCCGGATTTCTGGCGTTATTTTTTCTGGGTCGAGCACGTGCAGCGCTTCCTCAATCCCCACGGGGGACAGCATCGCGAATCCTTTTTCTTTTACCTGCCGGTTATCGCGGCCGGGGCGGTGCCGTGGACCTTCCTCATGCCGGCGGCGGCCGGTGAAATCGGCCGACGGCTGCGGGACGATTCCCTGACCCGGTTTTGCCTGGCCTGGTTTGTAAGCCAATTCCTCTTTTTCTCCGCCTGCGGCGGTAAATTACCCACCTACATCCTGCCCGGTTTCGCGCCTTTGGCGCTAATATTCGGCGAAGCGCTGCTGACAACGCCGCACGCAACCTGGTTGCGGCGGGGCGCAGGGCTGGGGGGGGTGATTTTCCTGGCGGGCCTGGCGGGGTTCATGCTTTGGTTACCATTTTCGGGACAGGACCATTTGCGGGCGAGCGTTCTGGGCGATTCCGAGACCTGGATTTTGGCGGCGGCATTGATCTTGGCGGCGCTGTGCCTGTTTATGGCGGCACGTCGTTTCGGCGGGGAGAGGCCGGAGGACAATTCCCCGGCTGGACCGGGATTATTACGGATGCGGGGCATCGGTTGGACCGCCCTGGCCCTGACCGCGGCGGCGGCGGCCAGCTTTCTGGCCCTGCCGGAAGGGCTGGAAGATCGCAAATCGCCGTCGCGGCTGCTAATCGCCGGTCTTGCCGATACCCCGGCGAACGCCGAGCTTCTCGCCGACCGGAAGACGATTACCGCGGTGGCTTGGCATTACCGGAGGGAGGGGGTGACGTTTTTCGGCGATCCGGGTGAATTGGCTTACGGTTTGGAAAACGGCGTTTCGTCCGGGCGTTATTTCCCCACGGTCGAGGAAACCGCCGCCTGGCTGAAGGCCGCCCTGGCCGGGGGCAAGCCGGTCGTTTTGTGCATGCGGGACGATTCGTTCGCGGGTTTGGCGGATCAGCTGGACGGCTTGACCCCAGCCGGGCAACGTGAGCTTTCGCATTTCATCTGGCGGTTGTATCTACCCGGCGCGGGGGTGACGGGCGAGTGAACCGGCGGCGCGGTCCTGATTTTTCCGGCACAGACAAATTTCCATCCTGCCGCGCTTTTTTTAGTTTTTCCGGGCTTGCGTCGATTTAATCTCCAGCGACAATGGTACGAATGTTTTTCCGCCCTATTCGAGCCTGCCTCGGATAGGGCGTCGCTTAATTTTGCCTTCACGGCAGGGACTCGCAGCAAGGTAAACGGACCCGCATGGCCAGAAAACAGGGAAAATTACGTTCTCGTCTCGAATACGCCGCCATGCTGTTTGGCTATGCCCTATTATCGTGGCCACCCTGGTGGCTGTCGAGGACGATCGCCTTCGCCATCGCCGACATTTGGCGTTGTTTGGACAAGCGCCACAGCCGGCGGATAGTCCGCCAATCGATGGATCGGCTGGGGATAACGGAAGCCGAGGCCCGGGATTTGTGCAGACGCAATTACCGGCATTACCTGCAACTGTTCATGGAAATTGCCCGCCTCAACCGCATGTCCGACGCCGAGGTGGAGCGCCGCACGGACCGCAACGGCAGCGACGTCATCATGCGGGATCTGCTTGCCAAGGGCAAGGGGATGGTGGTGGTGACGGGGCATTTGGGGAACTGGGAATGGGGGGCGGTGGCGATGGGGATGCTGGGGGTGGCGCACGGTTTCATCGCCCGGCCCTTGGACAACCCGTACCTTGACGCCTTCATCAACCGCATTCGCGAGCGGACCGGCGCGACGGTGTGGGACAAATACGGCAGCATGAGGAAGGGGCTGGGGGCGCTCAGGAAGGGCTTGGGTCTGGTGGCGGTGGCGGATCAGGACGGTGGGAAGAACGGCTGCCCGACGCCGTTTTTAGGAAAACCGGGGACCAGCATGACGGCGCCGGTGGAATTGGCGATTAGAAACGGGGCGCCGGTGTTTGTCGGGGCGGTGATGCGGGTGAAGGGGGAGGCTTTGCGTTTCGTCATGGTTCCGAAACGGGTGCATTGGCCGGTCGAGGGGGCGGATCCCAAAACGGAGGTGGCGCGGCTGATGACCGAGGTGAATGCGGATTTGTCGGAAATCATTCGCGAGTATCCGGAGCAGTGGATTTGGATTCACAACCGCTGGAAAAGCGTGGAGGGGAATAATCCGGAGGCGTGATCGCACAGGGTTTAATTGGTGTTACGGCGAAGGGCCTTGGATGACCCTGAAATAAGGACCAAGTCGATGCGTTATCCTTATTTCAGCGCCATTCAAGACCGCCTGCAAATTTAGGCAACCCTCTCAATTCTCCGTCATTCCGGCATGACCGGATGCGGGTCGACGCCGGTGATATCGCCACGGCGGGTCTTTTCAAACGCCAGCAGCCAGCTTTTCCGTTCCTGGCCGGCGGAATAGCCGCCCAGTTCTCCGTCGGCGTTGATGACCCGGTGGCAAGGCACGATGATGGCCAGAGGGTTCTGGGCATTGGCTTGGGCTACGGCGCGGAAGGCGGAGGGTTTGTCGATTTTTCTCGCGAGGTCGGTGTAGGAGAGCGTTTCCCCAAAGGGGATGCCGCGCAAAGTCTCCCAGACCAGGTTTTGGAAGACCGTCCCTTGGAGGGCCAAGGGCGTTTCGAAGGCGCGACGTTTGCCGGCGAAGTATTCCTGGATTTCCCTTTTGGCCATATCGACGCTGCGGCTGGAGCCGAGTTCCAAATTGGCCTGTAATTTTTTTTGTACCAGGGCGGTTTTACGGATCATCGAGGTTTGGTCGATGAAATTCAGGAGGTATAGGGCATCATCGTCTCCCGCGACCAGGATCGCTCCGACCGGTGTTTCCAGCCAGCCGGCCTTGAGTACCCTGGGGTATACCACTTCACCGTCGCGCAAGCGGCTCGCCTTCTCAAAGGCCTCGATTACCGCTTTCTCCGTATTCATCTGTACTTGATTCATTTATCAAACCTCCGTCACCGCGGAAAACTTCATTATAAGAAAACCTGCTACAGTATACAATTAACACTCGGGCTAGTCAGGAATAATCCCTAAAAATCTGTTAATCTTAATATTCTAATCTTTAACATATATACGGGCCAAACCACTTTTCCTTCGCCCTCATTTTATATGGAAAAATCCCTTATGGACAATCTGGAAAACTACCAAGCCGTGCGTTTTGACCATAAAACCAATGAACTCGTTCTCCTTGACCAGACACAGCTTCCAGAAAAAATCCTCTTCCTCCGGCTAAAAACCCAAACGGAAATTTGGGAAGCGATTAATATTCTTCGAGTTCGGGGAGCGCCGGCCATCGGCATTGCCGCCGGTTATGGCATATATCTAGCCACACTACACTCCCAGGCAGACAATTATAATGCATTGGTCAAGGACTTCACTGAAGCCAAACGCTACCTGGCCTCTTCACGGCCAACGGCGGTAAATCTTTTTTGGGCGTTGGACCGCATGGAGTCGCGCCTTAGGGCTGGCGAGTCCAAAACCGTCGCGGAAATCAAGGAGGATCTGCGGCACGAAGCCGACTTGATTCAGACCGAGGACACTGCCATGTGCCGGGCGATTGGCGAGCATGGCTTGACTTTGCTGAAACCGGGCATGGGTTTATTGACCCACTGCAATGCGGGGCAGCTGGCGGCCAGCCGTTACGGCACGGCTACGGCGCCGATGTATGTGGGGCATGAACGGGGCTACAATTTCCGGATTTTCGCCGACGAAACGCGGCCGCTCCTGCAGGGCGCCCGGCTTACCGCCTTCGAGCTGCACAAAGCCGGTTTGGATGTGACGCTGATTTGCGACAACATGGCGGCGTCGGTGATGAAGAAGGGCTGGGTACAGGCGGTTTTGGTGGGGTGTGACCGGGTGGCGGCGAACGGCGACGCGGCGAACAAGATTGGCACCAGCGGAGTGGCGATTTTGGCGAAGCATTACGGGATACCTTTTTACGTACTGGGTCCGACGTCGACTATTGATCCGGCTTGTCCGTCGGGGGCCGAGATTGTCATTGAGGAGAGGAAGGCGGAGGAGGTGACGGAGATGTGGTATCGGAAGCGGATGGCTCCGGAGGGGGTGAAGGTGTTTAATCCGGCGTTTGATGTGACGGATAATGGGCTTATAGCGGGGATTGTGACGGAGAGGGGGGTGTTGAGGCCGCCTTATGGGGAGTCGATTCGGGGGGCGTTGGCGCGGCGATAAGGGTGGTTAGTGTATCGTCCCTTAAATTCCTTTGTTTATAAGACGGCTATTTTGGCCGTAATCGAGGAAGTCGCAGCCGCAAGAGCTATTTTTACTCTCGGCGGTATAGAGAGTAAAAATCGCGGGGCGGCGGAGACTGACGAAGAGTAC
>JAVBRG010000011.1:0-65288 GCA_031548195.1 Planctomycetota bacterium | reverse complement strand
CTCGGCCTGGATTCCGGCGAGCTACGCTTCCTCCCGGTTCAATGTTCATGGCGCCGGAATGACGTGTGGGGTGGGGTCAGGCGTAACAGGATGCGGATTTACGTAACCGAATTGAGATGCACCCGTATGGAATTGTAACTGAACTTTTGCAAAGTGGCGATTAAACCGCCAATCGCCACTTTGCAAAAATCGTTTTTGCCCGAATTTCAAGGGTTTTTGATTTTACAAAATCGCCATTCGGCGGTTTGAATGGTGATTTTGCAAAAGTCCAGTTGCAAAGTTTATTTCTTGACCGGCCCTTACCGACCTGCGGTCGCGCCAGCCCCGCCGCACTCGAGCATGAGCATGGTCAGGTCGTCAGTCATGCCGGCGTCACCGACGTAATCCCGGACCGCACCCTCGACCGAAACCAGTGCTTCCCGGGGGGATTGACCGGATGTCCGGGCCAAAGCCGCCTCCAGCCGTTCCATGCCAAACAATTCCTCCTCCCGGTTCATGGCTTCGGTTACCCCGTCCGTGTAAACGAAAAGTCGGCTGCCGGGGGGAAAGACCCGTTCCAGGCCCGAATAGGCCACCGGAGCCATCACCCCCAGGGGAAGCGCCGGGGGACAGGGCAGGTTCGAAAAATCCCCCCCGGGTTCGGCAGATAGGGGTGGGCAATGTCCGGCGCTTGCATATTTGAGGATATGGGTCGGAAGGTCGAGAACGCCAATGAACATGGTGACAAACATCTTCTGCGGATTCTGTTCCGCCAGCATGTCGTTGATGCGCCGCAAGATCTCCTCCGGCGCCGGGTCGTCACGGGTCACGCTCCGGAACAGCGTCTTAACCACCGACATAAACAGCCCCGCCGCCACTCCCTTGTCCGAAACATCGGCCACCGCGAAGTAAAGCTTCTCCCCCTGCCGGACAAAATCGTAAAGGTCGCCGCCGACTTCACGCGCCGGCCGCATGACGGCGTAAAGATCGTAGCTGCCGCCCGAATCGGGGAATACCCCGGGGAGGAGGCCGATTTGGATGTCCCGGGCCAATTGCAGCTCGCCGTCGACCCGGGCCGCGTGCGCCGTCTCCTCGCGGAGAAGTTCGATGTGCCGCGCCAGCTTCCCCACCATCTCGTTGTACGTTTCGGCAAGGGTCCGAATTTCGTCGTCGTCCCCGGATTTGAGGCGAATGGACAAATCGCCCCGGCCCAGGGACCGCACCCCCCGCGTCAATTCCTCGAGGGGGTGTAAACCTTTCGCCACGCTACGCCGCAACAGCCACAGCGACGCCCCCAAAACCGTCAACATGGCGAGAACGGTCCCGCCCTTCAGGACCCGCCCCCAGCGAATCACATTGGCCTCCAGCCCCATGAAAGCCGTATCCGTCTCCTCCGCCATTCCCGCCACCGCCAGTTCGACCGCCTGCATGGGCATTAGCACCCCCACCGTCCAATTCGAAACCCGGCAGGGGGCAAGGGAAACAAGATAGCTCCCGGATGCGTCGGTCAATTCCCATATCCCGTTGCGCCGGGCCCTGGCGGCGGCCAAAGCCCCCCGCAACGCCGCGTCTTCGCTGAACACCTCCTGGAACACCACTCCACGCAAGGTTTTTCCCCCGGGGAGCCGGTCGGGAAGAATGAAGGAGAGGTTCTCGTCCATCAGGAAGACGGTACGGCCGTTTTCTTCGTGTTCGTCAACGAGGTTAAGCAGTTTGCTGAGGTGTAAATCGATACACAGCGCCCCGGCCAATTTGCCGTCCGGCGCCGTGAAGGCCTGGGCGAGGGAGAGAATTTCGGCATTGGTCGAATAGTCCCGGTAAATCGGGGTCCAATAGGGGCGGGGATAAGTTTTAAAGGCATTCAGGTACCAGTCCCGCCGCCTGGGGTCGTAGCCGGCCCCGGTCTGCAAATTCTTGGCTACCGCGAATTCGCCGTCCTCCCAGGCGTACACCATGAATTGCACCGCCGGACTGTTGCGGCTGTACTCGTCCACTATCCGCCGGGTCAAAACCCGGTCCGACCCCAGCCGTTCCAGCGCCGCCAGGGACTTGATCCCGACTTCGACTATGCCGGCGGCGGCATCGAGGTCGTGGACAATTTCCAGGCACGATTGTTCCACCGCGTCCCGCCAGTAGCTTCGGGCCGAGGCAAGATGCAGGCCGAACAATTTTTCGTGCAACTTGCCGATGGCCCGGAAGGAATTGTCCCAGATGCGGTCGAAGCCGAGAAAGAAAATCGCCATCATGGCGGCGGCCATGGCGAGCATGGCGAGGGCGCTGGCGAAAACCAGCTTGCGGCGCAGGCTGCCCCGGGGCGGGTTCGGATTCATGCGATGTCGATCAGGCTGTCGAAACCGACGGTGGTGAGAATCTCCCGTACAAACGGACTAGGACGGACGATGCGCAGGCTCCCCTGTCGCCGGCGGGTCTGGTCCAGGGTTTGCAGTATCACCCGCAAGCCGGCGCTGGACATATAGGTGACCTCGGCCATGTCGAGTTCGACGTGCTTCACTTCCTCCGGGATATTGCCGACGGCCTTGCCGAGCTCACCCGAGTTCAGGGTGTCCAGCATGCCCTTCAGTTTAATGCTTACTTGATCCCCCTTATGTTCCTGAATGATTTCCATCGTTCTCCCCTATTCCATCCGCCTGTCCAGTATGCGCAGACACTTTCCCGTGCTCCGGCTGTATTCCAAATCGGCCAGCTTCCGCCATTCTACCCGGGTCGCCCCCACTACGCCATGGTCTGTCGCCTCCTTGAGCATCGGCCGCCGCTCGTGCAGCTTCGCGACAATGTCGCCGTCCCGTTCCGGCCGGCCCGACGCCGCGCCGATCCGGAGCGTGAGGCCGTCCCGGCCCTCGACCCGGTTCACGACCAGCTGGAGGGCGTCGAAGTCGATGCCGCACTCGCGGAGAATGTCGGCGGCGTCCTCGGGGTACACGCTCACATAGGCGACCCGGGCGGCCTCTTCGCTCCGGCCCAGGAGGCGGAAACGGCGGTCCGGCGTCCCCTCGGGGTCGACGAATTCGGCAAGGTCGCCGGCGGGGTAACGGATAATCGGCATCAGGAGCCGGTACAGGGCGGTGATGTACACCTTGCCCGGCCGGCCAATCTCGCGGATGGCCGCGCCGGTGTCCGGGTCGACGATTTCCAGCTTGCAGGCGAGGTCCATGGTCCGGTGCTCGTTAAAGCCGCAGTCCCGGTGATAATAACCGATTATGCCGCCGTCATTGGAGGCGTAGGACATGGAGCGGAAAGCCACCTGTCCCCCCAGGATGTCGTGAATTTTCCGGCGCTGATCCGGATACAGGGTCTCCCCGGCGAAGTAGACCGTCTCCAGCCGGAAATCCTTCGGCATCATGTCGCCCAGGCATTGAATCGTCTTCATGAGAAGGGACGGCACGCCGGCGATGACGTTGATGCGGTGCTCCACGATGGCCGCCGCCAGTTCCTCCGGCGGGAGGGTCCCGGAGAGGCCGAACTGCACCACCGGCGCCGGCGAGAAGTAGAAAATGCTGTAGGAATAGAGAAAACTCGCGTACATCCCCCCGCCGTAGAAGAGATTCGCCACCCGGTCCCCGTATTGAAGGCCGCCCAGGGGCGAGTAAAGCCCGGTCAACTCGCACATGGTCCGCCATTCCTCGGCCGCATACAGGGTGTATTTCGGCTTGCCGGTGGTGCCGCCGCTCTTGAAAACCTGGCCGTCCGTTTGCCGGGCGGTGGGAACCGTCCCTTCCGTTCCCTGCATCGCCTGCCAGAAATCGCCCTGTACAATCAGCGGCAATTCCTCCAGGGCCGGTTCGGGGCCGAGGTTCCGGTACAAATCCCGGTAAAACGGGGAATGTTCCCGCGCGAAGCGGATGACATGCGCCAATGGATACACTCTCATCGCTTTTCTCCCAGGCTGACGATGGCGTCGAGGATTTCCTTGAACTCCCCTTCGGTGGCGAGGCTCCCCGGTTCGGGCAGGCCGCCCGAAAGGTGCTGCAGCATCAGGTAGTCGCCCCGCCCGCCGCAGGGCATGAGGCCGGTGAAAAAATAGCCCAGCTCCCGCGCCTTGGCGTAGGCCGCCGGCGTGGCCGGGTCGTCCAGGGACATGAGGAGTTCGATCATCTCGAGTTTGTTGCGGAGAAACTCCCGGGTCAGGCGGGACAATTCCCCTCCGAAATCGTTCCCCGAACGCCAGACGACAATCTTGCCGGAACGCATCAGCGAATTGATTTCCGCTTGCATTTCCGCCGGGCCGGCGCTCTCCCCGCCGCTTCGCCACTCCCGGTCGACTCCGAGCATTTGGTAAATATCCTTCAAGAACCCCCCGAGTTCGGGCGGCGGATGCACAACGGCGGTTTTCTTGCCATCAAGCGCCTTGACCGCCACCGCCAGGTCGAGGCGGCGGCCGTCCGGATTGTATTCGCTGATCATATCGGGGTTCGTGTATTGGAAGAGGAAACCGGTGGGGACAAAACCGTAGCGGAGCGCCAGATGCTGGGTGGCGGTGTGATAGGCGGTCGGCTGCATCATCAGGGCTTCGGCCCCCAAACCGGGGGCGGTATCGAGAAAATGCCGCATCATGGCGTCAAAAAGCTGGTTGCCGCGGAAAGCGCGGCGGATGACCACCGTCGCCATTTCCGGCATGCCGGGAACCAGATCGGAAAAAACCATGCCGTAATGCCCCGCCACCTGGCCGTGGCGATTGACGGCGAGGTAGGAGCGGATGCCGCCCTGGGCGATGAGTTCGCGGAAACGCTCCGGATAATACAGCCGCTCGTAGCCGTAGGAATAGCCGTATTCATTGTGGATGCAGGCGATGGCCTTGATGATGTCCTCGCCGTCCGGGCGAGTGGGGCGGATGGCGAAGTCGCGGTCGAGGGGAATCTCCTCCTTGACGCTCCGCTCGGCTGGTAGGGGCGGCGCGGGCAGGGCGGCCTGGAGGTAAAAGCGCTGGCCGTTACGCCCCAGTTTTTCCATGCCGCTTTGGTCGGCCATTTTGGCGATGAGGAAATCCTCGAGGCCCACGGCGGCGGTGTCGGCGGCGCCGGGGTCGTAGCCGCTTTCCCCCTTCCAGTAGGGCGAACCCTTGTCGACGACGGAAACTTCCAGGTTGCTGCCGGACAGCCCGAGGTCGACGCGAATTTCGCCGCCGTCGGCATAGGCATGTTCGATGCGGTCCAGGAGAATTTCCTCGCAGGCCATGCGGAACTTCAGGATTCTGGCGGAATCGAGGCCGAGTCCGGCGGAAAACTGGTCGATAAACGCCAAGGCCGGCGCCAGCATTCTTTTGTCGTCGTGAAGAAGGAGCGAGGCCAGCGTTTGCATGCTTGTCCTTTCGTTCGGGGCTTGCCCATACCAGCCCCCGGCATCGCCATCATGCAAAGCGGAGGAGCGTCCGGTTCATCCCGAAGACCGGCCGGTATTCGAAATCGTCGCTCATTTTTCGCACCAGGTAAAGTCCGTTGCCGCCGGCCATGCCGGGACGGAATCTGGCGGCGGGATCGGCGGGATCGAATCCCCGGCCGTCGTCACGGATGAGGAGGAGGATGTCCTCCTTGACCACGATGCGGATTTCCAGATTGCGAATCGAGTCGGCGGCATCGTGGGTGATGAGATTGGTCGCCAATTCATCCACCGCCAGCATGACCTTGGCGGCGCGGCCGGTCTCGATTCCGTTCCGCCCGAGAAACGCCTGGATGCGCAGCAGCGCTTCGTGCAGCGGCCCGGCGGCGGCGGCGAAGCGTTCGTCGAAGACCCGGTTCGTGTCGACGGAATCCAGGAGCAGGAGGTCCTGGTCCCGCCGTCTGCTCCGGAACGCCAGAGTCAGCCACAGGGCCATGGTGGCCGCTTCCGAGACGACGATGCCGGCCCAGACGCCGTTCAGGCCGAAGAGGGTTCCCAGAAGGGTGGTGAAGCCGAGCAGGAAAAGCAGGCTGCGGCACAGGACGATTAGCGCCGAGAAGCGCACCCGTTCAATGGACTGGTAATAGTAGCTCATCAGGACGTTCCCGGTCATGAGCAGGATGGCGGGGGCGTAGATGCGGGTCGCCGTCACCGCCGCGGCATAGGGTCCGGATTCCCGCAGGCCGAACACGGCGGCGAGGATGCCCGGGAAAATTTCAAAAAGGGCGACCAGTAAAAGCGAGCCGGCCAGGGCGGTCTCCAGGGCCAGCCGCATGGTGGCGCGAATGGAGCGGGGGTTCGTCTCGCCGTGGAAAACGCTCACCATCGGCTGCATGGTTTGGCTCAGGCCTTCGAAGAGGGAAAGGGCGAACAGGCCGGTATTGAGGATCACCGTATACACCACTATACCGTCGTGGCCGGCCAGGCCGACCAGGAAATTATTGAGGACGAGAATGGCCGCGGCCTGGTAAATGAAATCGAGCGAGGTGCCGAGGCCGCCGCCGAGAATTTTTCCGAGCCGTTTCAGGGAGAAGGAAAACCGGAGGCTGAGCCGGTTCGCCGGGGAGAGGAAATGCGAGAGGAGAATCGCCAGGCTGACGACCTGCGACAGATCCGTCGCCCAGGCCGCTCCGGCCACCCCCATGCCGAGACCGGCCACGAAAAGCAGGTCCATGATTATATTCGAGACGATTCCCGCGAACAGGCCGACCATGGCCAGAACCGGGCGCCCTTCGTTACGGACAAAAAAGGCCAGGGCGGTATTGAGGATAAAAAGCGGGGTCGCCAAAAGTATGATGCCGGCGTAACTGACGACGAGGCCGACCCCTTCGCCCCGTGCGCCGAGGGCGCGGGCGATGGGTTCGATAAGCGGTTGCGACAGGACCGCCACCAAAATTCCCACGCCCAGGGCGGCGTAAACGGCGTGGGAAAAAACCAGGTTCGCCGCTTCCGCGTCCCCCTTCCCCCTGAATACGCTCATGACCACGGAGCCCCCCACGGCGATCAGGGCCGCCAGGGTATTGATAATCATGAAAACGGGAAAAGTGAGGGTGATGGCGGCCAAAGCCGCCTCGCCCACGAAATTGCCGACAATAATGCTGTCGGCCGAGGACGCGACGCTGGTGACCAGGTTGATCAGCAGGGAGGGGATGAGCAGGGAAAAAAACACTTTTCTGACCAGGGGTTCATTCATGGCGTCTGTCCACGACATTGCGGACTTTGCCGCCGGCGGAACTCATGACAAAAGCGTCCCGCCCCTGCGGCTGCACGACGACCCGGCCGGTGCGGAGGTTTTCCGTTTCCTCAATCTCCGGGCAACCCCGCACCAGGGCCGCCAGGGCCCGCGCCGGATCGAGACCATCTTCGACGCAGACCCGCATGACCGGCAGGCCGTCGTATTCGAGGATGATTTGCAGCCAGCCGGAGTAATCCATTTCCCGGCCGAGAATCGTCTTGATGACGCTGTAATTGACGTAATTGGTGGCGAAGCGGAAGATGTCGCCGAACCGTCCCAGGAGTTCGAATTTGCCGGCTTTGCGCCCACAGGGGCAGGGCTCGGCAACGTAACGGCCGAGGTCGCCGATTTCAAAGCGGAGGACGGGGGAATTCTCGCTGTCCATAGGGCTGATGACCAGGCGGCCGACTTCGCCGAACGAGGCAGGCTCGTCCCGATCCAGCTTGAGGATTTCCAGATATTTCGAGGAGAAAAGGTGATGCTCCCCCCGGCGGCAATGGGGACAGGCGTAGCCGATTGAACCCAGTTCATTGCAGCCGTACACCAGGGACGCCACCCGTTTGACCCCGAAATCGCGTTCCAGCCGGCGCACCTGGGCCGGGTCGAAATGTTCGCCGCCGTAATAGATTTTCTCCACCCCCCGGTAATCCACCAGCACGGCATGCTGTTCCGCGAAGAGGCGGACCAGGTACGAGGGCATGCCGATGAGGACATTGACCCGGCCGGCGACAATCGCCTCCGCCACGGCGGCGAGGTCCGCTTCGGCGGCCATGGGGAATTGCAGGGCGTCGATCGACTTCAAGCCCTCGTAGAGGCTGATGAAACCGCCGTATAGGGAACCGGCAAAAAATAGATTCATGCAGCGGTCGCGCGTGGGCTCGAAACCGGCCGCCATCAAGGCCCGGCCCGCCGTGACGTAGGTCATTTCCGCGTCGCCGCGGCTGTGGGGGGCGTAGACGGCTTTGCCGGAACTGCCGCCGCTTTTCAGGACGATTCCCCCCTCCCGTTCGTGGGCGTCCCCGGGGGTGAAATTGGCCTTGGCCATAATCGGCGTCCCCGGCGGGAACGGCGGCCGGGAAAGGGCGGACATTTCGTTCAGGTCCATCAAGCCGGCCGGGAGGGACCCGCCGTCCAGGCTGACCCGCCGGACATAGCGGCCGAGGGCGTAGACCCCGTCGTGCGGCTCGCCGACGTAGCCGTCCAGCATCCGGCCGGGAGGGACGATTCGGGTGGCTCCGGCGCGGAAGAACAGGGGGGACAATTCCGCCACTTCGCCGGCGTCCGCGGCCAAACCGACGGTCTGCAAATACGCCCGGTAGGGGCGCAGCGTTTCCAAAATCGCGGCCCGGGGCAACGCCTTTACCCTGAGCGTCCGGTACAACGGCGACGGTTCCGGCTCCCGATTGAACCCGACCAGAACCCGGAAATCCGGGGCGGCGTGCGCGGCCATGTCCCCCATCGCCTCGGCACAGCGGGCGAGTTCCAGCTGCGTGGTGATTTCCGCCTGTTCGGCTTCCGCCATGGGGTGAAGGGGGAACTGGGGCGAAGTCGCGGCCAGGGCGGCGTACATCTCTTTGGCGAAAGCCAGGAGTTCGTCCCGGTTTTCGGTCTGGTAATAAACCAGTTGCGGCGCGCTGCAGGCCTGCTGCTCATTCGCGCAGACATCGCGGGCTATTCCCTCCAGGGCGGCGGCGCTTCGCCCGGCGGGGGTGACATAGGCGAAGCTGATGCGGTGTCCCCAGGCGATGACCGGCGTGCCCGGGGGGGCAAGCTTACGCACGCCGGCGACCGCCGCGTCCGAACCCCATACCGCGATGGCGTCGCAGAGGCTGAAGAGGGCGGAGAGGGTCGGCTCGTCCTGGGACGATACCGGATAGATGTAAAGGTAGGGGCAAAGGGCGGGTTCGATTTCACCCAGCGCCTCCGCCATTTTCATGGCCACTGCTCCCGCTCCGTGGGCGGTTTTCACGAGATTGATGTTCCCGGTGATCAGCCCCTCGACCGCGCTCAGGAACGGTAACAGGGGGTCGTTCGCCGACGTGACATGCCCCAGCACCCCCACGGGCAGCCAGCCTTCCAGGGCATTTTCCCGGGCGCGGGGGCGGGTAATTTCCAGGGGGAGCCCCCCCAGTTCCCGGCGGATTGTCCGGTGCAGGGCGTCCCGGTCGAGAATTTCCGCCGCGCCTTCCCGGGCGGCCCGGGCTTCGCTTTGGGTCAGCCCCAGGTCGGTCAATTCCTTTTCCAGAAAACCGGCGTCCGTCTTCAGCCGTTCCCCGAGCCGGGACAAAGCCTCGATCGTCGACCGTACCTGGGCGGTGGTGTCGCCGGCCGCGCGCGCCAGGTCGGCGATTATCGCGCTTTCCAATCCGGCCAGAATCTCTTCCGGCGAGGAATAGGTTTTTCTTTTGCCGCGGACGATGCAGTCCATAGTGGTTCGCTCCGGGGGGTGGTGATGATTGAGGCGGCGCCTTACCGCTTCAGCAATTCGCTGGCGGCGATGGCGCAGCTCTTGCTTTGGCTGGTGCCGGCGCGGCCGAGAATCTCCATGCAGGGCGTCCTGATGCCGCAGCCGCAATACAAGGCGTCGTGCATGACCGCCCGGTCGCCCATCAGAACCGACAAGGCGGGCACGCTGGACAGATGCGGAGTCACGAAAGAGGCGAAGCCCTCCCGATCGAACCCCAGCGGCTCCAATGTGCGGAAATCGCGGACATACATCCGCGAATAAATGGGAATGTGGAAATTATGCCGGGGGCACTCCAGGTAGGGGACGGAATGCTCGGTCGAGCCGTAGCCGTCGCGGCAGTTCCGCTCGGGAAAGCCTAGGGTCGCCTCGACCAGGCGGTAGAGTTCCCGCTTGTCGATTCTTTGGGAAGCGAAGCCCTTCCAGCCGCCCCCCAGCATGGTCATGCTGTCCGGGTGCAGGCGGAGGGGCGGGATGCCCATATCCCGCATTTGTTTCAGGGTAAAATACAGGAAGGAGGGGAAGCCGAAAATCCGCACCGGCAGTCCGGCGGCGGCGAAGCGCTGCAAGGCGGCAATGACCCCGTAGACATCGAAGTCGTGGCCGGAACCGTTGTAGCGAAGGGCATAGACGACCTCGCGGCCGGGGGCGTATTGCATCAGGCCCTCGTCGGTTTTAGCCGTCCCCAATTCGCCTTCGCCCGGCCGGTGCGCGGGTTCGTAGGTGTAGAGGAGGTAATTGCAGGGGGCGTCCGAAACGAAACCGAAATAGCGCATGCTCCGGCCGACCATTTCCTGTCCGAAATCCCAGCTCTCCCGGTCGAAGAACATTTGGCTTTTTTGGCCGGATGTGCCGGAACTGGTGACGTGTACCGTCACCAGTTCCCGGGGAATGCTGAGTGATTCGTATTGCTTGAAAAAATTGGCGGGAATGGGGGGGAGGCGCCGGAGGTCGCTTTCACTTTGAATAGCGTCCGCCGCCATGCCGTGCCGGTCCAGCCAGGTCCGGTAAAAAGCGTTCCGAGCCGCGTGAAAGGCGACGGCGTCAAGCATGGCTGTTACGAAATCCGCTTCGCTCCCTTCCTGGTCGTAGATGTCCTCATACCGCAATAAAGCCGTGCGATAGGTCATGTGTCCTCCGATTATACCGAAGTGCGTATGGTGTTTCGCCCCGGCAATTCTACTCCCAGGGTGAGGTTACGGCCGTCGTCGGGGTCGAAAAAATGCGCCCGGCACATGATCGGCCGAATGGCGAATGGGCGCTCCAGGGGCGGTACGTGATGCGGATGCATACTGACAATAAACCGGTTCTCGCCCGCCCGCAAATGCACCAGGGATTCCTCCCCGAGCATTTCGGCAATCTCCGGCGTGGCGGTCCAGGCGACCCCCGCCTCGCCCTCCGGCGCCTCCTGCCCCGGTTCCACAAAGGATCGCGGCCGTAAACCGAGGATGACCTTGCCGCCGATCTTGCCCCGAATGCGATCCGCCAAAGCGTCCGGCACTTCGGCGGTCAAGCCGTCCGATATGAAGGTCAATTTCTCGCCGTCGCGTTTCAGCCCCCCCGGTATCAGATTCATCGGGGGGGTGCCGATGAAGTTCGCTACAAACAGGTTCTGCGGATTGTCGAAAACGTCCCCGGGACTGCCTACCTGGCGAATCACCCCGGCTTCCATTATACAAATCCGGTCCCCCAAAGTCATCGCCTCGACCTGATCGTGGGTCACATAAATCATCGTCGACTTCAGGCGCTGGTGCAGCTTGATGATTTCCCGCCGCATTTCGACCCGCATCTTCGCGTCCAGGTTCGACAACGGTTCGTCGAACAGGAACACCTCCGGCTCCCGCACAATCGCCCGGCCCATCGCCACCCTTTGCCGCTGGCCGCCGGACAGCGCCTTCGGCTTCCTGTCCAGGTAGCTGCCCAAACCGAGGATGTCCGCCGCCATGCCGAGGCGGCGGGAGATGAAGTCCTTCGCCATGTTGCGGATGCGGAGGGAAAAGGTCATGTTGTCCCGCACCGACATGTGGGGGTAGAGGGCGTAACTCTGGAAGACCATGGCGATGTTGCGGTCGCGGGGCGGCAGGTCGTTCACCACCCGGTTGCCGATTTCGATCGTGCCGGTGGTGATGTCCTCGAGACCGGCGATCATTCTCAGGGTCGTCGATTTTCCGCAGCCGGAAGGACCGACCAGGACCATGAATTCGCCGTCCTTGATGTCCAGGTCGACATTCTTCACGGTCAGGACCTCCGGTGTGTAGGCCTTGCAGACTTTTTTCAGCAGGACTCTCGCCATGGCGTTTGACCCCCTAATTCTTGAGACTTCGCGCTAATCCTTCAGGACCACCTTGAAAGTTTTAATTTCGTAGGGCAGGATATCGAAAGACAGTTCGTCCCCGTTCACGTCCAGGGGGGCGTCCCGCCTTTCCAGAAGATCGCACTCCGCCGCCGCCGCCAGCGGCCGGACAAAGCGGAGCGCCGCCCGGGTGCGCCGGTTGTGGCATTCGTAAACCCGGACAATCACCTCGCGGCCGTCCTCCGCCCTTTTCACCGCCTCGACAATGACATTGGGGCAGGCGGACTCGACCAGGAAACCCGCCCGGGGCAGAGGGCCGGCGCCACCCTTCTTGACCACCGCGAAGGGCGGATTGTTGAGTTGATAGGCCTGGGTCACCGTTCCCGCTTCGCGCCAGCTCCCGGCGTGGGGCAAAATCGACCAGGTGAAGAGGTGGCGCTCCTTGTCCGCATCGGGATTGGGATAGGTCGGGGATTTGAGCATGCTCACCCCCACTTCCTGGCCGCGGACGCTCACCCCGTATTTGCAGTCGTTCAGGACGCTCACCCCGAAGCCGTCCTCGGAAAGATCCAGCCATTTGTGGACGCACACTTCGAAGCGGGCCTGGTCCCACGAGGTGTTGGCGTGGGTGGGGCGCTTGACATTGCCGAACTGGATGTCGAAGGTCGCCTCGCTCGCGCGGATGTCCAGGGGGAGGAGCGTTTTCAGGAGCAGGTGGTTTTCCTTCCAATCGATGTCGTTAAAGACGTCGAGGCGGGGGAAGTCGCGGTGGATGCGGATGCTTTGCACAATCCGCGAATCGAGGTAGGGGCGGACGATGCGGATGCCGGCCCGGGCCGGCCCCGATTCCTCTATTTCAATCGACTCGACGGCGTCGACTTCCCAGGCTTTTTCGAGGTAATAATTGTTGATGTCCCAGGCGTCGTAATTGTGCGGCCGGTCCTCGTAACTCATGATGACGTTGCCGGCGCGGCCCTTCGCCAGGAGTTCCCGGCCTGAACGCTTGTCGAAAAGCGAGACGAACTGGCCCTTGTCGTTCAGTTCCACTTTCAGCCAGCGGTTTTCCAGCCGCCGGCGGTCGACGGAAAGTTCGGCCGGGAGCGGTGCGCCGTCCCCCTCCTTCACGCTGAAGGATTTGTAGCCTTTCGCCGGCAGGTTCCGCGCCGTGAAGAGCAGCTTCCCGCCTTCCAGCGTCTGGGTGGCGACGGGTCCTTCCTCGTCGTGAACCACCGGGTTCCGGACACCGGCCGGAACCGGAGCCGCGACCGCCTCCGCCGCGGAGAAGCCATTGGGATTGAAGACCACGATGGAACCGGCCGGGGCGCCGGTCTGTTCCGCCACCGCCCCGCTCGCGGCCGCCAGCATCCGCCCGGTCGCGGCGAGGACCGTTTCGTACTGGTCCCGCGAGTCGTCGTAAACCTCCTTGATGGAGGAACCGGGGAGGATGTCGTGGAATTGGTTCAGGAGGACCAGTTCCCACATTTGGTCCAGTTCCGCCTTGGGGTAATCGGTCCCGGCCAGGAGGCCGGCCAGGAGCGAGAACGTTTCGGCGTTCTGGCAGGCGAATTCCGTGCGGCGATTGTAGCGCTTGTTCCGGGCCATCGAGGTGTAGGTGCCGCGATGGTATTCGAGGTAGAGTTCCCCGACCCAGGCGGGGAGATACCTGTTCCCGGCGACGCTTTTTTCGAGGTTGTGGAAGAAATCCTTCACCGAGCCCATTTTGGTTTGGGGACAGCCGGGAATTCCCTTGGCGAGACGGGTCTGGTTTTCCAATTGTTCCCGGGTGGGTCCGCCGCCGCCGTCGCCGTAACCGAAGGCGAACAGGACTTCGTTATTGAGGTGTTTCTGCTGATAGCGCTGCCAGGCGCCCTTCACCTGCAGCGGTTTCAGGTAGCCGTTGTAGGTGGTGAAATAGGCGTTTTCGTAGGAGTTCGCGCCTTTCTGGAAACCGCCGGGACCGATGAAGTCGCGGGCCGGGATGAAATGGGTGAGGATGCGGGTGCCGTCGATGCCTTCCCATTCGAAGGTGTCGCAGGGCATTTTGTTGAATTCGTTCCAGCTGATTTTGGTGGTCATGAAATAGCGGATGCCGCATTTGGCCATGATTTGCGGCAGGGCGGCGGAGTAGCCGAAAACGTCCGGCAGCCACAGGACTTCGTTTTTCTTGCCGAACTCGCGTTCGAAATAGCGGGTGCCGTAAAGGAACTGCCGCACCAGGGCCTCACCGGAGGCGATGTTCGTGTCCGCCTCGACCCACATGCCGCCGTCCGTCTCCCAGCGGCCTTCGGCGATGCGATCCTTGATTTCCCGGTACAGTTCCGGCGCGTCCTCCTGGACGTATTTGTAAAGCTGGGGCTGGCTGGACATGAACAGGTATTCCGGGTGCCGGCGCATGAGTTCCAGGACGGTCGAGAAGGAGCGGACCGCCTTGTCCCGGGTCACCGCCAGGGGCCAGAGCCAGGCGACGTCGATGTGGGTGTGGCCGACGCAATGCACCGTCTCCGGGCGCTTGCCGCAGAGTTTGCCGTAGAATTCCCGCGCCAGGTATTCCCGCGCCTTGACGAGGGACTCCCGGTATTCCCTGCTCCCGACCCGGCGGAGATCGATAAGGTTCAGGGATTCGTTCAGGCGGCTGATGATGGCGATGCAGTCGTCGTCGTCGTCCGGCAGGAGCTGGGCCACTTCGAAAGGCATTTTCAGATCGTAATAATAGCGTTCCGTTTCCCGGTCCAGGATCCGCAGCCGCGAGTCGAGAATCAGGCTGAAATTGTTGTCGCCGGTGAAGGCGGTCAGGAGAATGCGGAATTTCTCGCCCGCCACCGCCTTTTCGGTGAGTATTGCCTCGGTGTGGTTCACGTCCAGGCCCTGGACGAATTGGCCGTTCACGTACAGGGAAAACTGCGGATTGGTCGCGTCCCAGTTTCCCTCGCGGCCGGTGATGAGATTGAAAACCAGGCATTGGCCGGCAAAGGCCGGCGGCACCGTCGCGGTCGTTTCGAACAGGAAACTTTGCCGGTGGCCGCCCCACAAACCGCCCCTGGGGTGCGGGGTCCAGCCGTCTTCGGGGAGGCGGTTCGGGTCGATGCGGGGGCTGTCCAGCCTTCGCAGGCGGTAGCCGTCCAGGGGTTCCTCGGCGGGATAGCGGGAGTGCCCCAAATCCTGAATCAATTTGCCGATGCGTTCCTTCAGGAAAATCATCCTCGTCCCTTTCTGTTATTTCGTTTCCAGCCCCTACCCCTTGGCCGCCCCGGCCATGGCGAATCCCTTCGACATGTAGCGCTGGGCCATGACGTACAGAATCACCGACGGGAGCGCGTACAGGGCGGAGTAGGCCGCCAGCTGTCCGTAAGCCACCATCCCGTAACTGCCGAAGAACTGGTACAGCCGCACCGACGCCGGCAGCTTGTTCATGCTTTGCAGAAGAATGTAGGGAACGAAGAAATTGCCCCAGCTGTTCGAGAAGGTGAAAATGGCCACCACGCAGATGCCCGGGAGCATCAGGGGCGCGACCACTTTCCTGATGCTCTTGAACGGCGAGCATCCGTCAATCCAGGCCGCCTCCTCCAGTTCCACCGGCACCGTGTCCATGAAATTCTTGGTGAGCCAGATGCCGTAGGGGAGGGCGGAGGCGGTGAGGAAGAGGATGACGCTTCCGTACTGGTCGTAAAGATTGATGGAGAGGAAAAGCTTGTACACCGGCACCATCACCGCGGTGATCGGCAGGGCGGTCATGAAGAGTATCGTGTACATGAACATCTTCTTGAAGCGGAGTTCGTAGCGGCTCAGGGGATAGGCGGCGAAAATGGAAAGTACCACCACCAGGATCGACTGCACCAGGGATATCCCCAGCCCGACGATGAAGCCGCGGAGATTCCCCTCGTTCCCCAGCACCTGGCGGTAATGGTCGATGGTCCAGGTCAGGGGAATCTGCACCGACGGCGAGGCGTTGAAGTCGAAGGACGCCAGAATCACCCACAACAAGGGGAGAAAAAAGGCGATGGCGACTAGGGTCAACACGACGTAGGGGATTATCTTTCCTGGTTTGGCGTTCACCGGGCCGTCCTCCTAATCTTTCGACAACCGCGCATACAACACGCTGCAGAAAATGCCGATGGCCAGAAGCAGCATGGATATGGCGGTGCCGTAACCGAGCTGCTGGCTGACGAAGGCCTGGCGGTACATTTGCACCGGCAGGGTGAGGGTCTGGGTGCCGGGACCGCCGCCGGTCATGGCGTAGATTAGCCCGAATATCCCCAGGGTGGAAAGGGTGTTCAGGAGGGTGTTGGTGGCGATGGTCCCGCGGATGCAGGGGATGGTGATGCGCATCAGGGTCTGGAAGCGGCTGGCGCCGTCGACCCGGGCCGCCTCCTCGATTTCCAGCGGAATGCTGTCCAGGGCGGACTGGAAGTTCATCATGGAAAAGGCGGTGCCGTGCCAGACGTTCGCCAGAATCACCGATAGCATGGCGTAGCGGTAGAGCCAGGCGACGGGCTGGATGCCGAAGAAGCCGAGAATGACGTTGAGGGTGCCGTTGTCGCCGAAGAAGGTGCTGCAGCAGAGGGCGACGACGATTTCCGGCGTGACCCAGCCGGCGAGGACAATCGGCCCGACGATGCGCCGGAAGGTCTTGCCGCAGCTGCGCATCATCATGGCGATGACGAAGCCCAGGACCTGCTGGCCAATCAGGCTGCCGATTAGGAAAATCAGGGTATTTTTAATGCTGGTGATGACGTAGCGGTCGCCGAGGAGATTACGGTAGTTCGCCAGCCCCACGAACTCGGGATTGGCGGCGCTGACGCCGGAAAGGGCGAGATTGGTGAAGGAATAGTAGATGGTGAGGAGGATTGGGCCGACGAAAAACGCCAAAAGCATCAGGGCCGACGGGACGATTAGGATGGAACGCTTCGCGTCCTGGGCCAGGGTTCCTCTCGCTTGCATGGGGCAGGGACCTTTCCGCAAATGGGGGCGAAGTGGAACGATGCGAATTGCGTAGACACGATGGAATGGCGCTGGAACAAGGGCGCCCCATTACGCTTCAACGAGTAATTGGACTTTTGCAAAATCAAAAACCCCGGAAATTTCAGCGAAAACGATTTTTGCAAAGTGACGATTGGCGGTAAAATCGTCACTTTGCAAAACTTCAGTTACTTTATCTCCACCACGTTGTCCTTCCCCACCACCGCCGTGACGTCGTCGGCGTACTGGGCCATCGCTTCGGCGGGGGAGGTGCCCGTCACCACCGCCTCGACCATGGTCTGGATGTGGGAGGAGACCACGGGGTATTTGCCGTTCTGCGGCCGGAAGGCGGCCTTGGTCAGGAATTCCGTGGCGGTGGCGATGAAGGGGGTCTTGCCGTAATCGGGCATTTTCCCCACGTCGGCGCGGGTGGCGAGGTCGCCCATCACGATCATGGCGGGGCCGTAGATATTCGGCTGCATCAGGTGGGTCATGAAGTCGAAGGCGGCGTCCTTGTTGTCGGCGTGGGCGGGAATGGAGAGGGCCCAGCCGCCGGCGAGGGTGATGGTGCCCGGGGCCTGACCCTTCGAAGTGGGCATGGCGGCGAAGCCGAGCTTCTTTTCAAACCCCTTCCACGGAGCGACGCCGTTGTCGCGGAAATTGCGGGCGATCCAGAAGCCGTTCAGGAAAATCCCCAGCTTGTCCTTGGCCATGAATTGCTGGCTGGCGTTGATGTCGGAGGAGGCGTTCAGGACCAGGGACAGGGGCGGGCCGAAGCCGCCGGAGTAAATCTTGTTCAGGAATTCGAGGGAGGCGAGGATGCCGGGGCTGGAGACGATCCACTTGTCCTTGTCGTCCAGGAGGCGTTCGCTGGTGCCGTAGAGGAGCATTTCATAGGTCTGCATCGAGGTGGCTTCGCCGGTGATGACGCCGGAATTGCACCAGAAGGGGACCACGCCGGGAAGTTTCTTGAGGGCGGCGCAGGCGTCGAGGACATCCTTCCAGCTCTTGGGGTTCCAGTCCTTCGAGAGGCCGGCCTTTTCCATGAGCTCGCGGTTGTACCAGAGGCCGCGGCTGTCGGTGGAGAAGGGGATGCCGTAGATCTTGCCGTCCGGTCCGGTGACGCCGGCCTTCAGCGCCTCGTAGTAGGAACCGTTGGACCAATCGGCGTATTTCTTCAGGCGGTCGTCCAGGGGGGTGAGGTAACCGGCGGCGGAATCGGCGGGGAGGACGAAGGTGTCTTCCAGGATGATGTCGGGGGCGGTCGAGGGGGATTGGAGCATCAGGGCCATTTTGGCGAAGTAGTCGCCTTCCGAGACGAACATCGGGATGATTTCGAGTTCGACGGAGTCCTTTTTCGGATAGGACTCGTAGGCGGCCTTGAACCATTTCACCCGCGGGTTCGCTTCGCCCAGGCCTTCGTCGCGGATGGTGACGGTAAGCTTGGTTTTTTCCGCGGCGGCGGCGGTCATGGGGAACAGCGACATGGTCAAGGCAAACAGCGACAGTAAGGCCAGCGTCTTCTTCATAAGCCGTTTTCTCCCTTATTCACCGAGATTGCAAAAGGCGGGCGGTCCGGCGCTTGCAAGCGGACGCGTCTTTCACCCGCGTAAAACCGCGCATGCGGCTACAAAACAGGCATGAATCGCAGCAAAGATCAAAGAGCGACAGGGTAAAAAGGATAGGGAAGTGGTGCCGGGGCGTCTGGAAATATGGAGGAGGTTTTTGTTTCGTATTTGTTGTTTTAGATTTTCGTTACGCGTTTCCATACGAAGATTATAACGTGGATTATAATGCAAAAACCCGTTCACGCCAGTACAAAAAAATTTTTTGCGGCAATATACCGCTACACCTAAACGCTGGATTCACCGGATCCGTTTAAGCATATAGGATCTTACGGGGTGTATTGTTACAGGGATTTCCCAAAAATTGCGCCGTTCTTTTCGCAGACCCGTTTACTACAGGGTCGGCATATTCCGAAATCAGCCCCGATTTGTCGCCGTAACCAGGGCTTCCGGCGCCGACGGATCGGGGGGAAGGAACCTGACCAGGAATTCGCAGCCGCCGCCGGGCAAATTGCTTACCGTGATGCGGCCGTTGGCTTTTTCCACCAGGCCGTGCACGATGGACAGGCCCAGGCCCTGATGCAGATTCGCGCCCATTTTGCTGCTGGCGAAGGGGAGGAAGACGTCGTCCAGATTCTTCAGGCCGATTCCGGGGCCATTGTCCCGGAATCGCATTTCCAGGGCGGCGTCGGCGGGTCGGACGAATTCCACCGCGATATCCCCGCCGTTGGGCATGGCTTCGATACTGTTGCGGAACAGGTTCAGGAGGACCTGGCGCATTTCATTCGGATTGGCGGTGATGACGGCGGGGGAATCGGGGGCGGGGCAATGGAAACAGATTCGGGCGTTTTGGCCGTTGTGGCGGAGCAGGTCGGCGAGTTCGGTGACCAGCAGATGGAGATCGACTTCGCTCTGGTCGGCGGCGCGGCGGGAGGTGAAGGTGACGAGATTACGCACAATCTCCTGGATGCGCCGCGTTTCCTCACGGATGTTCAGGACGTGGTTCCGTTCCCGGCCCACGGGAATGGAACGCAGCAGGAGGCTCAGGTAATTCCCGATGATTTCCAGGGGATTGTTGACCTCGTGCGCCACTCCCGCCGCCAGAAGTCCCAGCGAGGCGAGGTTGTGGTCAACGATGAGGTTCTGGCGGATTTTCTCCCGTTCGGAAATGTCCTCGGCGATGAGGATCGCCCCGATGACCGACACGTCGTCCCGAACCATGCGGATATGCAAATCGACCAGGCGCTCGCCGATGCCGGCCATGACCAGCATGCTGTGGGAACGGGCGTCCTCGCCGCCGGCCAGGGCGGCGTGGAACATGTCCAGCAGGCCGGCGTTTTCCTCGCCCACCAGGCCGGACAGGGTGGTCTCGCCAGCCGGATCCACTCCCCCCGGGAAAAAATACCGGCCCTGGCTGTTCACGAACTGGACCCGGTCCCGGGCGTCCGCCACCACGATGGCGGTAGGCAAATCCCGCAGCACCGCCTCGGTGTAGCGGATGGCGCTACGAAAACTGTCTTCGAAGTTTTCCTCGCCGGGACTGTCGTAATTTTCGGCGAAGACCAGTTTAATCAACCCCGACTGGTTGAGGCGGCGGGGGGAATCGGTCAGGAGAATGCGGCCCCGGCGGATGACGCTGATCCGGTCCGCCAGGCTCCAGGCTTCCTCCAGTTTTTGGGTGGCCCAGAGAACCGCCATGCCGCCACGCTGGAATACCTGGAGCATGGGAAGGAATTCCTTGAGCCGCGGCCGGGGGAGATGTTCCAGCGTTTCATCGAGGATTAACAGCCTGGGCTGGTTGAAAAGGCAGGACAGGACGTGGGCGAAAATGCGTTCGCCCATGGCCAGATTCCGCATTTTCTCGTTCAGGGGCAGGGACAGACCGAACCGCTCCAGCCATTCCCCGACCCGGCGGGACAAGGCGCGCCGACCCAGCCAATAGCGGTTGGGGGAACGGAAACAGCCGGCCGCGAGGTTGTCCTCCACGGTCAGGTCGAGAAACAGTTCCGGCCTTTCGCCGGCTTTTTCAATGCCCAGATTCTTGGCTTGCCCGATGGACAATGGGGGAAGGGGCCGGCCGTCAAACCATAGGGAACCGCCGGTCAGGGCCATTTCCCCGGCCATTACCCCGCAGACGGCGGACTTGCCCTCGCCGTGCCGGCCGATGAGGGCGTGAATCTCCCCCGGCATGACCTCCAGGTTTACCCCGGCCAGCACCTGCAATTGCCCCAGGGACACCGAGGCGTCGCGAAAACAGGCCCGGGGCGGCGCGGCGGGGTTATTGGATGCCATGGTGTTTCATCTTGTTGAAAAGGGTCTTGTAGCTGATCCCCAGGCGCTGGGAGGTGCGGCGCTTGTTGTAGCGGGTCTCCTCGAGGGTTTTCAGGATCATCTCCTTCTCCATGTCCCCAAGGGTCGCGGCGCCGGCGGAAGGGGCTTCATCCCGGTCCCCGCGCCCGCCGCCCGAGGCCGCGACGACGTTGCCCGGCAGGTCCGACGCTTCGATGACCTCGCCCGTCGCGAGGGCGGAACAGAGTCTGACCAGGTTCTTCAGCTCCCTCACGTTGCCGGGCCAGGCATAGGCGGCGAGGATGGCCTCGGCCGCGGGCGAAAAGCGCCGCGTTTCGCCCCCTTCGGAATGGCGGGCGAGAAAATGCGCCAGCAGCAGCGGCACGTCCCCCGCCCTGTCCCGCAGCGGCGGAAGCAGGAGGAAGGCGGGATTGAGGCGGTAGAAAAGATCCTCGCGAAAACGCCGCTCGCCAATCAGGGCCGAGAGGTCGCGGTTGGTGGAGGCGAGGATCCGGACATCGACCTTCCGTTCCTCCCGCCCCCCGAGCCGCCGCACCCGGCCGTCCTCCAGGACCCTGAGCAGTTTGGTTTGGCTTCCCAGGCTCATGTCGCCGATTTCGTCCAGAAGCAGGGTGCCGCCGTCGGCTTGTTCGAAAAGGCCGATGTGGGCGGAGTCGGCGCCGGTGAAGGCGCCTTTTTCGTGGCCGAAAAGTTCGTTGTCCATCAGGGTGTCGGGGAAGGCGGAGCAGTTCACCTTCAGGAAAGGCCGCTCCGCCCGCTTGGAATGCCGGTGCACCAAATCGGCCAGCAGCTCCTTGCCGCAACCGCTTTCGCCGCCGATGAGGACCGACAGATCGGTGGTAGCGAGCATTTTCGCCTTGCGGCTTACGGCGAGGACTTTCGGACAACGGCTGACCAGGTCGGGGGAATCCCGGTCCGCCGCGGCTTCGCGGCCGGGGTCCGGCCGGGCGAAGGCGACGGCCTGCTCGACGACGGCGCGCAGTTTGTCGAAGTCGAGGGGTTTGGCGAGAAAATCGTAGGCTCCCAGCTTGATGGCCTTGACCGCCGCTTCGAGGGTGCCGAAGCCGGTAATCATGACGACCGGCGTCCCGGGGTGGGATTTCCTCAATCGGGCGAGGATGTCCAGGCCGTTTTCCGCCCCGAGGGACAGGTCCAGCAGGACCACGTCGACCCGCCCCCCCGACATGGCCAGGACGGTCCCGGCGCCGTTTTCCGCCCAAAGGCAGTCCACCCCGAAGTCGGCGAAATTTTCGCGGAGGCTGTGGAAAATTTTCGGATTGTCGTCGACAATGAGGGTGGTGTATTTCATCGCACATCCTTGGTTTTCAAGGTATTATCGAGAAAATCGGGCAAGCCGCGTCCGGATTGTTCCGAAAAGCACCCGCGGTCCGCTTCCCGATCCGAGGAGGGTAATATTTACCTTATGTATGTAATTCTTACCCAATCCCCCGCGTCGGGGGATGGGCTGTATGGGTAAAAATAAAGCCTTCCGCCACATCCACGCCCTCTCCCCACGGCCTCCGCGGTCGCGTATCAGCTTCCAGCCGCCATTATGGCAATTCGTTTGTTATGCAATTATCATACCCGCCCCGCGCCCAGGCAACCGTAATCCTGATTGAAAGGAACCCACATCATGATGCTGCTGGAACCCAACACCGAGGATCCGGTCTTTTTCCACATGCCCTACGGAATATATACCGTGAATGTGGATGTCGCGAAAGATTTCTCCCCGGCGGACAAGGAGGTGCTCCGCGGTTTGGCGAAACGGGTCGCCGCCGCCGCCGCCAAACCGGAGCAGGCGGAAAAAGCCCGGCTGTGGACCCGGCACAACGACCTTCAGGACAAGCGCCCGGTGGTGTTCTGCGACCCCGAGGGCGGCTGGAACGACATCATCCCCGCCGACGCCTTCCTCTGCCAGGCCCCGCTGGCACGGGTTTGGGAGATGCGACTGCGCAAGGAAGTGTTCTGGGCCGAAAAAATGGGGGACGACAAGGTCGTCGACGACTTCTTCTTCGTACCCTACGCCTACACCACGAACTCCCTGGGGCTGCCGGTGGAGCGCATCGGCGACAACCGGGAGGGGCATGCGTATCATTTCAAGAAGCAGCTGGTGGATTTCGAAAAGGATTTCCCCAAGCTTCGCTTCCCCGAAATCACCCTGCAAACCGAAAAGGGCGAACGCATCATGTCCCTGGCCCACGACGTGTTCGACGGCATCCTCAAGGTGCGCCGGCGCGGGGTGTGGTGGTGGTCGGCCGGCTTGACCGCCGAATACATCAAGTGGCGCGGCCTCGAGGAGCTGATGCTGGACTTCTACGACAATCCGGATTGGGTCCACAAGGTGATGAAATTCCTCTCCGACTCCTTCCTCACCTACCTGGATTTCCTGGAGAAGAACCGCCTCCTCAGCTCGAACCAGGGTAACGTCTACATCGGCTCCGGCGGTTTCGGCTGGACGGATCAGCTTCCCGAAAACGCCCACCGGGAAGGGGCGGCCGTCTCCCCGATGGACATGTGGGGCTTCTCGGAAAGCCAGGAGACGGTGGGGGTCGGGGAGGAATTCTTCAGGGAATTCATCCTCGCCTACCAGCTGCCGATCCTGAAACGTTTCGGCCTGAACTATTACGGCTGCTGCGAACCCCTCGACAAACGCATGGACAGCATCCTCACCATCCCCCGCCTCCGCCGTCTGTCCTGCTCGGCCTGGGCCGACCTCCGGGCCATGTCCGAGCGGCTGGGCGACCGATACGTGATGGCGGTAAAACCCAATCCCTCCCTCATCTCCCGCGCGCACACCCGGGAGGAGGACATCCGCCGGGACGTGCGGGGCATCCTGGATTCGACCAGGGGGTCGGTGGTGGAACTGGTCATGAAGGACAATCACACCCTGGGGGGCGACCCCGAGAACGCGGTGAAATGGGTGAGGATCGCCAAGGAGGAGGCGGGACGGCTTTAGGCGCCGCCACGCGAACTGTTTTATTTCCGCCGGCGCATCACGGCGATGCGTCCGTCACATTTCAAAGGAGACCACCATGATCAAGTTTGGGAAATTCGCGGCCGCCATCCTGTTCGCCGCCTGCATCTGCCTGTCGGGCCAAGCCGGCGAAAAGACCATCGGCTTTTCCAACCGCACCTTGAACGGGAGCTACTTCGCCCAGCTTTCCGAAAACATCAAGAAGGAAGGGGAAAAAGCCGGCTTCAAGGTCATCAACACCGACGCCCGCGGCGACTTCACCAAGCAAATCGCCGACGTCGAGGATCTCCTCGCCCAAAAAATCGACTACCTCGTCCTCAATCCCCAGGACCCGAAGGCCGGCCTGCAAATAGTCAAGCGGGCCAATCAGGCCAAGGTGCCGGTGATCATCGTCGACAGCGGCCTCGGCGCCGCGGCCGTCCTCACCCGCATCGCCAGCAGCAACTCGGAAGGTAACGAACTCATCGGCAATTACGCCGCCGAACTCGCCGGCGACAAGCCGGTGAAATTGGCCCTGGTCAGCTTCATGGCCGGCAACATGGCCTGCAAGGAACGCCGGGTCAACTTCATCACCGGCCTCTTCGAAAAGCAGCTCCAGGATCTCGGCCGGGCGAACATCGACATCGTCATGCAAACCTGGGCACAGGGCACCGACGAAGGCGGCTTGAAGTGCATGGAGGACATCCTCACCGCCCACCCCGAAGTCACCATGGTCTACACCGAAACGAGCCTGCACCTGAAAGGGATGCTTAACGCCATCCGCGCCGCCAAGCGGGACAAGGATCTCCTGGTCTTCTCCTTCGACGGCGCCAAGCACGAATACGATTCCATCAAGAAGGGTCAATTGAACGCCACCGCCGAAAACAGCCCCCGGAAAATCGCCGAACTCGCCATCGACGTCATCAAGCGCTACGAAGGCGGCGAACGCTCCTTCCCGGACAACATGAGCCCGAAGGCGATCATGGTCAACAAGTCTAACGTGGACGCGGTTTACGACGACGGGTTCTAGGCGTCGTTCGAAGGTTTGCGCGGCGCTTACGCAAAAGTGCGGTTCCCGATGATTCCGTCTCCGCGGGAAAGCGGGCGAAGCGCCGCCCGCTTTCCCTGTCCCGCCCCCATCAGGAGAAGCAGTCCCATGAACAATTCCGCTTACGCCATCGAGGCGGTGGGCATCAGCAAATCCTTCGGCGGCGTGCGGGCCCTGAAGAGCATCAACTTCCAGGCCCGGCGCGGCAGCATCCACTGCCTGGTGGGTGAAAACGGGGCCGGCAAATCCACCCTGATGAAAATCTTCTCCGGCGTGCTGCACAAGGACGCCGGGAAAACCCTGGTCGACGGCAGGGAAATGGAGCTCGCCAGTCCCAAGGACAGCTCCGCCGCCGGCATCGGCATCATCTACCAGGAATTCGTCCTCGCCCCCGATCTGAGCGTGGCGGAAAACATATTCCTCTCCGACCTCGCCCCCGGCGGCTTCTTCATCCGCTGGAAGGAACTGAACCGCAAGGCCGCCGCCATCATTCACGATTTCGGCTTCACGATCAACCCCCGCACCCCGGTCCGCAAGCTGTCCGTCGCCTACATGCAAATAGTGGAAATCGCCAAGGCCCTGGCCAAAAACGTCCGGGTGCTGATCCTGGACGAACCCACCGCCGTACTGTCGGAGCCGGAAATCCAGGTTCTCTTCCGCGTCCTCCGCCGCCTCAAGGAATCCGGCGTCACCATCGTCTACATTTCCCACCGCCTCGAGGAAGTCTTCGAAATCGCCGACGCCATCACCGTCATCAAGGACGGCGAAAGCATCCTCACCCGGAAACGCGACAGCATCGACCGCGCCGGCATCATCCATGCCATGACCGGACGGGATATGCAAAACCTCTTCCCGCCCCGCCGCCCCCGCCGCACCGGCTCCTGCAAACTCGTCGCCAAACAGGTCGCGCAACGGGAGATCATCCGGGGCGTTTCCCTCGAGCTCGCCCAGGGGGAAATCGTCGGCATCGCCGGACTGGTCGGTTCCGGCCGCAGCGAATTCGCCCGCACCCTGTTCGGCATCGACCGGCTGACGGCCGGGGAAATCGAGGTCGACGCCAAACCCGCCCGCATCCGCACCCCCCGCGAGGCCATGCGCCACGGCATCGGCCTGGTGCCGGAAAACCGCAAGGATCAGGGCCTGATCCTCAGGATGAGCGTCGCCGAAAATCTTACCCAGGCCAATCTCCCCTCCGTCACCAGGCGCCTGCTGTTCATAAACCGCGCCGAGGAAAACCGGGTCACGGACGATTACGTGCGGCGCCTCCGAATCAAACGGAACCAAAACGCCGACCCGGTCGGGAGCCTGTCCGGCGGCAATCAGCAGAAGGTGGTCCTGGCGAAATGGCTCCACAGCGGCTGCCGTTTCCTCATTCTCGACGAACCGACCCGGGGGGTGGACGTCGGGGCGAAGTACGAAATTTACGATCTGATCCAGGAACTCGCCGCCGGGGGCTACGGGATACTGGTCATTTCCTCGGAGATGCTGGAAATCATCGGACTCTGCGACCGCGCCTATGTTTTCAGTGAAGGCCGGGTCACGGGCTGCCTCACAGGCGGGGAACTCACCGAAAAAAACATCATGCAGCTGGCCATCCCCTCCCGGGAAAGCGTCATGTGAATGGAAGCGCGCCTCCATAATTCTGCCGACTCCCGCCAAGGAAAGGGCGTAACGTGAAAAAATTTTGGCAATTCCTGGACGAGTACACCACGGTGGTGGTGTTCGTTTTCATGCTCATCCTGGCCGGACTCGTCTCGAACCGTTTCTACGACGCGGTGAATATCGGCAATGTCATGCGCCAATCCGTGCCATTGGGGATGATAGCCCTCGGTTGCCTTTTCGTCATCCTCACCGGCGGCATCGATCTCTCGGTCGGCTCGGTCGCGGCCCTCGGCAACGTCACCCTGGCCCTGGTCGAAATCAGGACCGGCAGCATCGCCTACGGGATTGCCGCCGCCATAGCGGTTTCGGCCCTCGCGGGTTTGGTCTCGGGGCTTCTGGTGACCAAGGGGAACATCGTGCCCTTTGTCGCCACCCTCGCCATGCTGACCATCGTCAGGGGGGTGGTCCTGATGATCACCAACGGCCAGCCGCATTTCGTGGAAAACGAGGACTTCATCAATTTCAGTTCCGAGGAATGGCTGGGGATACCGAAGCCGTTTGTCCTGCTGCTCGGCTTTTTCCTGCTGTGCTGGGTGATCCTCCGCTACACCATTTTCGGGCGAGTGCTGATTGCCCTCGGTTCCAATGAAATGGCCGCCCGCTACGCGGCCCTGCGGGTCACCGCCTTCAAGACCCTGGCCTACGTCTACTGCGGCCTGTCCTGCGGCCTGGCCTCGGTGATTCTCAGCTCCCGCACCGGGGTCGGCTCGCCATTGGCGGCGGAAGGGGCGGAACTGGACGCCATATCGGCGGTGGTGGTCGGGGGGGCGAGTCTGAGCGGAGGCAAGGGAACGGCCGTCAACACTTTGCTGGGCGTCTTCATTATCAGCATGATTTCCAATATCATGAATCTCCTCAATCTGCCCGGCTATCACCAAAAGGTGGTCAAGGGGCTGATTATCCTCTTCGCCGTGCTGGCGGAGAGTTTGAAAAACCGCCGCACCGCCGCTTGATAACCACGCCGGGGCGCATCTCAAGTTTGTGTAAACATAACTCTTTGTCCTGTCACATCGGACCTAATCCCACACGTCTTCCGGCGTCGCAAGCGTTCAACCGGGGTGAGGCGTAACTCGCCGGACTCCCGGCCGAGAGACAATGGCTACAGTGCCGTTTACTCCTTGTCATACGGATGTGTAAGTTCCGACACTCATAGGGAGTTTAGTGGAACCACCCAGCGACGGTTTATCGGCCTGGATTCCGGCGAGCTACGCTTCCCCCCGGTTCAATGTTTATGGCGCCGAAATGACGTGTGGGGTGGTGTCAGGCGTAACGGGATGCGGATTGACGTAACAGAGTTGAGATGCGCCCCCACGCCGCCGGTAGGCGGGCCTTTCCTTATCGCCATGCAGACCCGGTTTGCATGGCGATTTTGCGAAACTCCGAAATCTCCGGCAAATTGGGATTGACATCCGCCGTTTCGGGGTTATCATGCAGGCGATTATATGAAAAGTGCGGAATTTAATAAATCGATTAACTAGTCCAAACCATTACCCCTGAACCGACGACTCCCAGTCACCTGTTTCCACCGCCACGTTCCGGCCTACTCCATTAGGCCGTCCCGAAATCATATTCCCCGCGACACCGGTTTGGCGGGATCATTCGCTCATTTCCCCGAGGATACGCGTATGGCTGAAATGCTCCTGGCGGTTGACATCGGCACCACCGGCGCCAAGGCGCGCATCATGGACAGCGCCGGAAAAATCCTGGCCACCGGTTACCGCGAATACGGCTGCACCTATCCCCGCCCGGGCTGGGTGGAGCAGGACGCCGAAATGCTGATCGAGGCCGCCTTCGAGGCCACCCTCGAGACCACCCGCAAGGCCGGCGCCGCGGCGGCGGGGATCGCCGCCGTGTCTTTTTCGACCCAGCGCACCTGCAGCATTTTCCTGGACGCCGGGGGGAAACTGGTCCGGCCGATGATTTCCTGGCAGGACAACCGGCCGGTGGAGGAGGTCGCCGAAATCGAGAAACGCATGGGGCGGGAACATTATCACCGCATCACCGGGCTTCCCCTCAACACCACCTGGAACCTGGGCAAAATCATGTGGCTGCGGAACACCGAACCGGATAATTGGGCCCGCACCGACAAATTCTGCCAGCTCCAGGATTTTGTCCTGAAGCGTTTCGGCAGCGGCGACTTCTATACCGACGCCGGGGCGGTGGGTTTGTCGGGGATGTGGGACATCAGGAAATTCGCCTGGTCGGACGAGATCCTGGACGCTTTCGCCATCCAGCGCTCCTTGTTGCCCGAGGTCGTCCTGCCGGGAACCAAGGTGGGGACGGTTCCCGCGGAGGTCGCGAAGCGAACCGGCATTCCGGCCGGCGCCGCCATCGTGGCGGGGGCCGGGGACCAGCACGCCGCCATGGTCGGCGCGGGCGTGACCGAAAAGGGCCGGATGTCGGTGTCCCTCGGCACCGGCGGGCTGGTCGGGGCTTTCCTCGACCGTTGCCCCGCTTCCCCCGACACCAGCGCGAACATCCTGAACCATTCCATGCGGGGGCATTACCAGCTTGAAGGCTATCAAGCCGGGGCGGCCGGCGTCTTCACCTGGTTCGTCGAGCAGATTACCCGGCTGGAAAGCGCCTATGCCCAATCGGCCGGACTGAACCCCTACGAACTGCTGGATTCGCTGGCCTCCGGCGTGCCGGCTGGTTCAAAGGGACTCCTGTTCCTCCCATACCTCGCCAGTTCCTGCGCGCCGCGCTGGAATCCGGACGCCCGGGGGGCTTTCCTGGGTTTGACCTTCGCCCACGATCACGCCTGCATGGTCCGGGCGGTATTGGAGGGAATCACCTTGGAAGTCAGGGACATTCTCGAATCCATGTACCGCTTCGGCGCCGACGCGGATCTCATCCGCATTCTCGGCGGCGCAAGCAAATCGGCGTTCTGGAATCAGCTGCAGGCCGATGTCTACAACCGGCCGGTGCAGACTTTGGCCATTCCCGACGCGGCCGTCACCGGGGCGGCGGTTTTCGCCGGGGTGGGCGCCGGCGTGTACCGGGACATCCCGGCGGGGGTGGCGGCCCTGGTCAAGGTGGGCCGGATTTACGAGCCCCGGCCGGAGGCGGCGGCGGTTTACCAGGAAATGTACCGGCTGTATTGTCAGGCTTACGAGGGTTTGTCCAAGGAATTTTTCCCGGGGCTGGCGGCTTTTCAACGAAAGACCGAGGTATGAAGCAAACCCGGGACGAAGGCGAGTTGCGCCTCGCGGACCTTGCCGAACGGGCCGGTGTTTCCGCCGCCACGGTGTCCCTGGTGATGAACGACAAAGGGGTCATATCCGAGCAAACGCGGCGCCGGATCAAAAAGATCGTCGCCGAAAGCGGTTACATCTACAATAAGCGCGCCGCATCCATGCGGACCAGGCGGACCTACAATGTCGGCGTGCTTCTCCAGAATCTCACCAATCCCTATTTTGGCGAATTGTTGTCGGGGCTGTCGCACTTTCTCGATACGACGCGCTATTTGCCGTTTCTGGCCAATGCCGAGGAGAAGCCGGACCTGCAGGAAAAGCTGCTGGGCGAATTCATGGAAACAGGCATGGACGGGGCGATTTTGTACCTGGCCCGGCAGACTTCGCCCGGTTTGTTGACCCGGCTGCGGAAATGGGGCAAGCCGGTCCTTTTGGTGTTCCGCGACTTCGGACGCGAGGACTTCGATTATCTGGGTCCGGATAATTATCTGGGCGGCAAGATGGCCGCCGCCGCCCTGGTTCGGGCCGGGCACCGCCGCATCGTCTTCGCCGGCGGGGCGGACGTTTCCACCAATCGCGCCGAACGCTATCGCGGCTATGTCGACGCCTTGCGCGAGGCCGGCCTGGAACCGTACAAATCCGACAATATTTTCCTGGACAGTTACACCCGCCGGGACGGCATCCATCTGGGGGAACGGATACTTTCCCGCTGCCGGAAGGCGACGGCGGCCTTGGTCTTCAACGACGCCCTGGCCCTGGGGGCGATCAGCGTGTTTCTCCGCCGGGGAATCGAACCCGGCCGGGATTTGGGGGTGATGGGTTTTGACAGCATCGCCGAGTCGGCCATGTCCATTCCCGCCTTGTGCAGCGTCGCCACCGATCCTTTCGGCATGGGCGAGAGAATGGGCGAAATGCTTTTAAGGAGAATCGTCAATCCGGACCTGCCGCCGGCGCGGGTGAGGGAGGAGCCCCGGCTGGTGATTCGCGAAACGTCGGGCTGTTCCGTTGCGGCAATATCGGATATGGGGCAGAAATAGGGAGGATAACCGTGACACCACGTGAGAGAATAGAAGCCGCGCTCCGGCACCAACAGCCGGATCGGGTTCCGATCGACTTCGGTTGCCACCGCTCCAGCGGCATCATGGCCATCGCCTACAATCGCCTTCGCGACTACCTGGGCCTCCCCAAACGTCCGGCCAAGGTCTATGATTTCATCCAGCAGCTGGCTTTTATCGAGGAGGACGTCCTGGAGCGCTTCCCCAGCGACGTCATCGACCTGTCCCGGGCCTACTGCCAGGACGACTCGGGCTGGAAGGAATGGGTCCTCCCGAACGGCGAGGCCTGCTTGATTCCCGAATTCATCGATGTCCGTAAGGAAGGCGGGGACTGGTGGCTCTACAATGATTTTGGCGAGAAATGCGGAGTCATGCGGGCCGGGTCCCTGTATTTCGATCAGGTCCTCTGGCCCTACCAGGACGGCATCCCCGAAGATCTCGGCGATTACCGCCGGCAGGCCCGGGCGCAAATGTGGGGGGCGGCGCCCACGCCCCCGAAAGGGGTGGATTTGGAGGATCTGGTCGCGAAGGCGAAGCGGCTCAGGGACGGCACGGACCGGGCGATCAATTACATTTTCGGCGGCAACCTCTACGAGCCGTCGACCTTTCTCTGCACCATCCCCAACGCCATGATGGCGATGCTGCTTGAACCCGAGGGTTACGCGGCGCTCCTGGACAAGATGCTGGCCGATCACCTCGACGCCATCGAAACCAGGGTGAAGGCGCTGGCGCCGTACATCGACGTCATCCTCTTCGGCGACGACTTCGGCATGTCCACCGGCACGCAGTTTTCCACCGCCTGCTACCAGGAATTTTTCCAGCCGCGCGAGCGGGCCATGTGGAAGAGGGTCAAGGAAATCGCCCCGCACCTCAAGATCCAATTGCACAGCTGCGGCGGCATCGCCCCCTTCATCCCGCTTCTGGCCGACGCGGGCCTGGACGCCTTCAATCCGGTGCAGACCAATTGCGCGGGAATGGAACCGGCGGAGCTCAAGCAAAAATTCGGCGACTGCATGACCTTCTGGGGCGGCGGCTGCGACACGGCCTGGATGCTGCCCCGGGGCACTCCGGCGCAAATCCGCGGGCACGTCCTCGAGCGCTGCCGCATCTTCTCGCCCGGGGGCGGGTTCATTTTCCAGCAGATCCACAACATCATGGCGGACGTCCCGCCGGAAAACATCGAGGCCATGTTCGACGCGGTTCGCGACTTCAACGCCAATTTCGCTTAGGGCGGGTGCCATATGGATCACGAAATCGTCTTCATAATGCGGAATATTTCCAAGACCTTCCCCGGCGTCAAGGCGCTGGACAACGTCACTTTCGAAGTGCGTTCCGGGGAGGTGCACGCGCTTTGCGGCGAAAACGGGGCCGGGAAATCGACCCTCATGAAAATCCTCTCCGGACTGTACCGCCCCGACCCGGGCGGGGCCATCATCTTCCGCGGCAGGCCGGTTCTAATCAACAACGCCCGGCACGCCCAGGACCTGGGGATAAGCATCATCCACCAGGAATTGAACCTGTGCCGCAACCTCACCGTGGCCCAGAACATCTTTCTCGGCCGCGAAAGCACCCGGGCGGGCGTCCTGGACGAAGCGGCGCAAAACGAAAAGGCCCGGCATTACCTTGACATCCTGGACGCGAAAATCGACCCCCGGGAGAAGGTGGGTAACCTGGGCATCGCCGAACAGCAGATGGTGGAAATTTCCAAAGCCCTCTCCTACGAGAGCCAGGTGATTATCATGGACGAGCCGACCTCGTCCCTGACCATGAACGAATCCGCTCGCCTTTTGGAAACGGTGCGGGGGCTCAGGGATCACGGCAAGTCGATCATTTACATTTCGCACCGGCTGGAGGAACTCTTCAAAGTCGCCGATCGCGTTTCGGTCCTGAAGGACGGCTGCCTGGTGGGGACCCGCGACCTCCAGGGCCTGACCCACGACGAGGTGGTGCAGATGATGGTGGGAAGGGAAGTGGCGAAGTTCTTCCGCAACCGCGCCCTGCCGCCGCCGGGGCAGGAGGCCAAGGTGATCCTCGAAGTGAAGGGTCTGTCGTCCCGGGGCGCTTTCAAGGATGTCGGCTTTCAACTGCGCGCCGGCGAGGTGCTGGGTTTTTCCGGTTTGGTCGGGGCGGGGCGGACCGAGGTCATGGAAGCGCTTTTCGGCCTTCGCCGCATCGACGCCGGCGAAGTGCAGATTGACGGCGTCCGGACCGTCATCCGCCGTCCCCTCGATTCCATCCGCCGGGGGGTCGGCATGACTTCGGAGGACCGCAAGAACAAGAGCCTGTTCCTCAATTTCAACGTGCGGGAAAACGTCACCGTCTCGCAATTGCGGGAACTTTTCCCCGCCCCCTATGTGTCGTCAACCTCCGAGCGCGGTTTCGTCAAGCGTTTCGTGGAACTCCTCAACATGCGTCCCCCCGACCCCGAGATGATGGTCGCGAACATGTCCGGCGGCAACCAGCAGAAGGTGGTCATCGCCAAATGCCTCGCCACCCTCCCCAATATCCTGATTATGGACGAGCCGACCCGCGGCATCGACGTCGGGGCCAAGGCGGAGATTTACGGCATCATCCACCGCCTGGCCGCCGAAGGGAAGGGGGTCATCGTGGTGTCGTCGGACCTCCCCGAGATCCTGGCCGTGTCGGACCGGATCATCGTCATGAACAAGGGGCGGGTCTACGCCGACATTCCCGCCTGTGACGCGTGCGAGGAAAATGTCATGGCGCATTGCTGTGCGCCCTAGAGCCGCCCCCGGACGCATATATTTCCATATCGATGGACGAATATCCAAAAGCCGCCAAACAGGAACCCCGCCTATGACCAGCATGACCAAGGACGAACCCGGCAAGGCCCCGCGCTCCGCCGCGAAGGGCTTCGGATTCCGTAGAGAGACCATGCAGCAAATGGGGGTGCTGATCGCCCTGATTGTCCTGTGCATCGTCTTCAGCATCCTCTCCAACGGCCGCTTCTCCAAATGGAGCAACTTCCTCACCGTCGCCCGCCAGGTGTCCATGGCCTACATCGCCGGCGTGGGCATGACCTTCATCATGATTACCGGCAATATCGACCTGGCCGTCGGTTCCTACATCGCCCTGTCGGGGATTTTCGCCGCCGTCCTCTTGGCGTCCGGCATGCATTGGGTGCCGGTCCTCATCCTTACCATGCTTGCCCTCGCCCTGGTCCAGACCCTGGTCGGCGCGGCCGTCGCCAAGCAGAGGCTCTCCTCCTTCATCGTCACCCTGGCCATGATGAGCCTGGCCCGGGGAGTGTCCCTGGCCTGGTCCGGCGGCATTCCCGTGCCGATTACCAACCAGGAGTTCATGAAGCTGGGGACCGGTTATGTGGGCGGTTTCCCGGTGCCGGTGGTCGTCGCCTTCATCGTCCTGATTATCGGCCAGTTCATCCTCAAGAAGACCAAATTCGGCCGTTACGTCTACGCCGTGGGCGGCAACGAGCAGGCCGCCGTCACTTCGGGCCTGAATGTCGCGCGGGTCAAAATCGGCGTCTTCGCCATTGCCGGCATGCTCACCGCCCTGGCCGGCTGCATCATGGCGGCGCGCCTGTTCTCCGGCAATCCGACTTCGGGTCAGGGCTTCGAAATGGACGTCATCGCCGGGGTGGTCATCGGCGGCACCAGCATGACCGGCGGCTCCGGCGGCATGGTCGGGACGTTGATCGGCGCCTTCACCGTCGGGGTAATCGCCAATGGCCTGACCATCCTCGGCGTCGACTATTCCTATCAGCAGATTGTCAAAGGGGTGATCATCTACATCGCCGTCCTCATCGACACCAGGACCAAGATGGTTTCCCGGTGATTGTTTCGGATTCCCCGCTTTCCCTGGACGTTTGGCGCCGGCGCGGCGCCGCGTGCCGAGTGGTTTTTTCCCATCTTTGGAGGAGCCTTGTCATGAAGAAGACGATTGCCCTGCTGGCATTGGTGGTAGTGCTGATTTCCGGCCTCGCCGACGCCGGCGAGAAAGTCGGTGTGATTCAAATCAACTGGGAACACGAATACCAGCAGATCCTCAAGTCCGGCTACGAGAACACCGGCAAGAAACTCGGCGTCGACGTCAGCATCGAAATCACCGACATGAGCCCGGAGAAAACCGTCCGCGCCGCCGAAAACCTGATTGCCGCCGGGGCCGAGGCCATCATCTGCGCCCCCGCCGACGTCGCCAGCTGGAACGCGGTTTACAATCTTTGCGATGAAGCGGGCGTTTACCTCCTGAACGACGGTTCGGCCCAGGAAATCCGTCCGAAGGCGGCCCCCTTCATCGGCACCGACTCCTATGCGGCGGGCAAGAAAGCGGCGGAATACGCGGCGAAATGGATTGCCGAGAATTACCCGAAGGGCGTCACCGTCGCCCACCTGACCCTGCCCCTGTTCACCGACTGCGTGGCCCGCAACAAGGGTTTTGTGGAAACGCTCGAAAAATTGACCCCGAACATCCCCCTGAAAATCGTTGATGAAAACGGCAAGGGCGCCCGCGAGGCGGCCATGGTGGCGATGGAAAACCTGCTTCAGGGCAACCCGGAAATCCAGGTCGTTTTCGGCTGCAACGACGACTCGGCCCTCGGGGCGATGAGCGCGATGCAGGGCGCGAACAAGGACCCGAAGAACACCCTGATCATGGGCGTCGACGGCACCGTCGCCTCCTATGAAGCCATCAAGCGGGGCGGCATGTTCCGTATCGACGTGGCGCAGCTCCCCTACACCTACGCCGAAATGCACATGACCCGCGCCGTCCAGCTGATTCGCGGCGAGAAGAAAATGGAAGAGTTCGTCAAGGGCGGGCACATTTTCATGGATCCGCCGGCGGTGACCATCGACAACGTCGATGCGGAACTGGTCAAGATCCGGCAGTACCTGAAGAAATAGCCGAAGTTTTGCAAAGTGACGATTAAACCGCCAATCGCCACTTTGCAAAAATCTTTTTTGCCCTATTTTCAAGAATTTTCGATTTTACAAAATCGCCATTCGGCGGTTTGAATGGTGATTTTGCAAAAGCTTGGAAATAGCTCTCCAGCGGCAATCCATCGTTGGTATGGCATAATGCTTAAAACCGCCTACATCCTGTTTTATCTGGCCTGTGCCGGCGCTTTCGTTTCGGTTATCGCCCAAATGTTGGCGCCGGCGGGCCGGGTTCACTCGGGCGAGGGGGCGGCCGGTGAATTGGCGGGCCTCGCCCTCGCCTATTACCGGGACATCGACGCCGGCGCCTACCCCGCCGTGGCGGAGATGACGGTCGAAGGCAGGTGGCGGAAGGGGGCGGCGCCCCGCGAGTACCATTTCGCCGGGGTGTTGCAGTCCGGGGAAGTAATCGACCAGCTGAATGCGGATTACGGCGAAAACGGCTGGATGCTCCGTTTCGTGGCGCTGCGGGCGCTTGGCGCCGAGCGTTTGCCTTTGGGGTCGGGGCTGGACGGGTCGTTCCGGCGGGAGATTGAGATAATCAAATATTTGGAGCGTCTCAGGGGGGTGCCGCTGCCGCTGGCACTGGTGACTCTCCAGGGTCACGTAAGCGGTCGCTGTAACATTATCAATTGGGAGCGGCGGATTCCCCTGGTTATGCTGGACGGCAAGTGGCGGGTCGTTTCCCGGGGGACGCCGGAGGATTACGAATTGGTGCGGCGGGAGCAGTTGTTCAAGCCGGTCACTTTTTAAGAGGCGACTCTGAAATGGACGGCTGGAATCCCAAAGTCTATTTCGACAACGCCGCCACCTCCTGGCCCAAACCGCCGGAAGTGGTGGCAGCGGTCACGGATTGGTTGACGAACATCGGCGGCAGCCCGGGCCGTTCGAGTCACGCCATGTCGGTGGCTTCCAGCCGCATGGTGGAGGAGGTCAGAAATGATCTCGCGGAACTGTTCGAATTTCCGGATCCCCTCGGCGTCGTATTCACCAAAAACGCCACCGAAGCCCTGAATACGGCCATTTTTTCGCTGGTACCGCCTGGCGGCAAAGTGGTGACTTCGACAGGCGAGCATAATTCCCTCATGCGTCCCCTCCGGCATTTGGAAAGGACCGCCGGCGTCCGCCTGGTCCTGGTACCTGGTGACGTCTACGGGCGCTGGACGGTGGAGGGCATATTGGCGGAGGTCGACGCCGCCACCAGCCTGGTGGCGGTCACCCACGCCTCGAATGTCAGCGGCATGCAGATGCCGCTTGATGATTTGCGGGAAGCCATGTCTGGGCGGGGTGTCCCGCTGCTCGTGGACGGCGCCCAGGCGGCCGGAGCGCTTCCGGTCGGTTTACAGAACGCCCAGCATGCCGTCTACGCCTTCACCGGGCACAAGGCGCTCTTGGGGCCGCCCGGCACCGGGGGGCTTCTGATCGGCGCCGAAGTGCGGATTCAACCGCGCCTGTTCGGCGGCACTGGCAGCAAGTCCGACTCGGACGTGCAACCGGAGGGTCTGCCGGACAGCATCGAAAGCGGCACCCTCAATGCCTGCGGCCTCGCCGGTTTGGGGGCGGGGGTGAAATATTTGTCCCGTACCGGCCTGGCGGTTGTTCGCGAACACGAACTGAATTTACTGCGACGCTTTTTGGCCGGGGCGGAGAGCCGGGTGCAGGGCATCCGCCTTTATGGAAGCAGGCGGGCGGAGGACTACCTGTCCACCGTGTCGTTTAATCTCGCCAATCTCAGTCCTTCGCAGGCGGGGTTGATCCTGGACCGGAAGTACGGGGTGATGTGCCGGGTGGGGCTGCACTGCAATCCGAATTGTCATAAGGCGCTGGGGACTTATCCCACTGGCACGGTGCGGTTTTCTTTTTCCCCCTTCACGACCGAAGCGGAGATTGACTATGCGGTCGAGGCGCTGGCGGAAATGGCGAGGCTGTCATAAGAGAAGGTGACCATGACGGAAGTGAAACCGGTGCTCGCGGGAGTGGTGACTTTCTTCAATTCGTCCCAGGCGATGCGGGCGGAAAGGATGTTGAAACAGGCGGGGATTATCTGCGAGACCATCCCGGGACCCAGGGAAATCAGCCCCAATTGCGGCGTCGCCCTGGCTTTCGATTACGTCCGCCTTCAGGAAGTGACGGAGCTTTTGCGCGGAGTCAAAAACGGCTTCGAGGCGATTCACCACTATCCCGACGCGGCGAAAATCGCGAAGTGGCTTTGATTTCGAAAGGTGAATGGCGGCAGCATGATTCAGGCGAAATTATCCCGTGTGGTCAGGTCGCCCATGTTTTTCGGGCTGGCCGCCGGCGTTCTGGCGGTGGCGTTGCAACAGTTCCTCATGCCGGGCCGGGACGCCTACGGCTTATGCACGGTTTGCCACACCCGGGATCTTATGGCCTGGCTGGTGGCGGTGGCGGGCGGTGCGGAGCGGTTCCGGACTTTTGTCGGGGAGGGGCTGCCGGTTTTCACCACCATGGGGATTATCCTGGGCGGCTTGGGGGCGGCGCTCCGGCATGGCGAATTTCGTCGGGTGGCGGCGACCCGGCCCATACTGATGCTGGCGGCGGGGCTCCTCTGCGGCTTCGCCGGGCTGGTGGTCATGAGTTGCCCCACCCGCCTGTTTCTCCGCTTGTCCTACGCCGACCCGTTTACGCTGCCGGCCCTGGCGGGATTGTTCGCCGGCATCGCCGTCGGGGTGGCGCTGCTGCGGAGGGGGTGAAATGCTTCTCGGTTTGGCGACCTTTGTGGTCGGGGCGGTGGTCGGCTGGCTGGGTCAGCGTTCCCGCATGTGTTTTATCGGCGGTTTCCGCGATTACCTGCTGGTGAGGGACAAGGCACTCATCAAGGGGGTCCTGGCCTTTTTCCTGTCCGCCTGGTTGTGCCTCGAAGCGGCGGCGGCGCTTAAAGGCGGGGCGGCGACGCCGCAACCGGCCCTCGACGCGGCTCTGTTGACCGGGACGTTCGCCCTGACCAGCCTGGTCGGCGGGTTTATCCTCGGTTTGGCGGCCACCCTTTCCGACGCCTGCCCCTTCCGGCACCATGTCCTGGCCGGCCAGGGGCGGATGGATTCGGTCTGGTTTATCGCCGGGATGGCGGCGGGAGTGGTATTATTTTACCTGCTGGCGCCGCGCTTGCCCTTTTTATGAAGTTACGCCGGATCGGAGAGGCGGCTTTTTTTTCTGACTGGCGAATTAATCGATTAATCACTGGGAATATTTTGAAAAGCAAACCGCTCGAAATGCTAACCGCAGCACGTCAGGAGACAACGTGACTTCCATGACCTCCCGCGAAAGGGTCGAGGCCGCCCTGAACCACCGCGAACCGGATCGGGTTCCCCTGGACCTGTGGGGATCGGCCTCCCGCATCCACACCGGGCTGTACCTGGACCTGATTAAACACCTGGGTTTTCAGGAACCCGGCCCCCGCCTCAGGCCCGGCACCACCACCGAATACGTCGACTACCGGCTGAGCGACCGCTTCCATGTGGATTTCCGCCACGTCAATGTCGGGAAACCGGACGGCTTCGTCGCCCGCACCGGCCCGGACGGCACCCGCTACGACGAATGGGGCGTCGGCCGCCGGGACATGGGGGGCTTTCTCGCCATAACCCACCATCCCCTGATCGAAGCTGAAACGGCCGATCTCGATCGTTACCCCTGGCCCCTGATGCGGGACGAAGGCCGCCGCCGGCACATGGCCGGGGAGGTGCGGGAATGGTACGACCACACCTCCTTCGCCATCACCCCCACGACACCCGCCTCCGGCCTCTTTATGGAGTTCGGCGACTATCTCCGCGGCATGGAGAATTTCCTCTGCGATTTCTACTCCGAACCGGAGTTTTCCCACAAACTCATCGGCATCCTGACCGATCTCTTTATCGATCTCTACACCTTCATCCTCGAACCCATCGCCGACCAGGTCGCCTGGGTCGAAATCACCGAGGATTACGGCATGCAGCACGCGCCGATGCTTTCACCGGAAATTTTCCGCACTTTCCTGAAGGAGCCCCACATCCGGCTCTTCCGGGCCATCAAGCGAACCGCCCCCAAGTGCAAGATCTTCTTCCACAGCTGCGGCGCCGTGCGGACCCTCATCCCCGATTTCATCGACATGGGCGTGGACATCCTCAATTCCCTCCAGCCCCTCGCCGCCGGCATGGATTCCTTCGAACTGAAACGCGAATTCGGGAAGGACCTGGTCTTTCACGGCGGCATCGATCTGCAGCAGGCCATGCGGGGGAGCCGGCAGGGTGTGATTGACGAGGTCAAACGTCGCATCGACGCCTTCGCGCCTGGCGGCGGCTACATCTTCGCCCCCTCGAACCACCTCATCGCCGACGTTCCGGTCGAGAACGTGATCGCCCTTTACGACACCGCCCACGAATACGGCAAATACTGATTCGCCCCGTTTTTCATCGTCGGCCCGGATGTCCGGCGCCGCGAATTCCTGTCCAATAGTTCAAGGAGAAGCGCATGCGGAAACACCTTTGC
Organism: Planctomycetota bacterium; assembly: GCA_031548195.1. Taxonomy (GTDB): domain Bacteria; phylum Planctomycetota; class SZUA-567; order SZUA-567; family SZUA-567; genus JAJBSZ01. The sequence goes on along the minus strand of JAVBRG010000011.1, from coordinate 25,285 downwards.
TTGGCCGCGGCCGTGCTGCTGTTCGCTTTAACCGTGCATGGGGGCGAGGAGAAGCCCTACAAGATCGCCTGCATCCTGATGGAGGTCGAGAACATTTTCTACCAGTTCATCGCCGACGGCATGAAACAGGCGGCGAAGGAAACAGGGAACGAAGTGGTCGTGGGGAACTCCGAAGCGAACGTCCTGACCGAGGCGAAATTGGTCGACGCCTACACCGCCCAGGGCCTGGACGCGATTTGCATTTCCGCCTTCAATTCCAGCGCCAGCGAAGCGGCCCTCCGGCGCGCGAAGCGGGCCGGATTGGTGGTGGTGAATTTCAACACCACCATGAAGCGGGGCATGGATTATTTCGTCGGCGCCGATAATTTCGGCCTCGGTTCCAAAAATGGCGCCATGATCGCCGAATATGTGCGGAACAACCTGGGGAGCAAGGCCAAGGTTGGCCTCATCACCATTTCCATGTTCGAAGTCGGCGTGCTTCGCCACGAAGGCTTCCTCTCCGAAATCAACAAGGTGCCCGGCATCGAAGTCGTCGCCATGCAGGACGGCCGCACCCCCGAGGAGGCGCAGAAAAAGGCCGAGGCGATGATTCAGGCCAATCCCGACCTGAAGATCCTCTGGGGCTCCACCGACGCCGCCACCACCGGCATCCTGGCCGCGGTCCGGGCCAAGGGCCGGGAGAAGGACATCATCGTCCTCGCCACCGACATCAGCCCCCAGCTCTGCCGCGAACTCCTGGACCCGGCCAGCCCCTTGATGTCCATCGTCGCCCAACGCCCGGAGGAAATGGGCTACAAGGCCTACATGACCGCCCTCGATGTGATGCAGGGCGAAACGGTCGCCCCGGAGACCCTGGTGCCGGTCGACCTCTACGTCAAGGGCAAAGCCGCCGACGAGGAGGGGATTCGCGCCTGGTTGAAGACCCACGAAGTCGAAAACACCCTCAAACAACGGAAATAGCGGCATGACCCGACGCGACGGGTGGCGGCGGGCGAACGGGCCCGCCGCCGCCCGGGCGTGAAATGGACTATTGCGATCGCCTCAGGGGAACGGCCATGACAGAGACGAAACCGTTGTTGCGGATGCGGGACATCCGGAAATCCTTCGGCGGCGCCCAGGCCCTGAAGGGGGCCTCTTTTTCCCTCGAACGCGGCGAAGCCCACGCCATCATGGGAATTAACGGCTCAGGCAAGTCGACCCTGATGAAGGTCCTGTGCGGGGCTTACAATCCGGATTCGGGGACGATAAGCCTCGAGGGCAGGGAGACGGACCGCTTCGCCTCACCCCTCGACGCCGAGCGGGCGGGGATTTCCATCGTCTACCAGGAATTCCGCCTGATGCAGGAACTGAGCGTGGCGGAAAACGTCTTCATGGGACATTTCCCCTACCGGAACGCCCGACTCGGGATCATCGACTGGAAACGGATTGTCGAAGGCACCCGGGACATATTTCGCCGAATAGGCATGAACCTGGATCCGCACGCCCGGGTCGCGGATCTGTCGGTCGGCCGGAAACAGATGGTGGAAATAGCCAAGGCGCTTTCCATCCCCGACGCCAAGATTCTCATTCTCGACGAACCGACTTCGGCCCTGACGGACGAGGAAACGGAACGGCTTTTCGCGGTGATGCACAACCTCAAATCCATCGGCATGGGGCTGGTGTACATCACCCACAAGCTGCAGGAATTGAACGGCCACGTGGATCGGGTGACCGTATTGCGGGACGGCCGGGACGTTTTGACGACGCCGATGCGTCCCGACGCCGTGCCCGGTTTGATTGACGCGATGCTGGGCGAGAAATTTGTCAAATCGGTGCGTGCATCCGCCGCGGCTGCGGACGGCAGGACGGTCCTGTCGGTGCGGTCCCTCGCGGGGCCGCGTTTGCCGGGCCCGGTGAATATCGAAGTGCGTGCGGGGGAGATCGTCGGTTTGGTGGGCCAGATGGGATCGGGGCGGAGCGAAACGCTCCGGGCGCTGATGGGCCTGGACGCCGTCTCGGGAGGCGAGGTCCGCTTCCTTGGGGAACCGGTCTCGGGACCGCCGGGAGGACGCATCAAAATGGGCATCGGTTATGTGCCTGAAGATCGGAAGACGGAGAGCATCATTCCCGGGCGAAACGTGGGGGAGAACGTCACGGTGGGGATTCTCCGGCAGCTTTCGGCACGCTGGCGGCTTTCCGGGCGGCTGGAGCGGGAGGCGGTGGCGTCGGTGATCCGCGAGGTGGATTTGCGGCCCGCTATGCCGGGGATTTTGGTGGACAGTCTGTCGGGGGGGAATCAGCAAAAGGCGATGCTTGGCCGCTGGCTTTACCTTGACCGGCTCCGTTTGCTCCTCCTGGATGAACCGACCCGCGGCGTGGACGTGGGGGCCAAAAAACAGATTTACGGCCTTTTGGCGGCTTTGACCGCGAAGGGCCTGGCGGTGCTCATCGCCTCCTCGGACATTGAGGAGGTCCTGGAGATTTGCGATCGGATCGTATTGATGCGGGGCGGCGCCGAGGTGCTCGAACGTCCCGTGCAGCAGCTCGACATGGCCTCCCTGACCTCGCTCATCGTCGGCGAGGGGGCGGGCGAAAGGGGGGGGGCATGAAGGGGTTTCTCGCGAGGAACGCCGCGTTGGCCGGCCTGCTGGTCGCCTACCTGCTCCTGGTCGCGGTGGTGTCGGTCGCCACGGGCATGGTGTTTCTGCGGCCCCAAAATCTCCTGGACGTTTTGCAGCAAACCTCCATCGTCTTCATGGTGGCTGCGGGCATGACCTGCGTCATCATCATGGGGGAAATCGACCTGGCGGTGGGCTCGCTCATTTCCGTGGCCAGCTGCGTGTTCGGCTACCTGGTGACGGTCCGGGAGTGGGGGGTATTGCCGGCGGCCTTGCCGGTCCTGGCGCTGGGGCTGATTGGGGCGGCGGTCACCGCCGGACTCCGCACCCGCTACCGCATACCGTCCTTCATCACCAGCCTGGCCTTTTTGTCGATTTGGCGGGGGGCGGCCTATCTCCTCACCGACGGCATGCCTTTCTACGGTTTTCCTGACTCCTTCGAGGAACTGGGCTGGGGGACCGTTTTCCGGGTGCCGGTAGTGGTGTTGATGGCGGCGGCGCTGTTTTTCCTGATCAATTTCTTGCTTGAACACACCGCGCTGGGGCGTTCGGTGTACGCGCTGGGCGGCAATGAGAAATCGGCGATTCTCTCCGGCGTGCCGGTGGCCCGGGTCAGGCTGGCGGTTTTCGTGCTCCTGGGTTTGCTGACCGCCTTCACCGGGCTGGTGCAGTCGGCGCGGCTGATGGCGGCGCCGCCGACGGTGGGCGAGGGCTGGGAGATGATTATCATCGCCAGTGTCATCGTCGGCGGGACCAGCATGAACGGGGGCGTGGGGGTTTTGGCCGGAACTTTTCTCGGGGCGCTGTTCATTGAAACGTTGGAGAACGGCCTCATCATCATGGGGGTGAATCCTTTCACCCAATTGGTCATGCGGGGTTTGGTGATCGTGGTGGCGGTGTGGGTGAACGCCATGCAGAGGTATGGGGCGAGGGGTTTGCTGCGGGGGGGCGAGACATGAGCGGGAAATTGCGGACGGCCGTGGCGGAAATATTCCGGGGCGAGAAAAATGTGTTCATTTCGGCGGCGGTGGTGTTTCTGTTTTTCACCCTGGCCTCGGACAAGTTTCTCCGCACCGACAATCTGCTGGATATCGTCAGGCTGATGTCCATCACCATGATTGTCGCGGTGGGGATGACCATGGTGATTATCATCGGGGAAATCGACCTGTCGGTGGGATCCCTAAGCGCCCTGTCCGGCATGATCTTCGGGCACTGCTTCATCAACCTGGGCCTATCCCCGGCGGCGGCGGTTCTGGCCGCATTGGGGACGGGCGCCGCCAGCGGGCTCTTGATTGCGGTTCTCCGCAGCGTCTACCGCATTCCCAGTTTCATCACTTCCCTGGGGCTATTGTCAATCTGGCGCGGAGTCGGCCACTTGATTCAAGGCTCGCCCATCGGGCCTTTTCCGCAGCGCTTCAGTTTTCTGGCCACCGGGTACGTGGCGGGGATTCCGGTTTTGGTGTTGTTCATGCTGGGGGCGATGGCGGCGGGTTTTTACCTCCTCAATTGCACCGTTTTCGGGCGGCGGGTGTATGCGATTGGCAGTTCGGAGAAGGCGTCCCGCTACGCCGGAACGCCGGTGGGCCGGGTCAGGGCGCTGGTCCTGGCTTTCGCCGGGATGTTGACGGCCGGGGTGGGGGTGTTGCAGACCTCGACCTTTATGCAAGCCAGCCCGATTGTCGGGCACGGTTTGGAATTGAATGTCATCGCCGGGGTGATTGTCGGGGGGGCGAGTCTCAGCGGCGGCCGGGGGAATTTGTCCGGCACGTTTGTGGGGGTGCTGGTTATCGAAATGATTGGTAACGGCATGGGGATCATGGGGATCAGTTCCTATTCCCAATACGTGGTGAAAGGCGTGGTCATCCTCCTGGCGGTGCTGATGAACAGCGTGAGCCGCTACGGTTTCCGGGGGGTGCCGGGGGATATATACTGAATCCACTGCATGATCGACCCCGCGCCTCAAAAGAATCAAGGAGCGGAAGCCCGGCGGATCCTTACCGGAGCCCGGAGGGTGATTTGTTGGAGCCGCCTGGTCGGGGCAACCCCGGCGCGACAATAGGGGGCCTAACCACCCGCCTCTCCCCTTGACCGGTAAAGTTGCACTTGCGCGCCTCAAGAAAACCCTCCGGACCCCGTGCAACCGGGCTTCCGAATGGGTGCTTCCACTGCTACCGCAAAAGTAACGCCTTCGCGAACGGCTTCACTTTCAATAATGATTTGTAGCCGCGTTCAGGCGTGGGCAACATTTTTTTTTTGCCCTTCTGGAAAATTTCTGGATTCCGGCGAGCTACGCTTCCCCCCGGTTCAATGTTCATGGCGCCGGAATGACGTGTGGGGTGGTGTCCGGCGTAACAGGATGCGGATTGACGTAACAGCGTTGAGATGCGCCGTAACACCGTAAATATGCGCCCATGACAAAGCGGCGATTGGCAGTCCAATCGCCGCTTTGCCTTGCCCGACTTCCACCTATTCCATCGCCCTGACCCACATGCCGTAAAAATCCTTGAAATCGTATTCCGGCGTGCCCTTGACGTAAGTGTTGACGATCGCGTCGACATTACCCTTGTCCACTTCGAGGGCGCGGGCGAAGAACTGCCGGCGTTCATGGGGAATTTCCGCGACCTTCAATTCGCCCCGCTGCGCCGCCAGGGTCTGACCCAGGCTGATGCCGGCCTGGTATTTGGCGTCGTTATAAACCGTCGCGGCGGCTTCGCCGCGTTTGATGGCGTCGAAGAATTCGTCGATGCCGTCGCATCCGGTTACCAGAACTTTGCCGGCCAGACCGCGTTCCCGCAATGCCTCCAGGGCGCCCAGCCCCATGTTGTCGTTCGCCGCCCAGACCCCGACGAGGTCGGGATTCGCGACCAGCATGTTTTTGGTCTTTTCGTAGGCTTTGGTCCGGTCCCATTCCGCCGATTCGTGCGCGACCAGCTCGACCCCGGGATGTTTCTGCAAGGCGTTGTGCAGCCCCTTGAATCGGTCCTGGGCGATGGAGTTCGCGAGCATGCCCTGCAGGGCGACGATTTTGCCCTGGTTGGGGGTGGGGAAGGTCTGGAAGAGCTTCTCGGCCGTGAATTCGCCGGCGGATATGCCGTCAAACGACATGTGGCTGACCCAATGATCGAAGTCCCAGGTGTTCATGTCTTCCGGCTTGTTCCACCAGGTCGAGAAATAGACCCCGGCCTCTTCGAGGGCGATGGCGATGGGGAGGACGTCCGTGGCCTCGTTGGGATCGATCATGAAGACGACGTCCCCCTTGGCGCGGGAGACCAGGGACTTGATGTCGTTCACCTGCTTCTCGCTGTTCCCCTCGCAGGTCAGGACCACCAGCTCCCGCCCCGATCCCTCCTGTTTGACAAACAGTTCGCCCCCGACCTTGTAATTGGCCTGGTACGGATTCGTCAGCGTGCGGGTCGACACGCTGAGAATGGTGCCGGCGAATGCGGTCCCTACCGCCAGCAGGGCGGCGGCGACGGTCAATACGGCAAACGGCAAACTCCTCTTCATGACATTCCTCCCTCATTTCAGTGAATATTCCCAAAGCAATCCTATTTCACAATCTCGACCTTGCTCCGGTCGAAAGAAACCCAGACGCACAGAATAATCATCAAACCCAGGAGCGACTGCTGCAGGTAGACGTCGACGCCGATCACGGTCATGCCGTTCTGAAGTACCGCGAGAATTATCGCCCCCAGCAGGGTGTTGAGCACGCCACCGGTGCCGCCGGTCATCGCCGTTCCCCCCAGGACCACCGTGGCGATGGAGGCGAGGACATACGGGGCGCCGATGGTGGGGTAGCCGGAGTATTGCCGGGACGCGAGAATGGCCCCGGCCACCGCCGCCCCGATGCCGGAGAACATGAAGGCGATTTCCTTGGTCCGGGCGATGTCCACCCCCGAGTACCAGGACATTTTCACGTTCGAACCGACGAAGAAGATATTGCGGCCGGTGGTCGTGAAGCGCTGTATGAAATAAAAAACCGCGAAAAACAGCATGCCGATCAGGAAGGCGTTGGAAACGCCGCCGACGGAACCGTTGACCACGTTCAGGATCCGGATCGATTTGTACGGGGTCGAAATCGCCTTGGGGGAAAGCATGTAGGACACGCTGACCAGGATCCCCCCGGTGCCCAGGGTGGCGATGAAGGAGGGGATTTTCACCCTGGTGAGAAGGACCCCGTTGATGAAGCCGAGCAGCGCTCCCACCGCCACGCAGAGGAGGTACGCCCAGTGCCCCAGCGGCTGCACGGTCAGCATGAAGACCACCGACACCAGGGAGATGATGCCCCCGACCGAGAGATCGATGCCGCCGGTGACGATGCTCCAGGTCTGGCCGATGCCGACCGCCAGGAGAATGACCGCCGAGAGGCCGATGATGTTCAGGTTGAAAAGGGTCAGGAAAGCCCCGTTCCCCGCTCCGAAAAGACCTATCAGCACGATTAGCGCCGCGAAGGAGTAGGCGATGGGGGGAAGTTTTTTCAATTCGCCCGCAAGCGGTTCCTTGGCGGGATCGGCGGCGAGATCGGATGCCATGCGCATATCCTCCGCAAATTAAAGTTTCAGACAATTGCTTCGATGATGTCCCGGGGGGTCGGCTTGGCGTGCCCGGGGCACAGGACCTCCCGGGTGACGCGGCCGTCCTTCATGATGATCAGCCGGTTGGCGAGGCCGATGTCCTCCTCCAGGGTGTCGCACATGACGATGAGGCTCATGCCGCCTTCAGCCAGCAGGCGGATCCGTTTGTAGATTTCCTCCTTCGCCCCGACGTCGATGCCGCGGGTGGGGTGGTCCAGCACCAGGACCTTGACCCCGGAGGTAAGCCACTTGGACAGGACCACCTTCTGCTGGTTGCCCCCGGAAAGATTGCCGCACTTCACCTGCGGGCCGGGGGCCTTGGTGCGCATTTCCGCCATCCAGCGGTCCGCGTTCTCGCGTTCGAGCCCGGGGCTGATCACGCCCCAGGGTTTCAGTTTGTCGAGGATGAGCATATTGGTGTTGTCGAGAATGGAGTAGTCCAAAGCCAGCCCCTCGTGACGGCGGTCGATAGGCACGTGGCCGATGCCGGCGGCGATGGCGTCGCGTGGATGGCGAATGGCGCATTCCGATCCCTCGACCAGGATGCGGCCGCCGTCGAACCGGGAAAGACCCAGAAAACAGCGGCACAGCTCCTCCTTGCCGGAACCGATCAGCCCCACCAGGCCGAGAATCTCCCCTTCCCTCAGGGTGAAGGAAAGCGGCTCGAAGACGCCTTTCCTGAACACGTTCTCCACCGCCAGACGGGCGTGCCCGGCCGGCTCCCGCTGCCGGTCCTCGATGTAGTGGTTCCCCTTGAGGCCCCGGCCGACCATCAATTCCTCTATGCGGTGGGTGGTGGCACTTGCCGCCGGCATTTCCTCGACATACCTGCCGTCCTTGAAAACCACGATGCGATCCGAATTGGCGATGACTTCCTCGAGGCGGTGGGAGATGAGGATGATGGAGGCGCTTTGCTTGATTTCCCGAAGGGTGGCGAAAAGCGTTTCGACCTCCTTCTCCTGCAGGACGGTGGTCGGCTCGTCGAGAATCATGACCGGATTCGCGGCGCCGTAGAAATCCAGGAGCCAAAGCAGGCGGGCGATTTCCACCATCTGCCGCCCGGCCGGGGAGAGATCCCGGACGATGGTGTCGGGGTCGAAATTTTGCTTGACCCGGGCGAGTATTCCGCCGCACTCCTCCCGCATGCGGCGGCGGCGGAGAAGACCGAACTTCCTGAAGCACTGCTCGTGCCCGAGGAAAACATTGTCCTGGATGGAGAGGTTGGGGATCATGCACCCTTCCTGGAAGACCATGCCTATGCCGTTACGCATGGCGTCGGCGGGATTCCGGAAACGGATGGGCTTGCCGTTGATGCAAAATTCGCCCTCGTCCGGCGTATGCAAGCCGACCAGGATTTTCATCAGGGTCGACTTCCCCGCCCCGTTCTCCCCCACCAGACCGATAATTTCCCGCGGGCGTATTTCAAAGTCGACGGCGTTCAGGGCGATGACATTCTTGAAGCGCTTCGACACGCGGCGCAGGGTTACCACCGATTCGTATGCGGCTGACATGAACTGCTCCTTGAGGGACCGGCCTCCGATTTTTGGGTTACAGTCCTACTTGATGAATCCCAGCTTTTTCCTGTCGATGGTCATGGCCACGGCGGCGACCAGGACCAGCCCGTTCACCGCGTCCTGGGCGAAGGGGGTGATGCGCATCATGACCATGCCGTTGTTGAGGGCGCTGATGGTGAGGGCGCCCAGAACCACGTTCCTGGCGCCCCCGAGGCCGCCCGTCAGGGACACCCCCCCGACCGCCACCGCAGTCATCGAAGGGAACAAGAGCATGTTGCCGACCAGGGCGGCGGCGCTGTTCAGGCGGGTCACCAGGCATATGGCGGCGAGGCCGTACATGGCGCCGGCAATGGCGAAGACGCTGATTTTCAGGCGCCCGACATTGATGCCGGCCTGGCGGGCGAGCGTTTCGTCACCCCCGGCCGCGTACATGGCGATGCCGGTGCGGGTGCGGGTTTGGAAAATTTCGAACAGGGCGGCCAGGAACAGGGCGATCAGGAACAGGTTCGGGAAGCCCAGGAGGTGGCTGCCGGTGACCACCTTTTGCAGGCGGGTGTCCAGGATGGGAATCGACCGCCCGCCGGTAATGAGAATGGCCAGTCCGTAGAAGGCCCAGTTGATGCCCAGGGTGGCGATGAACGAGGGCATTTTCATCCTGGTGTGCACCAGGGCGCTCAGGGTGCCGATGCCGGCCCCGAGGGCAATCACCACGGGAATAATCCACAGGCCGGCGTTCATGGTGTTGTGGCCGTTGTGGAGAAGGAGACCCGCGACCACTCCGCAGATGCCCACCACCCCTTCCAGGGACATGTCCATGCCGCCGATGACGATGACCTGGTGAATGCCCAGGCACAGGAGAATGGGCACGCCGGCCAGGCCGAGGATGGCGTGGAGATTGTCCACGGAGACGAACCTGCCGTTGGTGCCGACGGTGAAAATGGCGGTGACGATGGCGAGGGCGAACAGTTGCCCGAGTATTCCCCAGCGGTGGATGCGGGTGAATATCGACGGCACTGGCGCGGGCGCCCCGATGCTGGCGGTGACTTTCATGACTTCCCCTGTGGCTGACCGCCGGGCCGGTGGCGGCAGGGCGGTATCCGGGCGAGAACGAAAAATGCGCCCCGTCTCCATGCCGCTGGCGGGGCGTGGACGGCGGGTGGATTTTCCTACGCTGGGTGAATGTGGGCGCATGCGCGCGTGGAGGCGTTGTGATAAGGGCGGTTGGGCCTGGTGAGATCCAGTCCGGGCCGGTGCGGTCAGGGCCGGTTGAAAGAGTCAGGCCGGGGTGCATGTTTTATATGTATTATATATAACATATAAAGATCTTTGTCAAGTATATTGTCGACAATTATAAATAAATAATACAGATATGATCGGCGGTGCGTCGCCCGTTTCGGTCCGGTCCGGTGATAAAAAATGGTCGGATCCAGACGCGGGGGGCGCCTTCTGGTATTGGAGTGCGTGCGGCTGGGTGCCGGGGTCAGGTCTTTACGGCGAGAGTTTTGCGGCAGTCGTCAAAGAAGCTGCTGGGATATTTTTCGCGGAGATTGTAGAAGGAGGTCAGGTGATCGGTGATGATGTCCTGGGCCAGCCGGTCGTCGTGGTTCATTAGGGCCTCGGCGACGTCCAGGTGCTGGCGAAGATGCAGCTTTTCGTTTTCCACCGGGTTCGGGTGGTGGAGCATGATGAAACGGACCCGCAGGTACAGTTCCTTCTGGAATTTGACCAGCAGTTCGTTCCGGCTCATGGTGGCGAGTTCCATGTGGAATTCGCTGTCGTGGAACCAGCGCATTTTCTTGTTGCCGGCCTTCATGGCGTCGAGGCATTCCTGGCCGATATCCTTGAGGCGGAGGCAGTCGGCGCGGCTGCTGAACATGGCGGCGAGCTTGACGGCCATGGTGTCGAGGGCGATGCGGAGTATGCCGATGTCGCGGATGCTGTCCTCGCTGTATTCGGCCACCTTGGCGAAGCGGTTCGGGTAGATTTCAATCAGCCCCTCGTTCGCGAGGCGGCGCATGGCGTCGCGGACCGGGGTGCGGCTGATGCCGAGTTCCTGGGAGACTTTCACCTCGGGGATCCGGTCGCCGGGCATGAGCTGACGGTTGAGGATCATTTCCAGAAGGTGTTCGTATGCGGGATGCGCACTGCCGTTCGAGGTCTTGGACACGTCGGGGCCTATCTCGGTAAACAGAAGCCGCGCCGTGCGCCGGATGGAGAACCGGAACGCAGGGCGAAATCATGAACGCGAAAAATGTCAAGCCGATTTGGGCAAAATCGCCGGTATGCGGTTCTCCCGGAGATTTTACAATTTATCGAATATAACACAAAGGCGTTCATCAGGCTACACAAATACTCGTGGCGAATACCGTCTTAAGGACCGGGGGAACCCCCCTCAAGCCCGCGCCGCAGCGGCTTCCGGAACCGCAAACCCGAATCCTCCGACACTGACCCGCAGCCCCAGGCTTCCGGCGTAACCGGCGCAACGCTGAATTTCCGCCTCATTGTCTTCCGGCGTGTCGCCGGCGGGATAAGCCAGCCCGAGCTGATCGTATTTGGACGCCCCGACGCTGTGATAGGGGAGGATGTGGAGCTCGCGGAAGTTTCGCCAAGCCGCGACATAATTGGCGATGGCGTCGAATTCGCGCCCGTCGTTGACGCCGGGAATGAGGGGGACGCGGATAATCGTCTCCACGCCGGAGTCCGCCACCAGCGCCAGATTGGCCAGGATGGTCCGGTTCGACACCCCGGTGACTTTTTGGTGCAGTTCGTGGTCGAGCGCTTTCACATCGAAGAGAAACAGATCGGTGCAAGGGATCACCGCCGCGACGGCGGCCCGGGGCGCATTTCCGGCCGTTTCCACGGCGGTGTGGATTCCGGCCGCGCGGGTTTTCCGCAATAATTCCAAAGTGAATTCCGCCTGCAAGAGTGGCTCGCCGCCGCTCACGGTCAAACCGCCGCCGCTGGAGCGGTAGAAGGCTTCGTCCTTCAGGACTTCCGCCAGGGCGGCGTCGACCTCCATTCGCGTCGCCGAGGCTTTCCGGGCGCCGAAATAGCACTCCCGCACACAGGCGAAGCAGGCGCGGCAGCGCGAGCGGTCGAAGGCGGGACCGCGGTCCGTCCGGTGAACGGCGCCGCTGGGACAGACTTCCAGGCACGCCCCACAGCCGGTGCAGGAAGAGGCGGAGAACATGACGGCAGCGGCGCCGGTCCCGAGGGTCTCCGGGTTCTGGCACCAGAAGCAGCGCATGGTGCAGCCGGCCATGAATACGATAGTCCTGATGCCGTAACCGTCGTTCACGGAATAACGCTGGATGTTCGTCACCATTCCGGTCGTCATGATTCCGCTCCAGAAAAAAAGTCATGACCGCGTCAGGCCGCCTCAGCCCTTCAGCCCATACGCATCGTCATACTCCGGTCCCACGTACATGATGTGATTTTTGACTTGCAGGTATTCGAGGAGGCCCTCGGTTCCGTCCTCGCGGCCGATGCCGCTATTGCGATTGCCGCCGAAGGGCGTTTCGATGTTCGACTTCGCGACGCAGTTCATCCAGATTGTCCCGGCGTCCAGCCTTTCCGCCGTCCAGTACAGTTCCCGGGGGTTTTCCGAGAAAATGGCCGCGCCCAAAGCGAAACGGGTCGCGTTCGCCAGTTCCACCGCCTCATCCATCGTCTTGAAGCGGGTCACCGCCAGGACCGGGCCGAACACTTCCTCCTGAAACACCTCCATGTCGCGGCTGACGTTTTCCAGGATAGTGGGGGGATAAAAGAAGCCCCGGTCGTAATGGCCGCCGGTCAGCGGTTTGCCGCCGAGCCTGAGAGTAGCGCCGGCGGCGAGGGCCCGGTCGACGAACCCCTGCACCGAATCGCGGTGCGGGCCGGAGATGAGGGACCCCATCATGCTGTCCTCGGAGAGGCTGTCGCCGATATGCAATTGTTTCAGGCGGGCGGTCAGGGAGTCCATGAAGCGGTCGTAGATTTCGTCGGCCAGCAGCAGGCGGGAAGTGGAGACGCAGACTTCCCCCTGATTGTAACAGAAGCCGAGCATAGCCGAATTGACGGCGCCGTTTAAATCGCAGTTTTTTGAGGCGATGAGGGCGCTTTTGCCGCCGAGTTCCAGGGACAGCTTCTTGATGCGTTTCGCCCGGGCCGACGCTTCCATCAGCCTCCGGCCCACCGGTTCGCTGCCGGTCAACGCCACCATCGCCACCTGGTCGTGGGCGAGAAGCGCCTCCCCCACCACTCCGCCCGGGCCTGAAACTACGTTGTACACCCCGGCCGGAACGCCGGCTTCCAGGAATACCTCCGCCAGCAGGGACGCCGTCACCGGGGTGACGGTCGCGGCTTTGCAGACCACGGTGTTGCCGGCGGCCAGGGCGGCGCCGATGGAACGGGTGAGGAGGTGCAGGGGGAAATTCCACGGGGCGATGGAGGCCACGACGCCGTAGGGTTTATATTTCACATAATCGAAAAGATGCCGCCCCGGCACTTCGACCACCTGACCCTTGAGAGCCTTGATTTCGTCGGCGTGAAAGCGGAAGGCGCGGATGGAAAGGGGAATGTCGACCCCGCGCGATTCGCGGATGGGCTTCCCGACATCCATCGATTCCCAGCGGGCGAATTCCTCGAGCCGGCGTTCGAGCAGGTCCGCGACCTTGTGCAGGAGGGCGGAACGATCCACCGCGTCCAATTCCGACCAGCAACCGGAGACGAAGGCGGCGTGGGCGGCCTGGACGGCCCGGTCGGTGTCGGCGGCCGTGGCCGAGGCCAGGGTGGCGATGGTTTCGCCGGTGCAGGGATTCACGGTGGCGAAGGACTTTCCGCCGGTGGCGTCGACCCAATCGTTATTGATGAAGAGTTTGAAATGTTTCATGGCTTTCTCCGGGCAATGGTATTTTACATTTTAACCAGAATTTTCAGGAAATCGCCACCGCTCTCCGCCATGGCGAAAGCGTCCGTAACCTTTTCGAAGGGGAACACTTCGCTAATCAGGGGGGAAAGCTCCGCGTCCAGGACGCCGCTTTTAAGCAGTTCCAGCGCGCCGATGAAATGGTATTGCGCGTGAATCCGCACCCCCTCCAGCACCAGTTCCTTGGCGAACACGGCGGACAAGTCCACCGGATAAGGTTCCCGGGTCATGCCGATAATCATGATTCGCCCGGAAATCTTGGCGTAACGGGTGCAGGCGGCGACGCCGGGACGACTCCCCGACGCCTCGAACACCGTGTCGAAGCCGAGTCCCTCACCCGCCGCCCCCAGCCTTGCGTCGAAGTCTTGGGACAAGGGATCCACGGCGGTGAAGCCGAGGCTCTCCGCGAACTTTCTCCGCCAGGCGCTCGGTTCCGACACCACCACCCGGCCCGCCCCGGCCCGTCTCGCCACGATGGCGATAAGGAGACCGATGGCGCCGCCGCCGATGACCAGGGCGGTTTCCCCGACCTGGAGCCGGCTGCGGCGGACATCGTGCACCGCCACGGCGAGCGGTTCGGCTAGCGCGGCCAGACGCGGATCGACGCTGTCCGGCAGCCGGTAGGTTTTCCGCAACGCCACCTTGACATATTGGGCGAAGGCCCCGTCGGTGTGCGCGCCTATGAAACAAAGATTGCGGCAAACATTGTCGCGGCCTTTGGCGCAGGGTTGACAATGTCCGCAGGAGAAGAACGGCTGGGCGACGACCGTCTCGCCTTTCGCCGGAACGTCCCGGCCTTCCCCGTGGGTCGCGACGATTTCCCCGACGAACTCGTGCCCCGGCACGACCGGGAAACGGGCGGTCGGGTGCTGCCCGTGCAGGACGTGGAGATCGCTCCCGCAGATGCCGCAGTACTTCACCCGGACCAGCGCCTCGCCGGGTTTGAGTTTCGGAACCGGCACTTCTGCCAATTCCAGGAGGTTCGCCTCGCGGATCACCGCCGCCCGCATCGTTCGCGGCAGAGCCGCGATCGTGACGGCTTGTGCCGCATCCGTCATGGTGGTCATTTTCCGGCCTTTCTCTGGACCGCCCTCTTGGCGGCGGCGACGATGTCCCCGACGTCGATGGCGAGGGTTTTCTTGAGGTAATTGACGCTGCCGACTTCGCCGAAGCGGTCCCGCACTCCGACCCGCTCCAGCGGGACAGGGACCGTTTCCGCCAGGGTCTCGGCCACGGCCGAACCGAGTCCGCCGATGACGCTGTGGTTTTCCGCCGTGACGACGGCGCCGGTCGCGCGGGCGGCCTGGACGATCGCCTCGACATCAACGGGTTTGACGGTGAACATGTTGGCGACGGCAGCGGAGATCCCCTCTTTCGCCAGAAGGTCCGCCGCCCTGAGGGAGTCCGCGACCGAGATGCCGGTGGCGAAAATGGTGAGGTCGGATCCTACCCTCAGCGGAACGGCTTTGCCGATTTCAAAAGTGGAGCCGTCCGCGAAAATCCTCTCGGCGACTTTCCGCGACAGGCGGAGGTAGAAGACGCCGTAACGCTCCTTCGTTTGCCGCAGCAGGTCGGCGAGCATGACCGAGTCGGTGGGTTCGAGAATGGTGACTTCTGGGACGCAACGCATCATGCCCATGTCCTCCAGGGGCATGTGGGTGCCGCCGTTCGTCGAGGCGGTGACGCCGGGATCCGAACCGATGATGCGCAGATTCAATTTGGCGTAGGCGGCGGAGACGAAAACCTGATCCATGACCCGCCGGCTGGCGAAGGTGCCGAAGGTGTGGGCGAAGGGAACCAGGCCGGTGGCGGACATGCCGGCGGCGACCCCGATCATGTTCGCCTCCTGGATGCCGCAGTTGATGGTCTGTTCCGGATACTTCCGGGCGAACCCGGTCATGCCGATGCTGTTCATCAGATCGCAGTCGAGGTAAATCACCCGCCGGTCCTCGGCCGCCAGCGTGTCCATGCTCTCGGCGAAAGTGGCGCGCATCTCCCTTTTCTCCGGGGCGGGGTTTCCTTCAAGCGTAAACATGGGCCGGCTCCTTTTCCCGCAGTTCCCCAATCCTCTTCTCCAGGCTGGCGATCGCCTCCCGGCATTCGGCGTCGGAAAATTTGATATGGTGATTGTAGAAGATGCCCTCGGCGAAGGTGCAGCCGGAGCCTTTTTCGGTGTGCATGATTATCATGGCGGGGCGACCGGGGCGGTGCCGGGCAAGCATGACCGCGCGGCGGATGTCCGCCACATTGTTGCCGTCGCAATCCTGGGAGAACCAGCCGAAGTCGCGGAATTTCTGGGCCAGATCGCCGAGATCGCAAATGTCCTTGGTGTAGCCGTCCAATTGCTTGGCGTTACTGTCGACAAAGGCGATGAGGGTGTCGAGTTTATGCTGGGCGGCGAAAAGCGCCCCTTCCCAGACCTGCCCCTCCTGCGTTTCGCCGTCCCCGAGTACCAGGTAGGTGTGGCTTTTCCGACGATTGTAGCGGTTCCCCAAGGCGACGCCGATGGCGGTGGACATGCCTTGGCCAAGGGAGCCGGTGGTCATGTCGACGCCGGGGGTCCGGTTCCGGTCGCAGTGGCTTGGCAGAATGGTCCCGCCCTGGTTGATGGTTTCCAGTTCCTTTTCCGGAAAAAAGCCGTGCAGGGCCAGAGTCGCGTACAGGGCCGGTCCGCAGTGTCCCTTGGAAAGGACCAGCCAGTCGCGGTCCTCCCAGCCGGGCTGGTCGGGGCGAAAACGCATGACGCCGCCGTACAGGACCGCCATCAGATCGGCCATGGACATGCTGCCGCCGACGTGTCCGGCCCCCGACGCGCGAAGCCCTTTCAGAATGCCGATGCGGATCCGCGCCGCGTCGACTTGCAGTTCCAGATCGCTCTTTTCCATAACCGTGACCCTCCGGACAGGAATTGTATGTAATTCAATTTATATAATACAATCGAAAACGGGAGAAAATTTCCCCGTCCGTGAACAGCGACGGGGAATGCCGCGGGCGCCGGGGAAGGGCTTGTGGGCCGGAAATTTCCCTTCAGCGCGCGTAACGCTTGATGACGTTTTCCTGCTGGACCGGGGCCATGGAGATGAAGTAGGCGGACAGGCCACCCATGCGGACCCGAAGACTGCGGTGCTTATCCGGATGGGCCTGGGCGTCCCGAAGCTCGGCGACGTCGGTGGTGGTGACGGTGAGGATTTGTCCGCCCATGTCGCAGAAGGCCTTGACGACCCCGATCATCCGCGCCAGACCGCCCTCGCCGGAGACGTCGCGGGAATTGACGGCGAGGTCGAGGGGCGTGCCGCAATAGTAACGCATGAGGGCGGGTTTGGTGGCGCTCTTGATGGCGGCGGTGGGACCGTTCAAGTCGACCCCGGGCGTGGGGGAGTAATTCGGCGCCAGCTGTTCGCCCTTCCGGCGGCCGTCGGGAGTCGCGGCGATGTCCCGGCCCAGGGCGGCGTAATTTTCGAAAGTGCCGACACCACAGGGGAACATGATCTTTCCCCCCTTGCGGTTCCATTCCGCGACGTGATCCTCGAAGTCCTTCAAGACCCGGATGGCGATGGCGTCGACTTCGTCGAGGTCGTTCCCGTATTTCGGCACGGTGTTGACAATCCGGGCGCGGAGGCGTTCGAAGCCGCGCCAATCGGCGTCCAGGGCGGCCTTCAGTTCGGAGAAGGGGAGGGACTTTTCCTCGTAGACCAGCTGCTTCAGGACCATGAGCGAGTCGACGGTGCAGGAGAAGCCGGTCACCAGGATGAGGTGGAAAATGTAACGCGCGCCGTCCTGGCTGAGGTCGCGGCCCTTTTCGACGCAGTCGTGCATGATGCTGCTCATGAGGGGGTCGGGGGCGATCATGTAGCTGAGGCCGAAATTCTCCTGCCGGCGGCGGCATTGCAAATCGATGTAATGGCAAACCTGTTTGTGGTAAGCCTGGTAAAAATCCTCGTAGGAGGCGAACTGTTCGGGGTCGCCGGTGTCCAGGCCTTCCAGGAGGCCGTTATGCTGCGAGACGCCGCGGTTCAGCACCCATTCGATGCAACGGAGATTCATGACGTGGCCGTAACTGAAGTGGCTCTTCCCCTGGACCAGGGTCTCCCAGCAGCCGTCGTTCGAGTAGTCGCGGGCGTCCTCGAGGGGAACGCCCAGGTCCACGAAACCGGGGATGATCGCCTCGTCATTGTAGACGATCGGTTCGCCCTGGCCTTTCCTCAGCGTGCGGCCGAGCAGATCGAAAAGTTCCGGCGGGGCGTTCTTGTGCACCCGGCAGCCGAGGGTGGGCATGATTAGATTGAGTTCCGCGATGAGTTCGATGAAAAGGTAGGTGAGGGGATTGGTGCCGTCGCTGCCGTCCGGCTTCACCCCCCCGACCATGCAGTTCATGAGCCAGTCGTTGCCGCTTTGTCCGTAATTGAAATTGGCGTCGCTGTCGAGGTCCTCGCCGTCCTGCCAGGTGAGGGCGCGGCTGGAATAGCCGCCGGTTTGATTGGCGTCGGTGCGGGAGAGGGTGATGTCGGGAATTTTTCCCTGCGAAAAAAGGCCGAAATTGTAGAAGTTTTGCGCCTGGCGGGTGTCCTGGATGACCCGCTCGTTACACTTGACGAGGAAGCTGGCCAGCAGGTCGCGGGCTTCCGCCGGGGTAAGCGTCCCGGCGGCCAGATCTTTTTCGTAATACGGAATAAGGTGCTGATCCAAACGGCCGAAAGGCACGAACTCGCCGCCGCTGTTCACCAGGCAGTAAACGAACCAGAAGGACTGCAGGGCTTCGTGGAAATTCGCGGCCGGGTTCATGGGGACGTTGAGGCAATTGCGGTGGATGGCAAACAGCTCCCGGCGGCGCTCGGGGTCGGGGCAGGCGAGGGCCATTCCCAAAACCGCCTCGGCGTGGCGCCGGGCGAAGGCGGTCACGCCGTCCAGGGCCACCAGCATGGCGCGGTAATTGTCCACCGCCATCCCGTCCGGCCGGCCGGTCCGGAGCTGTTCCTCAACTTGCGCGAGAATCCGCTTTTTCACCCCCACCACGCCGTGGGCGAGAATCAGGCTCCAGTCGGGCGGATGATGGCCCCAAACCGAGCATTCATTCAATTCGTAACGGGCCGCCTGCTCGCCTTCCGCCTCGGTGAAATATTTCGGGAGAACGCTCCCCCAGCCGACGCTGTTCTGATTCGGGTTGCCGATGATCAGCTCGTCGGGTTTGATTTCGACGCTCAGGTTTTCCCCCAGGTATTTTTGCGCGTACCCCTTACGCACCACCATGGGTTCATCGCGGATTTCCGGCCACAGGTCCAGGATATTGGTGTCCTGGAATTGCCAAACGCCGGGATTCCGGTATTCCACGTCGAAAAGACGTTGCCGCAGCTTCTCGATTTTGACTGATGCGCTCATGCCTGGCCTCCGCCTATGGGGACATCGGTTAGTCTGTAGGGAAGATGGTGTCGTCAAAAGACGATCATAAAACCGGACATTTCCCGGCACGGGATTGGAGTTATGGGACCCAAGCGGGAATGGGGGGGTATGGGGAAGAGACTCGATTCGGCGCGGGGTAAGACGCTGTCCTGGGTGCGAGTCTAAAAACAGTATACAGCAAATTTCTATTGTATGCAATAGAAAAAATATAATACAATGCAAATTTTTAAAATATTCCTGCCGGCGCGCTTCCGAAAACTTCCGCCGCGCCGCTGTTTCTCAGCCAATCCCCCGCCGGCGCAGCATTTTCCGGAACAGCCCCGGCCAGAGACGGTTAAGGTAAACCCCGCCGCATTCGATTCCCCCGATCAATTGCTCCGGCACCCCCTTCACCATGGCCGGCAGGCAGCGCCGGGCGCATTCCTCGGCGCTGATCCCCCCCTCCTGTCCCGGGTCCATCCGCCCGTGTTGACCGCCGTCCGCTTCCAGCGCGTGCCGGGAAATCTCCGTCCTGACCCAGCCGGGCACCAGAAACGTCACCTCCACCCCCGTTGCCAATAATTCCTCGCGCAACGACTCGAACCAGCCGTGCAGGGCATGCTTGGCCGCCGCATAAAATGACCGGCGCGGCGCCCCGAATTTCCCCAGGACCCCGGTCAGCACCACAATCTGCCCCCGGCCGCGTTTCACCATCCCCGGCGCCACCCCCCGGGTCAATTCGACCGCGCCCCAATAATCCACGTCAAACACCCGCCTTGCCACCTCGAGGTCTGTGTCAAGCCCCAGCCCCCGCATCCCCACGCCGCCGTTGTTCACCAGGATGTCCACGCCGCCGCCCAGGCGGGCTTCCGCTTCGGCGGCAATCCCCCGTAACGCCGCCGTCTCCCCCAAATCGAAGGGCATGACCTCCACCAGCCCCGCGCCGGCCTCGCGGCAGCGCTCGGCTACTTCCCCCAGCTTCTCCACCCGCCGGGCCGAGAGGAGGAGGCGGGCCGGTTTATGCCGGGCCACTTCCACCGCCAAGGCGCCGCCGATACCGGAGGAGGCGCCGGTTATCCAGACAGTTCGGTTATGCGGATCCATATTTTTCTCCATTGCCGCGCTAAACTTTTCCCTGGTCCGTCCGCTAATTATTTTCAGGGGTTTTTGCTTTTACAAAATCGCCGGGGCCAGTTTGAATGGTGATTGTGCAAAACTCCGGATGGAAGTCCAGCATAAGGAGGCGAAATCATGTCAGTCGGCGGAGTGGGCGGCGGCAGCGGCGGCGGCCAGATGATGGGGGTTTTGATGCAGGTCCTCATGAAGGGGATGGAGCAGCAGGCCGATATGGCGGAAAAGCTGGTGGCGGTGTCTTTGGAAAATTCCATCGCCGCGGACAAGATGAACATTGCCCAGAATATCATTGACGTCTATGCATAGTCCCGGGACGCTTTGGACAAGCGTTCCGGCCGGCCCTTTTACCCAAAAAAAATACGCCCCGGGCGGAGGCGTATTTTTTTTTGCGGCAATATGCCTGAAAAAGGGGGCTGGCCGGATAAATTCCCCTATCCGGCAATCCCGTAATTTCCTTTGTGGCGATCGTGGAGTTCGCCGATTTTCGACTTGTTCCAGTTCTCCACCCGGCTGAAATACCCCACCACCCGGGTCATATGTTGCAAAACCTGCGGCTCACGCACTCCGGTCAACACCTCTTCCAAAATCGCCCACTCTCCCTCTTCCACGGCCGACGCCGGCACCCGGGTCATTAAGCCGGTTTTCCGGTGCTTGACCGTAAACCACAGCTGATTATCGTCCTTGGCCGACTCGATGCCCACCCCTTCGAGATCGGCGTGACGCTCGACTTTTTCGAAAAACTCCGCAATGTCCATGGCATGCTCCTTTCGTGATAGATTATACTATATATAGTAATCATATACTAAATACTGTCAATATCTAGTATCAACCCCGGCTAACGTTTTACATTTACGCTTCGAGTTGTCAAGGGGGAAAAAGGTGGGGAAAAGTAGCCTCTGTTCCTAGTTCCGCTTTGGTAAGGGTTAAGGAAAATGGAATTATTCTTATTGGGGCGGAAAAAAACTTCCGCGGGGCCGGATTTTATTGAACCGCCTTTACCGATGCCGCTCAATGCGCCCCGGCAATCCTCGCCAACACACTCTCCGTCGTAATCAACCCCACCACCCTACTCCCCTGAACCACCAAAGCATGGCGCAAATGCGTCCGCCGAAATATATTCAATACCTCCGGTATCGCCACTCCCGCCTTGACCCTCTCCAATTCCACCACCGCCTCCTCCACCCCCCCCCGATCCTCACCCGGATGCATCAACAGCATGGTCAAGGTGACAATCTTGGAAGTCGGTCGGCCAGCCGAGTCAATCAAGAGCGCCAAACGCTTCTTCTGACTGGACATCTCGGCAATCGCCCGGCCCCGCTCCACCCCCACCGGCAACAGGAGCAGCTTCTTCAATGGCACCATGCTGTCCCCGGCGCAAATCCCCTCCAATTCCATTATCCGCACCGCCATGCGGTTCTGCTCCTCGGTTAACACCCGCTCCGCCACACCCGCGTTGAAGTGCTCCAAAAGAAGCGTCCGCTGACTCTGCGAAAACGGAACCTCGCCCCGCGACCCCAAAAGCCGACGCAGCAGGGCCGACGCCCGGTTCAACAGCCACACCGCCGGCGCCAAAAGCCACTGGAAGGCGGTGAAGACCCGAATCAGGGACAGCGTGAAATAATCCGCGTGATTGTAGGCGATCTGCTTGGGGAGGGACTCCGTCAGCACGAAAAACAGCGGCGTGAGAACCGCGGTGGTGACCAGTTCCGCCTGGGGGACCTTCCAGGCCGCAAATTGATTGGCCAGGAAAAAGGTGCCGGCGTAGGCGGCGATATTATTGTCGACCAGGATCGTCGTCACCATGGCGTCGAGGCGTTCCAGCACGTTCAGGACCACCTTGGCCCGGTCCTCGCCCTGTTCCGAACGGATGTGCATGCGCACCCGGCTGGCGCGATAGAGGGCCGTCTCCATTCCCGAGGAAATGAAGCTGAGCAGGAGCGACCCCGCGATACCGAGCAGGTTCAAAAGTAACTGCATGACGATTTTCCAAATCAGGGTTTGGTGACAAACATCCTGGAAGAGACCTTCTTCTCCGCCTTCTCGCGGTCCGCCGCGCTGATCAGCTTCACCCCCACTTCACCTACCCGGTTGTGCCAGGTCGACAAAACCGTCAGGGTCACGTTCTCCACCGCCACTTCGTCGCCAATTTTCGGTATCCGGCCCAACAACGCCACCACCATGCCCCCGACCGTGGCGCTCCGGGGGGTGTGGGCGGTCACGTTGAAGATGTCCCGCCATTCCCTTACGCTGAAGCGGCCGGAAAGGATGTACATCCCACGCTGCTCGCGTATCTCCGACGGCGGCGGCGCGCCGTGCTCGCCGAAGTGGCCGAGGACTTCGTCCATGATGTCCTGGAGGGTGAAGTAACCCACCACGGTGCCGCGTTCATCCACCACCGCGAACAAATCCCGGCCGCCTTTTTTTATCGCTTCCAGGACCTGATCCGCACGGTCGTGCTCGGAGAAATAATGAAACTCGCGGAGGTACATTTCGGCTGTTTCCTCCTCCAGCTCCGCCGCGCTTTTCCGGTCCAGGTAAACGTCGCGGACATCGACCCAGCCGGCCAGGTCGTCGCGGGTCGCCGACAGGACCGGCAGTTTGCAGTGCCGCCGCCGCCGCGCCACCTCCAGGGCGTGGACCAGGTTCGAACCGGGCGGCAGGGGCTCGACGTCGACCCGGGGGACCATGAAGTCGCGGATGCGGATGTCGGGCAGTTCCACAATCGAATCGATCATCATGTACTCGCCGTCGGAAATCACCCCGTGTTTGCGGCTTTGTTCGACCAGCAGGCGCAGTTCCTCTTCGCGGAGGTTCTGGGGGTCGTTCCGTTTGGGGATGAAGATGCGTTCCAGGCCGGTGACGATGGCGTTCAGGACGCGCATGGGTCTGCCCAAAAGGCGGTAGAAAACCCACACCGGCAGGGAGGTCAGGCGGGCGATGGGCAGGCTGGAGGCGATGGCCAATTGTTTGGGAAACACTTCCCCGAAAAACACCACCATGAACAAACTCCCCAGGCTGAAGGCAAACGCCAGCCCGGCGCCGAAGGCGCGGCCGATGCCGCTGGCGATCGCGGCCGAAAGGGCGTAGACCATGACGTTCACTGCCATGTTGCAGAACAGGATGGTGGGGAGGAGGGTTTTCAGATTGGCATGGAGTTTGATTACCACGTGATCGATCCCGGCCTGACTGGCGCGGAGGCGGTTCAATTCCGGGGTGGTGAGGGAAAACAGGGATGTTTCGCAACTGGAGAAGGTGGCGGACAAAATCAACAGCAACACCGAGACCAGGAGGGCGACTGGATGGTTGAGGGGAACAAAGGCGAGAATGTTGAAAAGGGTGCTCATATCCGCAGATTATGCGATTTTTCACACGAAATGACACTAAATAATGCCCGCCCCGATCCATCGGGGACCGACGCCGTGAAATGGCCGGCTCCCGGGGTGGGGGAGCCGGCCTGGGTGGTGCGGGGTTGGAACAAACCGCTTGGAGCCGGCGCGCTCTGATTTATACCGCCGACAGCTTGAAATTGTGAATTTAACCACAGAGACACAGAGGGCACAGAGAACCACTTCATTATTGGTAGCTAAATGAAATCGTGGTTCTCTGGGTCCTCAGTGTCTCTGTGGTGAATTAAACTTTTCGCAATTCCACTCCGCCGTCGGTATACCTTAAGGTACAATACCTTAGCTCGCGGCGACCACGTGCACTTTCCGCTTGGTCATTTCGAACTTGACCACCCCTTCCTGCAGGGCGAAGAGGGTGAAATCGCGGCCCTGGCCGACGCCGGCGCCGGCGTGGAATTTGTTGCCTTTTTGCCGGATGATGATGGTGCCGGCGGTGACGGCTTCGCCGCCGAAGCGTTTGACGCCGCGGAATTTCGGTTTGGAATCGCGACCGTTGCGGCTCGAACCCTGCCCGACTTTATGTGCCATGACGAACTCCTTTGCGGATACTTATGCAATTTGCCTTACAAATCCATCACAAATCCATCGCCGCCTGGCTGAACCTGGTTTAACCGTTGATGGCGGTGATTTCGATCTGGTGATAATTCTGCCGGTGGCCTTTGGTGGACATTGAATCCTTGCGGCGGCGGACGAAGACGGCGCGGGTTTTTTCGCCTTTGGTCGTCTTCAGGATTTTGGCGCTGACCGAAGCGCCCGCCCCTTTGGGAGTGCCGACGGTGGAACTGCCGCCGTTGACGATCATGAGGACGTCGTCAAGGGTGACGGTGTCGCCGGGCTTCCTGGTTTTCCGGGCGTCCTTGGAATTCGCGGCCCGGTCTTCGTAAAGGAGTTCGACTTCAATGACATCGCCCTGACTGACAACTACCTGCTTGCCGCCGGTGCGGATTACTGCCTGGGTGGACATGGTGGCTCCTGAGCGTAAAGCAATTCACCTGACGAAAAATTGTCTAATGAAAAATTGCATAATAAAAAAATCTGACTCGACCGGGTCGGGCCAGAGTACTAATAGGAACGGTGCATTATAACCATATATCGACTGTTTACCAGAAAAAAAATTGGCTCCGGGTTGATTTTTCCATAAAGGGGAAGGAAACCGCCTCCTTCCCCTTTCCCGGTCCCGAGTCCCTAAAAAAGTGGGCGGTAGAGATCAACCAATTTCTCGCTTTCGAAAAGGCCCGCCAGCTGGGGAATAATCCGCTGGTAATGCTCCGACGCCATATGCCGGTCCACCGCGGCCTGGTCCCGCCATTCCTCGATGAAACAATGCACCCGTTCATCCTTGATGCTCTGGTTCGAGGTATACATGACGCAGCCGTCTTCCTTCCGCGTGGCTTCGACCAGTTCCTTGACCAGTTTCTGGTACTGGGGAATGTGCTCCTTCCTGACGATGTTTCGGGCGGTGATGCGAATCATGGGGGGGCTCCTTTTCTTGATTTTCTGCGTTAAATCTGGACTTTTGCCAAATCACCATTCACACCGCCGAATGGCGATTTGGCATACCGAGGACACTGTGAAATTCGGGAGATGCGCTTCTCCGGAACCTTGTCACGGCGACCCCTCCCCACACGTCATTCCGGCGCTGCCAGCGTTGAACCGGGGGGAAGCGTAACTCGCCGGAATCCAGGCCGACAGACGACCGCTACAGTGGCGTTTGCTCCTTTCCTTACGGAGGTGTAAGTTCCGATACCGATAGGGTGTTTAGTGGAACCACCCAGCGACG